>JAXHUR010000055.1:0-22230 GCA_034189505.1 Thermodesulfobacteriota bacterium | reverse complement strand
CGGCCAGATCCGATCCAGCCAGCGGTTTTTCTCGCCGAAAGCCAGCGCCCGGTTGCGCCCTTTGCGTTTAGCCTGCATCAGCGCCTGGTCGGCCTGACCGATCAGCTCATCCGAGTTCAACGCGTGATTGCCCGGCGCCAGAGTAGCGACCCCGAGACTCAGACCCACCTGGTAGGATTTGCCATCCTGCTCGAAGCGGGCTTCGGCCACGGCGAGGCGAATTTTTTCGGCCACCTTCAGTGCAGCATCAAGATCGGTTTCGGGCAGCACCATCGCGAATTCTTCACCGCCATAGCGTGCGATAAGGTCGTACTCCCGCAACACGCGGGTCATCACCTGGCACATCTCCCGCAGAATAAAATCACCGACCTGGTGCCCATGGTTATCGTTGAAGCCCTTGAAATGGTCCACATCGGCCATGATGAGACTCAAAGGGTGGGAGTGGCGGTGTGCGCGGCTGATCTCCTTACGCAGGGTGGACTGAAAGTAGCGATGATTGTAAACACCCGTCAAGCCATCAAGGTTGACCAGCGCTTCGAGACGGCGGTTTTTCTCCTGCAGCTCTCGGGTCAGCCTGTGCAGCTCCATTTTGGCCTCGGTCAGTTCGCGGTTCATCTGCTCGTAGGTCATGTTGATCTGCGCCAGCCGCGTGTTGGCTTCCTGCAGAATTTCTTCCACCGAGTGCTCTATATTGACCTGCATGCCGAAGTAGCCCGCTACCCGGTTGACCTCGGTGTGAACCTTCGCGGCGATATCGTCGACCAGCTTCGGATCAAGGCCCAGCAGCTTTTTCGATTCAACCACAAACCGGCGATGGTACACCTCCGGCCGGTCCGAATAAAAAATGCCCACCATCAGATAGGAAACATGCACCACCTTGTTGAGACGATCGACCGCCTCGTTCCCGCTCAGGTAGCTCTGCGGTTTGTGGTGATAGGCGATGGGAGTCACCAGCGAAGACGGAAAGCCCCATTTCCGGGCAATCGCCTGCCCCAGAACGGCGTGGTCGACCCCCAGGACACGCTGTTCAGCCAGCATTTCCTCACACCCCTGGTCAATCATCGCCCTGATCTGTTCGCAATCCTCAGGGAATTCAATGGCCAGAATCATCTCCCCGATATTCTGAAGCAGACCCGCAACAAAGGCTTCCTCACGCTGCGAGGCGTCCAGATGTTCCATGATCAGGCGCGCAGAAACCGCCGAAGCCAGCGAGCGCTCCCAGAACGTCTTGTGGTTGAAACCCATGCATGGCGTCCGTCTCAGGTTGAGCAGGGAGAAGGAGAGAACCAGGCTGCGCACCGCCTGAATGCCGAGAATCGTCACCGCCTGCTGAATGGTCCCGACCTTGGAGGACAGGCTGTAAAAAGAGGAGTTGACCACGCGCAGAACTTTGGCGGACAGCGACATGTCATGGGAAATCAGCTCGGCGATCTCGCGCACCGTCGTCTCCTCATCGGAGGTGATCGACAACAACTTGGCCGCCACGGTCGGCAGAATGGGCAGGGAATCGGAACTCAGCACGCGCTGCAGGATTTCGCGTCGGCTCATTTGTCCTTGCGGCTCAGCTGTTTCGTCCATGCCTGATCCTTATTCTCAGAGTTGAGCGGTCACCGGCAAGACGGTGCCGCCATCGGGAATGATTACGATGAATGGGTTCTCGGGCAGATCGGACTGAGCCATACCCAAGGCCTCATCCAGATCGCGCGCTTTCTCCATTCCCATTTTCTCGGTTTCCACCGGGCCGAATTCACTCACCAGAATCACGCGATGAGAGCGAGCCTTCATCAGCGTGGAATAAGCGGTCTGGCCGTTGATTTCATAACCGGCACGCAGCGCTTTCTCGAACGAGACAAGATCTGTATATTGAAACCAGTCGAAAAAAGTCTTGTTGCCGAAGCCATCGGCACAGGCGGCCAGCAGAATCAGCGTCCCGCCGGGCCGAACCGCATTGACCCCGTAATCCAGGGCCTTGTGCGCCTGGATGAAATTGATGTCTTTGGGATAGCCCCCGCAGGAGACCACCGCCAGGTCGGCCGCCCGTTCCAGGGGCACGCTGTACATTTCGCGGCACAGCTCGCAGCCGGCAAGGTGCGCCTCTTCCAAGTCACCGCAGAACACGGCGCTGATCCGCTTGTCGGGGGTCAGCACCGTATTGAGCAGAAAATCGGGTTCGACAAGGCGGGCTGCCTCGAGAATGGCTTCATGCACCGGATTGCCTTCAAGCACGCCGGTCACTGCCCGCGGATGCTTGCCGCCGATCTCCGGTGGATTGAACACGGCGAAATGGGTGGCCATGCAGGTTTCCCGCGACGCCACTCCGGGGACAAGCCCTTTGCGACCACCACCAAAGCCGGCAAAATAATGATAGCCGACCGTGCCGGTGACAATCACCCGGTCGGCTTCGACCACATGGCGGTTGACCGCGACCGGCATACCGCCGGCGGTGGTGCCGAGGATTCTGAGCTCCGCCGGGTCGTCGCACTCATGGTCGAGGATGCGGATGCGCCCGGCCAGCGGGCCGAGAATCTTGCGGTGTTCGGCATCAGTCTGCTTGCGATGAATCCCCAACGCAACAAGAACGAGGATATCCTCATCGGCGACGCCGCAGGCATTAAGCCGTTCCACTAGAATCGGGAGATAAAGCTCGCTGCCGGTATATCGCGTAATATCGGAGGTCACAAGCGTGACCCTCTCGCCCGGGCGCACGATCCGGTCCAGTGCCGGACTACCCAGCGGTTGCGCAAGCGCCTCGCGCACCAGATCAGCGGCCGATGCCTGCGGCGGTACGGCGCTCGGCGTCAAAATCCTTGCGCCGGGCAGATTGCAGCGGAACACCGCGTGTCCGTATTTCAGTTCGCATCCCGCCATAAATCGCTCCAAAGTATGATATTAGCACAACATGAGATTCAAGGACAAAATCCATCGTTACGGCACGCGGACGTCACCACTGAATGTCCGGCATGAAAATCAAACGGGGAAACCTCCTCGCGGCATCGCATCGACGGCAGCATTTTATCCCTGACGCCTTTCAATGAGATCACATTTCGGCATTATTCCATTGCCCACAAAGCTTCAGACGAAAGTTGACGCCGTCGCCGCCAGGGCATAGAATGCCTGCGGAGCCCTTATGAAACCCGCTAAAAACCGCATTAAAACCATCTTCGTCTGCCAGCAGTGCGGCGGCACAAGCCCCAAATGGCTGGGGCGCTGCCCCGACTGCCAGGCCTGGAACACCCTGGTCGAAGAGAAAACCGCGCCCGCCCGCGACAGCCGCGCCCCCACTTCAAGCAGCCGTCCGCAAAGGCTTCCCGAGGTCGCGGTCACCAATGAAGACCGCCGACGCTGTGGTATCGGCGAATTCGATCAGGTGCTGGGCGGCGGCATCGTGGCCGGATCATTCATCCTGATCGGCGGCGATCCCGGCATCGGCAAATCGACGCTTCTGCTGCAGGCGGTCAGCCGCCTGTCCGAACAGGGCAGCGCCCTGTATGTGACCGCCGAGGAATCGGCGCGCCAGGTCAAACTGAGAGCGGACCGGCTGGGAGTCTCGCCGCGCGAAGTCTTCCTGCTGGCCGAGACATCTCTCGAGGCGATCCTCGAGCGGGTTGCGGAGCTCAAGCCCGCTTTTCTGGTCATCGACTCGATTCAGACCATTTTCACCGCCGCCCTCGACTCGGCGCCCGGCAGTGTCAGCCAGGTGCGCGAGTGCGCCGGCCGTCTGATGCAGGTCGCCAAAGGGGACGGCATCCCGACCTTTCTGGTCGGCCACGTCACCAAGGATGGCGCTATCGCCGGTCCCCGCATGCTGGAACACATGGTCGACACGGTGCTCTATTTCGAGGGCGACCCCGGCCACCCCTACCGCATTCTGCGGGCGGTCAAAAACCGCTTCGGCTCCACCAACGAGATCGGCGTGTTTCAGATGAAAGACCGCGGCCTGACTGAGGTTTCCAACCCCTCGGAGCTCTTTTTGTCGGAGCGCCCGGACGGCGCTGCCGGCAGCGCCGTGGTTCCGGCTCTGGAAGGAAGCCGCCCTATCCTGGTCGAACTGCAGGCACTGGTCTCGACCACGTCCTTCGGCACACCGCGCCGCACCACCATGGGATTTGACCACAACCGGGTCTCGCTGCTGGTAGCCGTGCTCGACAAGAAAGTCGGGCTTTCGCTGCCCGCCCAGGATATCTTTCTCAATGTCGCCGGAGGTGTGCGCCTCGACGAACCGGCGGTCGACCTCGGCGTCATGGCAGCACTGGCCTCAAGTCACCTCAACCGTGCCATCCCCCAGCGCACCATCGTCTTCGGCGAAGTGGGGCTGGCGGGCGAAGTACGGGCGGTTTCGCATCCCGACCTGCGCGTCAAGGAGGCGGCCCGCCTGGGCTTCAACCGCTGCTTTCTGCCCGCCGGCAATCTGAAAAACCTCGAAGCACCGTCCGGCCTGCGTCTCATGGGCGTCAAAAGCGCCGAGGAGATGCTCGAAGACATTTTCACCGCGGAGGAAACCGAAAAATGAGCGACCACCTGACCCATTTCGATACCGAAGGCCATGCTGTCATGGTCGATGTCGGCGGCAAGGCTGAAACTCGACGCCTGGCGATAGCGCGCGGCGAGATCCGCATGAAAGAGTCCACCCTCACCCGCATCCTCGACCGCAAAGTCGAAAAAGGCGATGTCTTTGCCGTGGCGCGCGTGGCCGGCATCATGGGGGCAAAGAAAACTCCGGAGCTGATTCCCCTGTGTCATCCGCTGCCGATCGGTTCCATTCAGCTTGATTTCACCCCCCATCCCGGCAACGGACGGGTTGAAATCGAGGCCCGGGTGTCGGTGGACGGAAAAACAGGCGTTGAAATGGAAGCGCTGACCGCTGTCTCTACGGCGGCACTCACCATCTACGATATGTGCAAAGCGGTGGACAAGGAGATGGAGATAGGCGCCATCCGCCTGATGGAAAAACGCGGCGGCAAAAGCGGCACCTTCATCCGCGCCCAGGAGGACGCATCATGAGCCAGGCTCAGAACGACCCGACCGCATCGGCGCATGACACGGCCCAGTTCCGCATCCGCCGCGCATTTCTGCTGCCCCTCGGCCTGCTGCTGGCCCTTTCCGTCGCCCTGCTGATCCTCACCCTGCTGCAGGGGCAGAGCACCGGCAAGATCATCGTTTTAAGCGCCCTGATCATTCCAGTGGCCGGCATTTTCCTTGAAAGCGCCACCCGAAGCGCGGAGATCGGCCCCGAGGCGATCACCATCCATAAATTTCTGCGCAACCGCTCCCTGCGCTACGACGAGGTGACTGAAGTCGAGGCGGTGGTGGTCAAAAAACGGGCCTTCCTGAGTATCAGCAGCGAGACGCACTTTCTGATCATCTCCAATGCCTATGCCGACTTTCCAACCCTGGTCCGGTCACTGCTGTCCCATGTTCCAGATGAGACCGTCACGGAACAGGCACAAAAGATGGCGGCGAACCCGCCCGTCAAAAGCTCCGATATCATTTCCTGCTGGATTGCCGCGGCGCTGATGGCACTGATTCTGGCGGTGCAGCTCTTTGGCAGGCTCTGAAACGAGCCTTTCAGCGCCCGGCGCGGCGGCGCACGGTAATCGACTCACCGCCGACACCCCAGTTGTCCGTCTCCACTTCGTCGATAACCACCACCGCAGTGGCGGGGTTCTTGCCCAGTACGTCCACCAGCAGTTGAGTGGCGCCCTCGATCAGGCGCGCCTTCTGCTCGGCGGTAGCGCCTTCTTTGGTGATCTTGATGTTGACATAAGGCATAGTGCCGACTCCTTTCAAGGTTGATGGCGTCGCAAAAACTCACCAACTGCTGCGTTGCTGCAATTGCTCTCACTGCTTCGACGTACGTAAATACGCCTCATTGCTCGACAATCGGGCGCCTTGCATTTGGCGCTTTTTGCTTAGCCATCGACCTTGATGCTTTTTTGCGAAAGCATCAAGGTTGAGATGCATCACTGAATCCAGGATCCAGCGCGATAAAGACAGCACCAACAGCAATGGCGAGGGCGGCCGGCAGAAGCGGCAGACCGAAACCATGATGAAGATCCGCAAGGACTCCAGCCGCAGGTGGACCAAGCATCTGCCCGATGCCGAAGCAGGCTCCCTGCCAGTCGCCCGCCTTATCAAAAACCGGCACCCGCGAATCGCTCAGAGCGATCCCCATGGCCACCACCAGCCCCAGCATCCCCCCCCAAACTGGATAAAAAGGACTGCCAGGCCCAGCGGGCCGCCTCACCCGGATGAATTATTTTCCTGATCATAAGATCTATTCTACGGACATTCGGTTTTCAGGCAAGAAAATGTATACAATTGCGCTTTTGCGTGCTGCGTTGTATTGTGAATTCGGGTTGGATTCTACAATGAGGAGATCAAGGACATGTTTGGACTGGGAACACAGGAACTGATCATTATTCTGGTGCTGGTTCTGATCATTTTCGGCGCCGGCAAACTGCCACAGGTCGGCAGCGCCCTCGGCAAGGGGCTGCGCAACTTCAAATCCGGCATGAAAGACGATGAGGACGAGAAAAACAACGAAACCGGCCGACTCGAAGATGGGTCCGAAGACAAAAAAGGCTGAGTGGACAAGTGATGCATCAAAAAAGGCCTGCCGGACATTTTCGACAGGCCTTTTTTGAATCTTTTCTGATGGCAAGCATCAGACTTTGTCGATGGCAAGCTTGAGACGATCGCGGATCTGGATCAGCAGGTTCTGCAGAGAGACGCTGTCATTGAAACCGAACACGACCACCGGATCGACAGCCATCACCGTCGTCTTGCCGGGGCTCTCCTCGTAGATCGCCACATTGCAGGGGAAAAGCAGCCCCATTTCGATTTCAGTGGATAGCGCTTTGTAAGCCACATGAGGATTGCACGCCCCCAGGATCCGGTAACGCCGGAAATCCATCCCCAGATCCTCTTTGAAGCGCCGGGTCACGTCAATCTCGCTCATAAGTTTGAATTGCTGCTCCCGGAGTGTCGCGCGCACCCGGTCCACAACCTCGTCAAAAGGCATTTCAACGTTTTTTCCGAATCCGTAAGGGCATTTTTTATCCATAAAATCGCTCCCGCGCCGCGATAAACACCTCAAAACCGATAACCGCACCTGTACCCAGCGGCGAAAGACCATAACACACAGAACTCCCGGCGTCCATAAGTACATTAGTCTTATCGCCGCCGGGAGTTCTTGACTTTAAAACCGTTATTCAGTTTTCATCCGGAAACGGCCCTTTTTCGCAATCTCGGCGTCAATCTGCAGCCTTGCTTGTGCGGCGTACCGATGTACGCCTCCGCACAAGGCCTTGATTTCCTTGACCTTGCAAAAAATTGCTCGTTTCTCATATGAAAACTGCATTGTTCCCATCCGGGCTTTCCGGATGGGAACTGTTTAGGGAACCAGTCGTGTACTTAACCCCGCTGTTCGCTCTTGCGGCTGCGGTACTCGATCACCGGGCCCTTGGCATCCCTGTGGGTCTTACGCTCCCAGGGCTTGCGGCCGCTCTTGTCGCTGCGGCCGGCCGGCTTGCTGCCGAAGCGTTTTTTGCCATTTCCGGCGGGGCGGGCATTACGCAGCGGGCGTGTCGGCTCAAGACCGGGAATCACCGACTGGGCCAACGACTGGCCGATGTAACGCTCGATGCGCTGCAGGCGGATCGCCTCGTCACCGGCGGCAAAAGAGATGGCAATTCCGGAAGCTCCGGCGCGACCCGTGCGGCCGATGCGGTGCACGTAATCCTCGGCGGCCTGAGGCAGATCGAAGTTGATCACATGGCTGATTCCGGAAACATCCAGGCCGCGCGCCGCCACGTCGGTCGCTACCAGCAAGCGGATTTTGCCGCGGCGCAGGTCGCCCACAGTGCGGTTGCGGGCCCCTTGAGTCATGTCGCCGTGCAGCGCCGCCGCGCGATGCCCGCCACGGGTCAACTCGCGGGCCAGGGTGTCGGCCCCGGCCTTGGTCGCGGAAAAAATGATGGCGCAGGTCATGCTTTTATCGTCGGCCAGATGGTTGAGCAGTCTCTTTTTGTGCTCCAGGCCGTCCGCGACATGCAGGTGCTGGGCGATATGCTCATGGGTCACTTTTTTGCCGGCGATGTCGATGCGCACCGGTTCTTTAAGCAGACGACGCGCCAGATCCGCCATGGGGCGATCGAGCGTGGCAGTGAAAAGCAGGGTCTGCCGGGCGGCGGGAGCCGCGGCGGTGATCTTCTCTACATCCTCCTTGAAACCCATGTCGAGCATGCGGTCGGCCTCGTCGAGGATCAGAAACTCCAGCCGGGACAGGTCGAGGCTGCCGCGCTCGAGATGGTCGATCAGGCGCCCGGGGGTGCCCACCACTAAGTCGATGGGACGCCCCAGGTCACGGAACTGCGGGCCGTAGGGTACGCCGCCGAGGATCACCGCGCTGCGAAGGTTGATGAAACGCCCGTAGGTGCGGGTCGCCTCGGTCACCTGTGAGGCCAGCTCACGAGTCGGGGTCAGCACCAGGACACGAGGGGCGCCCTTGGGGCCTTTGCGCACAGTGGAGAGCTTCTCCAGCACCGGCAGCATGAAAGCGGCGGTCTTGCCGGTTCCGGTCTGGGCGGAGGCCATTACGTCGCGGCCGGCGATGATCTCAGGGATGGAGCGCGCCTGGATCTGGGTCGGCTCGGTATAGCCGCAGGCATTGATGGCGCGTTGAATCGGTTCACTCAGGTTCAGTTCGGAAAATGTCACAAGAATTCCTTCTCCTTTCGCCGTCTAGCCCGGATTATTCATGAATAATCCGGGCTAAAGAACAAAAGGCAATACGAGATGGCGCACCACGCCGCCGAAAATCGAACGGATTTCGGAACAAAATCGGTCGTGGCGCAAACAGGACTGGCATTTCATGCATCGTCGCCAACCTGTTTTGTCGCCATGGGCTCGTGAAGGAACCGGATGCGGAGGGGTGGGTCAGGGAGCGATGAGGAGTCGGCAGACTACATAAAAGCTATGCCCCGCCGACCAATGGAACAGTCAGCGGGGCATACTACAGGTTTTTCACGGAAAAACAAGAAGTTTTTGCGCCTTCTCGGTTTTTCTCAATCCTCGAGCCAGTCGAAAGTGCGTGACACGGCTTTTTTCCACATGTGATAATCCTTGGTGCGCAGGGTGTCGTCTTCAGAGGGCTGCCAGGTCTTGTCGATGGCCCAGTTCCGCCTGAGATCGTTGGTGTTTTCCCAGTAGCCCACCGCCAGGCCGGCAGCGTAAGCGGCCCCCAGAGCGGTGCTTTCAGAGACTTTGGGGCGGATCACCGGCACACCGAGAATATCGGCCTGGATCTGCATCAGAAGCTCGTTGGCGGTCATGCCGCCGTCGACTTTGAGGGTCGACAGCGTTACGCCCGAGTCGGCCTGCATGGCGTCGACCACTTCCCGGGTCTGGAAAGCAGTGGCTTCCAGAGTGGCGCGCGCAAAATGTCCCCGAGTGATAAAGCGGGTCATGCCGATGATCAGGCCGCGCGCCTCGCTGCGCCAGTAGGGCGCGAACAGCCCGGAAAAAGCGGGTACAAAATAGATGCCGCCGTTGTCTTCGACCATCTTAGCCAGATTTTCCACGTCGGCCGCGGTGTTGATCAGCCGCATACGGTCGCGAAGCCACTGCACCAGCGCGCCGGCGATGGCGATGGAACCTTCCAGGGCATAAACAGGCTTCTCCCGGCCCAACTGGTAACAGAGAGTGGTCACCAGCCCATGCTTGCTGTGAACGATCTCGTTGCCGGTATTGAGCAGCAGAAAGCAGCCGGTACCGTAGGTATTTTTCGCCTCCCCCACCTCGAAGCAGGTCTGTCCGACGGTGGCCGCCTGCTGATCGCCGAGGTCGCCGCAGATGGGAATTTCTCCGCCGAAAGGGCCATCGGCGCGGGTCAACCCGTAGAATTCCGGATCGCTCGAGGGGCGAATCTGCGGCAGCATGGAACGGGGAATTCCCAACTCCGCAAGAATTTCATCATCCCAGTCCAGTGTTTCCAGATTCATCAGCAGGGTGCGCGAGGCGTTGGTGACGTCGGTGACGTGAGCAGCCTCCGGTCCGGGACCGCCGGTGAGCTTCCAGGTCACCCAGGTGTCCATGTTGCCGAACAGGGCGTCGCCGCGCTCGGCGGCCTCGCGCAGGCCGGGGACGTTATCGAGCATCCACTTGATTTTCGGTCCGGAAAAATAGGTCGCCAGAGGCAGGCCGGTTTTCTCCCGGAAACGATCCTGACCGCCGTTTTCCGCGAGCAGGTTGCAGATCCTGTCGGTGCGGGTGTCCTGCCAGACGATGGCGTTGCAGTAGGGCTGACCGGTCTTTTTATCCCAGACGACGGTCGTTTCACGCTGGTTGGTGATGCCGATGGCGGCGATGTCGCGGGCGATCAGCCCCGCCTTCTCGGTGGCGGCATGAATCACGTCCTTGGTGCGCTTCCACACCTCCATGGCATCGTGCTCGACCCATCCCGCCCTGGGGCAGATCTGTTCATGTTCGAGCTGGTGGTGGGCGACAGTCTCGCCACCGCGATTGAAGATCATGCAGCGGGTGCTGGTGGTTCCCTGATCAAGCGCGACAACATATTTACCCATGGCGATTCTCCCCCGTTTGTTTTTTCAGGTTTCTCACAGATTAGCCGACGACCAGTCTTGTCACAACTGTCTGATACAAAACAGCTCCGAGAACACCACCGATCACCGGCCCGACGATCGGCACCCAGGCATAGGCCCAGTCGGAGTGCCCCTTGCCGGCAATGGGCAGCAGCGCGTGGGCCAGGCGCGGCCCGAGATCACGGGCCGGATTGATGGCATAGCCGGTGGGCCCGCCAAGCGAGAGCCCGAGGCTGAAAACCAGAATCCCCACCGCATACGGGCCGAACCCACTGCCGATGCCGTTGTTGGCGTGAAAGATCCCCATCACACCGATGAGCAGAAAGGCGGTGCCGATGATCTCCGCCACCAGGTTGCGGCTGTAGGCACGGATCGCCGGCCCGGTACAGAAAACCGCCAGCTTGAGTTCGGATGATTCAGTCTTTTCCCAGTGCGGCAGATAGGCCAGCCATACCAGCACCGCGCCGGAAAATGCGCCGGAGAACTGCCCGCACAGATAAATGACGGCATCTGCGGCGCCGACTTGGCCGACGGCGACAAACCCCAACGTCACCGCAGGGTTGATATGCGCGCCGCTGATCCAGCCCGCCACATACACCGCGATGGCAACGCCGAATCCCCATCCCGCGGTAATCACAATCCAGCCGGAATTCTGCCCTTTGGATTTCTCCAGCAGGACGTTGGCAACCACGCCGTCGCCCAGAACGATCAGGATCATGGTGCCGATGAATTCGCCCAAAAAGATATCACTGCCCGCCATGCTCGTTCTCCTTTGTCCGTCTTGCCTGGTGCAAAAGCGATTGAAAAACCATCAATTTTTTAATGAAGAGCCGATTCTCTCCACGGCTCTCCGCCTCTGCGTTGAAGCCTCCTAGTCAGTGAGGGTTTTTACTTCGGCACACTCGGCGCAGAGGATGTGGACCAGCGACTGATCGACCCAGCCGGAGACCCGCTGCACCAGCGGCAGTTCACGCTCCATCGCATGATCGAGACACAGCCCTTTGCCACACACCGAGCAGATGGCTACGGCCGCAGCATCCTTATTTTCTCGGGCACAGGGATAACAGTTCATGCCGTTCTCCTCTCCTCAGTTAAAGCGCGGTTTGCAGACGCTCGGCGAACAGGTCGCGCTCCGCCTGACATCTTGGTTCATCCCAGGACAACTCTTTCGCCATAATTGCGATCACCCGCTCGGCAGCCACCCCAGCCGCCTCCTTGTCAAGCAGAGCAAGCGTGGTGCGACGCACCAGCACATCGGACGCGCGCTCGGCCTGTTCAAAACGAACCACGTAGGCCACCTCGGCTTCGATCACCGGATGGTCCGGATGCAGCCGCTCGCCAAGCCCCTCCCGGACCAGCTCCGCTACCTTGGGCGCTTCACTGCCGTAACTGCGATGCAGATGTGCGGCCACATCCCCGGCCAGATTGAAATCACGGATCAGAACCTGGTCGCCATCTTCACGATAGTCTTCAGCCCCCACCAGGGGGAGATGATCTGTAAAGCATGCCGCTGCAGGAGACAGATTGAAAGTTTTAACGGCATGTTCGACGGCATCCTGCGCCATCTTCCGATAGGTCGTCCATTTGCCGCCGGCAATGGTCAGCAGCCCCGAGTCGCTGACCTGAATGATATGATCGCGCGCCAGGCGCGCGGTATCGGCGGCCTTCGGGTCGTGCAGCAGCGGGCGGAGTCCGGACCATGTGGACTTGATATCCTGCTCAGTGATCTCCAGGTCGAAATACTGGCTGATATGCCGCAGCAGATAAGCGACCTCCTCCTCTTTGGGGCGCGGATGATCGGTGATCTCCGCCGGTTCGTCGGTAGTGCCGATCAGGGCGTGCCCCTGCCAGGGCAGGATAAAAAGCACCCGTCCGTCCTCGGTCTTGGGGATCATCAGGCCGGTCTCCGGGGGAGCGAAGCGCTTGTCCAGCACAATGTGAATCCCGGAGCTGGCCTTGAGAATCGGCGCGACATCCGGTTCATCCATCCGGCGGATGCCGTCGGCAAAGGGGCCGGCCGCATTGATCACGCCCCGGGCACGTATGGTAAACCGTTCCCCGTCGATGTTGTCGCGCACCTGCGCGCCGGTGATCCGACCATCCTCCTTCACCAGCGACAGCGCCTCGACGTGATTGGCGGCGACCGCGCCCTGCCGGACAGCGGTGGTCATCAGCGTCACCGCCATGCGCGCGTCGTTGAACTGGCCGTCATAATAAAGCACACCAGCTTTGAGCCCTTCGCTCTTGAGCATGGGAAAGCGCTTGAGCGCCTCCTTGCGGCTGACGATACGACTGTGGCCGATCCCCATCTTGCCCGCCAGAATGTCGTAGAGCTTGAGTCCGGCAAAGATATAGGGCACTTCAAGCCAGCTGTAGAGCGGCGTCACCAGTGGCAGACGGTTTGCAAGATGGGGTGCGTTTTTAAGCAGCACGCCCCGTTCATAGAGACCATCCCTGACCAGATTGTACTGGGTGCGGTCCAGACGCTTGATGGCCATCTCGAGATAGCGTACTCCGCCATGCACCAGCTTGGTGCTGCGGCTGCTGGTCCCTTCCGAAAAATCATTTTTTTCGATCAGGGCGGTCTTCAGGCCGCGGCTGGCCGCGTCAAGGGCGATACCGCAGCCGGTGGCGCCTCCGCCGATCACCAGCAGGTCAAAGGATTCATCTTGCTGCAAACGGGAAAGGTTCTGCTCTCTTGTCATGACCGCCGCCTTTATATAGAGGGGTTGTCCTGTTTTCTAAAACGAACATAGCAGGGTTCAAATTGTTTGTAAACGAAAAAATGTATAATTTTCAAAAAAATGTTCTGAAGTCTAGCTTACTAGGAGGCTGTCGAACTTTGGGGATCGTCACGAGAAATTGGCAAATCGAGGACAGATTTTCGGAAAGTTGAGAGCGAATAGTAGACCTATTTGTCGAAAATTTGCGGAAATATGGTCCGATTTGCTGGCTTCGCAGTAGATTCTTCCAAAGTCCGACAGCCTCCTGGATAGTGACACCTGGAAGCTCTGCGAAAAAGCAAAAATGGCAGCAAATATTAGCATAAATGCCAGCCGGCACATGACAATTGAGTGTGGATTTTTTCTGCAAAACATGACAAGATTGTTTGCGTTTTCATTTAATAATTTTTCGATAACGAATAGAGACTTTACAATGACACCCAAGCAACTCGACCTCACTTTGCGCCAGCAGCAGATTATGGAGATGGCCCAGCAGCAGGGATTTGTCGCTACCGAAGAGATGGTGCGCATTCTCGACGTCACTCCACAGACCATCCGGCGCGACATCAACGAACTCTGCGCCCTGGGTCTGCTGCGCCGTTATCACGGCGGGGCCGGCCTGGCTTCGAGCATTGAAAACGTCGACTATCAGGCCCGTCAAGTGCTGTGCCTCGAAGAGAAAAAGCGCATCGCCGCGCTGGTGGCCGACCAGATCCCGGATCGAGCCTCTATCTTCATCAATATCGGCACCACCACCGAGGAGGTGGCCAAAGCGCTGCGCAGCCATCAGGGTCTGCGAGTCATCACCAACAACCTCCATGTCGCCGCCCTGCTGAGCGCCGACGCCGATTTCGAGGTGACCATTGCCGGCGGCATCGTGCGCCCGCGCGACGGCGGCATCATCGGCGAGGCCACCCTCGATTTCATCCGCCAGTTCAAGGTCGATTACGGCATCATCGGCATCTCCGGCATCGACCGTGACGGCTGGCTGCTCGACTTCGACTACCGCGAGGTCAAGGTGGCCCAGGCCATCATCGCCAACTCGCGCAAGGTTTTCCTGGCGGCGGATCACACCAAGTTCGGCCGCAACGCCCTGGTGCGGGTCTGTCCCATCGACCAGATAGACGCTCTGTTCACCGATGCGCCGCCGCCGCGCGAAATCGCCGACCTGCTGGCGCGGGAAAAGATCGACCTGCACATCGCCTCTGCGTTATAAAGGAAGCGTAATTTTTCAGCATGGGATCGCATCTCCCATGACAAGGGTGTTTTCCACATGGCCAAACCCAGCCGTTTCATCTGGTGCGGAGTCCATCAGCAGCGCAAGATTCTGGAGTCCTGCCCCAAATGCGGCCATTTTCCGTGCAAGGGGCTGACCGCCGGCCAGATTGCCCGCATTGCCGAATCGACACCGCTCGAACAGACGGTGACCAGAGCGACCAAAAGGAGGATCGCGCCCATGTACTTTCTCGTCAAAGACGACCAGTCCCTCGAAGTCTACACGGGCACACTCGATGAGCTGCCGCCTGAAAAAGCGGCTGAGGCCGTTGAAGCGCTTGAATGCAGCGCCTATATCGTGCAGGAGCTGACCTGGGTGCCTGCCGGCAAGGAGAAGAAAGTCAAGATTGCGGGAGCGGGGAAGAAGGCTCTGTGCGTCCTCGAAAGCAGCGACGGCACCCTGTCGCTGACCGAAGCCGATCCGGCGGAGCGCATCGAAGAGGGGGCGAAACTCTATCCGGTGGACAAACGCCTGGTGCGGCAGTACGTGCCGGTGAAGATCAATCTGGAAAGCGAGGAGTCTTCCTCTTCAAAACAGCCTGTCACAACTCGCAGAAAATCTGCAGCAAAGAAATAGAATCAGCTATTCCAGATAGGAAGATATCGGCGTTCAGCGCGCGCCGCGGCCGAAGTGACGCTTGGTGGAATCCTGCAGTTTGCCCGATGCACGAAAGGCTTCGCGCAGCAGATCCTGCTCGTTTTTGCTCAGGGCATAGGGATCGAGGTAATGGGAGGGAGGCTGGCCGCGGTCGATGAGGGCGATTTCATGGCGCAGGCGCAGAAAGGTGAAGGCTTCAAGCGCGGCCTTGAGATGGTCGGCGGTCTCCTGGTTGAAGACGTTGAGCTTGACCAGCGCATCCAGGCGCTCGACCGTAGTGGTGGCGTCGAGGCCGCGCTCAAGCAGAAACATGCGCACACAGTCAACAATGAACACGCTGCCGGCCTGCTTGAGAGACAGCTCCCCTTTATGGGGGCCGCTTTTCTCCGTCACAAACCGTCCCAGCAGACCGACAGGCACCTTGTTGTTCAGTTCATTCTCCAGCAGATAATAGAGAAAGATCGGCTTGCGGCGAATGGCGCGGTGCAGGATCTCGCGCAGATCCTGGCACAGGGTCGGATCGCCGACCAGCGGCATGAAATCGAGAAAGATGGTCGAATACATGACCCGCTTGGGTTCGGGCACGTCGATCCACCCCGAGATGCGTTCTTTCCAGTCGCTCAGGCGCCCGCGCCACATGGGATTATCCGCCATAACCTTGCCGTTGCAGCGCGGATAGCCGATACGCTCGAAGGTGTCCACCAGCCGCTCGCAGAGAGGCACGAAGAAAGCGTCTACTTCGGGTTGGAGCGCATCGGGGAAATCCTCGTAGATGATGCCGTTGTCCTGGTCGGGGCCGAGCAGCATCTCCTTGCGCCCGCCGCTGCCCATGATAATCAGGCAGAATTTGATATCGGGCGGTGTCGCTCCCTCCTCCTTCATCTGCGCCAGCACCAGGTCAAATGCCCGCTGCATGATGCAGTGATGAATGTAAGAGAGAATCTCCATGGTCTCGAAGTGCGAGCGCGCCTCGCCCATCAGAGCCTTGGCCACCTCCACCATGCCGGCCCGCGCCGCCACCAGCTCTTCAACGGTCTGCGCTTCGCGCACGCTACCCACCAGCAGCATCGATTTCTGCGAACGAAAGCGCATCAGATTGCGCAGAGTGACCATGCCCACCACCTCGCCACCGTCGATGACGGGCATGTGCTCAATCTTGTGGCGCAGCATGAAGGCGGTCGCTTCATACATGTAGGCATCGGGCGCCATGCGGTGCGGGTGCGGCGTCATCACCTCAGCGGCGCTAACCTGGTCACAGTTAAGGCCGTCGCGTGCCAGCACCTTCTCCACCAGGTCGTGCTTGGTAATGATGCCCGCCACCGGCCGATCGGCCTCGGAGACAATCATCGCCCCGATGTCATACTGAATCATGCGCCGGGCCACTTCGCGGATCGATTCCTCCGGCGTGCAGGTCTGCACCGGAGTGGTCATGATCTCGGACAGACGCTTCTTGAACGGGTAAGCATCCATCTGAGTGAGGGCAGCGCGGGCATGATCGTCGACCATCTCTGAGTAGAGATTACGTACCCGCGAAAGAATCACGCGGGTAAAATACTCGCGGATGCGGGGATACTGCTCCGCCATCTGAACCAAGGCATCCTGCGGGATCAGGTAGCATTCAGTGGCTTTTACGGTGCGGGCTCCGGCGGTATAGGGCTCGTGGGTAAAAATCGGCGTACCGCCGAAGAAACCGCCTTCTTTGCGGTAGTCTACAACCATTTCGACGCCGCCCGGCGTCAGGGCGACGATCTCCACCAACCCTTCTTTGATGAGATAGAGATAGCCGGTCGGCGAATCATGCTGATTGAAGATGTGCACCAGCGGCGGGAAATTGCGCGTCTCGGCGACTCGCTCCAATTCGGAGATCGCTTCGTCGGGAAGGTCCCTGAAAGGCTCGGAATCTCTTAGAGTTCGAATCAGACCCATAGCGAACTCCAGGGTTTAGATGCATTCCCGATGCAGCTTGACAAGAAAAAGGCTCCCGCAGAGGAAGCCTTGATGTCGGATGATAGAACAGTGGTCACAATCATCCCTGCTTCTGGTTTTTCTTGCGCCCGAGAGGAAACGGATGCGCCTGACGGCTGATAATAAAATCGGCGATGATCTTGAGCCAGATAGTCGAACCGCCCACTGCGCTCCACTGTTCGTAACGGGTAAACGGACCGAGTTCCACTCCGGTAGCGATCCAGAACGGCACGCCGACGATTATCCACACCAGAACCAGGCCGGCAATCAGATTCACCAGCCCCACGGGCTTGGCCCATTTGCGCGGATTCGGGGGCGGCTCCCCCTTTTTCAAGGCCACTTCGGAATAATCCCCCTGTTTAAAGATGCGCCAGGCACGGCGCAGCCAGACAAACGCAATGGGGAAAAGGGCCAGAAACAGCAACCAGGTCAGAATAACACTGACATCAAAAACCATTATTTTCTCCTGTTTCGTTTCTTCAGCTTATACTTGTACCCGAGCCACTCAGTGCAGGCAATAAAATTCTAATTCCGTCCGCCGATTATGGTCGCTTAAGCAAAAACCCCGCCGGCAGCCACCGGCGGGGTTTGTTGTGCTATGGGCCAGAATGAACCGGGCCTTTCCTGAGGTTAATGACCATGGCTTCCGTCGACCGCTTTGGCACCGCGGGGTACGCGGACGCTTTCCACCAGATCCTGAATGTGATCAGGCGGAGCCGGAGTTGCCTTGCTGACGAAATAGGCCACTGCAAAGTTGACGATGGCACCGATAGCGCCGAAGGCGTTGGGCGAAATCCCGAAAAAGAAGTTGGGCTCGCCCCCGAACAGGCCGAGGAACTCGGTCCCCTTGATGAATAAGATCCCTTTGTGAGCGAACACATAGATCAGGGTGACGCCGAGACCGGAGAGCATACCGGCGATGGCGCCTTCCTTGTTCATGCGCTTGTTGAAAATACCCATCATCAGAGCGGGGAAGAGGGAACTGGCGGCGATACCGAAGGCGATGGCCACGGTACCCGCCGCGAAGCCCGGCGGATTGAGACCGAGGTAACCGGCCACCAGGATCGAGCAGGCCATGGTGATTTTACCAGCCATCAGCTCGCCCTTCTCACTCAGGTCCGGCATCCACATATCCTTCAGCAGGTCATGCGAAATCGCCGAAGAGATCGCCAGCAACAGACCGGCCGCGGTGGAGAGCGCGGCAGCGAGACCACCCGCGGCTACCAGAGCAATAACCCAGTTGGGCAGCAGGGCGATCTCCGGGTTGGCAAGAACGATGATGTCAGCGTTAACGCTCAACTCGCTGCCGTTCCACCCGGCGGCCTCGGCCTTGGCCAGCACTTCGGGATTGGTGGTCTTGTCATTGTAGTACTGAATGCGGCCATCATTGTTCTTGTCTTCCCACTTGAGCAGGCCGGTAACCTCCCAGCGCTGCATCCAGTCAGGACGCTCCTCGTACCTGAGAATATTGTTGTTGTCGAACAAATCGCCGCCGCTCATAACCGCCTGGTTAACGGTGCCGTGCAGATTCATTTTCGCCATGGCGGCCACAGCCGGAGCGGTGGTATAGACGATGCCGATGAACACCAAAGCCCAACCTGCGGAATAACGGGCGTCCTTGACTTTGGGAACGGTAAAGAAGCGGATGATAACATGAGGCAGACCTGCAGTCCCGATCATCAGCGATACAGTATAGACAAACATGTTGAGCTTGCTGCCCGGCAGCTGTGTGGTGTACTCATGGAAGCCGAGGTCCATGACGATCTGGTTGAGTTTGTGAAGAAGGGGCTCACCGGTTCCCACCATATCGGATCCCAGGCCGAGCTGAGGAATCGGGTTGCCGGTCAACTGCAGCGAGATAAAGATTGCCGGCACGGTGTACGCCAGGGTCAGCACGCAATACTGGGCGACCTGGGTATAGGTGATCCCCTTCATGCCGCCGAACACCGCGTAAATGAAGACGAGACCCATCCCGATGAAGATCCCGGTGCTGTTGGAGACGCCGAGGAAGCGGGAGAAGGCCACGCCGACACCGGTCATCTGGCCGATAATGTAGGTCAGCGATGCCGTCAGCAGACAGATAACCGCCACGGTGCTCGCCCCTTTGGAGTAGAAGCGATCCCCAACGAACTGCGGCACGGTAAACTTGCCGAATTTACGCAGATAGGGCGCCAGCAGCATGGCCAGCAACACATAACCGCCGGTCCAGCCCATCAGAAAGAGGCTGCCTCCGTACCCCATGTTGGCGATCAAACCCGCCATGGAGATAAACGATGCGGCCGACATCCAGTCGGCGCCGGTCGCCATCCCGTTGAGGACCGGATGCACCCCGCCGCCGGCCACGTAGAAATCGCTGGTACTCCCAGCACGCGCCCAGATGGCGATGCCGATGTACAGGGCGAAGGTGAGACCAACCACCAGATAAGTAATCGCTGTGAGACTCATTGATCACACCTCCTTATTGCTCGTGAACGTCAAATTTTTCATCGAGCTTCCCCATCAGTTTGGCGTAGATGAAGATCAGCGCGATAAAGACATACATTGAACCCTGCTGTGCGAACCAGAAGCCCAGCGGATAACCACCCAGCGAAATGTTGTTGAGAGCATCGGCAAAAACAATGCCTGCTCCGTAAGAAGCAATAAACCAGACCAGCAGGATCTGGCCCACCAACCGCAGCACTGCTTTCCAATACGCTTGTGCACTTCTGTCCATTTCCATGAAAAACCTCCTTGTGGTGAGAGAAAATGAACCTCTCGCGTTTTACCCTGTGAAACTCATTCCCCTTTTACAGAACCTCTTTTTCATTCTAACTCTGATTTTCCTGTCGTCTACTCGCCAGGCGCCGACCCCCGAAAAAAATAACGCCGTTTTTAAATCTTTTCATTGTCAACGCGAAAGAAACAGCCTTAAACCATATAAGCGTCATTTTATTTCATTTTGGTTGAACACTGTTCCTTTAATTTTCAATCTTTTTAAAGGCGTATTTGCATCAAATTATGCGTCAAAGCAAAACTTTGTCAACAATAAAATAAAACTTTGTTTGAATTTGGTCGATATTTGTCTTTTTTACTATAACTTTTTTTCCTGAAATTTATGTAAAACATTATTTTATTTAATGTTTGAGGGAATCCAACATCAATGAACTCCCTCAGAGGAAAACTCGACTCCCAGATAGCCCAGCTTGGAATTGATGGTGTCGGCCGCGGCGCACATTGCGGGTAACAGCGTAGAGTCAACAACCTCCGGGGTTATTCTGAAATCAGGACCAATCACGGCAAGAGCCCCCACCACTGAGCCGCCACCGGCAAAAAGCGGCACCGCCACGCAGGCACTGCCCTCGCCGACGCCATGATGGTCATAACATGCCCCCTGGCGCCGAACGATCTGGATATCATCATCAACGGAGGCAGCAGGCCCACACCCATGTCCAGGCTCAGACAACAGGGGCTCAGCAAAAGCAAGAAGCACGCGCCCCGCCGCACAATCCCTCAACGGAAACCGCTTGCCCACAAGAGAGATCACCTTGACCTGGTGAGAACTGTCGACCATATCGATAAACAGCGCCTCCTCCTGGCGTCGCAGCACCAGATAGACCGCCTCGCTGCATTCGCGCGCCAGACGCTCCATCACCGGACGGGCCTTGCGGAGCAAGGTCATGCGCGAAAGCAGCTTCTGCCCGATTTCATAGGCCAACGGTCCCAGGCAATATCCACGCGCGCCTTCCTTGCGCTCGACGTACCCACGGCTCTCAAATGTCGCCAGCAACCTGAACACACTGGCCTTGTTCATACCCAACCGTTCGCTCAGCCGCGAGAGGCTCAGTTCATCCTCCTCTTCACCGAGCGCTTCCAGCAAAGCCAGAGCGTTCTCCACAGAGCGGATGCAGTAGGTCTCTTTGTCCCTTGCCGGCATCATGCACTCCTTACGCAAAAGATTGACTCAAAAACCGGGGGTGCGGCGACGGACAACGTTTCAGGCGACGACAGGAGCGGCCAACAATCCAGCAGGCCAAAACAAAAATAATACGCTGTTTTACTTTAGTCAACCGCCAAAACGGTTTTTTTGCATTTTCTTTCCTGAATAATTATTTCTCGAAATTTTAAACATTTATGTGTTTAAAAAAACAATCTTTCAGCAGCGTAAATATGTTACAAAAAGAGAGATGTTAGGTTTTATACTGTTTTTTGTAACAGTGTTCTTAAAAAAAGGCAGGAAAAGTGAGGGGTCAGGCTGAAAAGCAGAGGATGATCGTACCTGCCGCACCGAGAAGGACGGCAAAAAGTTTTTGTCCGTTGTCCGTTGTCCGGTGTCCGGTGTCCAAAATGATCGTGTCCGCGGTCCACAAAAATCATGCTTTTTCCAACGGACAGCGGACCACGGACGGCGGACAGATTAAATTTCCACATTTCTTTCACATTTATTCCATAATCTTGGGGTAGACTATGACCATTGAAAGCGACCTACCGGAACACAGACCGGCTCACAACACACCAAAAAAGGAGAAATGACATGAATGCAAAGAAAATTCTCAGCATCGCGATGATCGGCCTGCTCAGCGCGTCGGTACTGGCAATCAGCTCTTTTGCGGCTCCCGGCCAGGGAGCCAAGATGGGCGGCGGCACGGCCATGACCGAGGAGCAACGGGAGGAAAGACGCGATCTGCATCTGGAGCGCATGGCCGCCGTGCTCGACTTGACCGAAGAGCAGAAGACCCAGATTGAAGCCCTGCGCAACCAGAAGTGGGAGAACACTGCGGCGCAGCAGGACAAAATGGCCGAACTGCGGGAAGAGCTGCGCGAAATGGGATTCAACGGCAGCTATGACGAAACCCGCGCCAGAGCGCTCGCCAACGAACTGGCCGCCATCAAGGCTGACATGATGGTCGAGAACATCCGCCTGCGCAGCGAAATCCACTCCCTGCTCACCCCCGAGCAGCAGGAACTGGTCGAGAAGCTGCGCCCAATGAAGCAGAACTGCAAGGGGCAGGGATTTAAGAACAAAGGGCGCTGTCTTGACATGATGATGGACTGAAAACTGCCCTCCCTCAAGGGGCATTCGATATTGTTC
>JAXHUR010000054.1:0-22659 GCA_034189505.1 Thermodesulfobacteriota bacterium | reverse complement strand
GAACAAGCAACCGCTGCTCTTGGAAAGCGACTACGCATAATTATTGAAGATCCTGTAAAGACTTGATTGGCACCATCAGCAACGCCCTTGGTATTTCCCAGGACATTCTCTAAACGATCCCCACGGGCTGATCATCCACGGTAGTGCTCCCAGCGGCATGGATCAGCACCTGTCCCCTTCGACCCTGAAGGTCCTGACTTCGGTTTCCAGCGTGAAAGCCTGATCGACCAGTTCCTCCATGACGCGCTGCAGCTCCACAGTGCGGTCGGCATTGAGCCGGGCGACCCCGTGAATCTGCTCCACCGCCATGCTGACGTCCTGACACCGGCGGCTCTGGTCCCGGGCCGCCGTTTCGATGTGCTGGATCATATCGCGCATGCTTTCCATGTTTTCCGAGATGTGCCGGCTTCCCGCCGCCTGTTCGGTCGTGTTCGAAGAAACCCGTTCGGCTATCGCCTTCATCGATTCGGAGGTTCCGGCAGTCAACGCCACCCCGCTGCTGAACTGGCGCATCGCCACAGTGATCTGATCAAGCATGGCTTGCTCGTTTTTCACTGCCCGGCTGATGCTTCGCAGCGACTCGGCCTGCTCGTGGGTCGAAGCGACGATGGAGTTCATCTGCTCCTGGGTGCTGGAGGTGCTGCTGCGGATCTTGACCAGAGCCTCGTGAGCCTCATGACTTCGGGCCACTTCCCCCCGCACCGTTTCTTCCCCATCGAGCATGGTTTTTTCGAGTTCGGCAGTGGCCTGCTGCACCCCCTCGATGATTTCCGTGACTTCCCGCGTCGAGACGGCGGTGCGGTCGGCCAGCTCGCGAACCTCGCCCGCCACTACGGCGAAGCCCCGCCCCTGTTCACCGGCCTGAGCGGCGATGATGGTGGCATTGAGGGCCAGAAGCCGTGTCTGGTCGGAGATTTCGTCGATCACGTTGAGTATTTTGCCGATTTTCCGGGAACGCTCGCCGAGCTGCCCCATCGCCACACAGCCGTCCTGGATAGTCTTCTGCAGCGATTCGATCCCGCACACGGAGGTTTCCACCGCCTGCAGGCCCCGTTCGGCATCCCGGCTGGCCGCCTCGCCGAGCTTTAGGCTCTGCTCGGCATGGCGTTCAATCTGTCCGACACGATCGCTCAATGCCGCGGCGGTCTCCGTCGTGGAGCGTGTCTCGTTCAAGAGGGTCTGCAGATTCCCTTCGATCTGTTTCACCGATACCGCCATCTGCACATTCGAGGAAGAAACCTGCTCGGCCGCTTTCAGAAGGTGGTGCATCTGCTCCGAGATCTCTTCAATTGTGGCTCCGAGCTGCATGGCCGCCGAAGTGCTCTGGTGGCTGACGTCGAGGAGGGCGGTGGTCGACCCGGCGACTCCCTCCGCATTGCCGACGATCCCCGCCAGCGCTTCCTGCGAGCGGCTCAGGGCAGCGTTCTGCTGGTCGGCCCAGACGCCGACTTCACGGGTGGAAGAGCGGATCTCCTCGGTGGCCCGGCTCAGTCCGAGAGAGACATCGCGCACTCGCACCACCATGTCGCGCAGCCGCAGCACGAACCGGTTGAAGCTTCGGGCCAGGTCCCCGACCTCGTCCCGGGTTTCGACTTCAAGCTGGCGGGTCAGGTCGCCGGTTCCGTCGGCGATTTCGGAGAGGTTGTCCACCACCTTGTTGATGGGGCGGACGATCGATCGGGTCACCAGGGATCCACCGATGCAGAGCAGCACTGTCAGTGCCAGGGGGATACCCAGGTTCAGATGGCGCAACCGGACCAGGGTGGAGGTCATGGTCAGGCTCTGCGCGACGACTTCTCCGGCCACCTTCTGCAGCAGCTCCTGCTGGGCCTCGCGCTCCTGCCGGATCGCATCCTGCAGCTCCTTGATGATCCCGGCGGCTTCGGCCAACTTTTTGCCGAGATCCTCCTGCACTATCCGGAAGGCTCTGGACTGGGCATCGAGGCTGGCGTTTTCGATGGCCAAGATACGGTCGATATCGACGGCGATCGACTTGATCGCGGAGGGGAAATGGTCCCGATAATGCTTGCGCACCTCGTCCCACTTTCCGACCAGCATCAGGCCGTAGAGTTCTTCGGACGCCTCATACAGCTTGCGGTTGGTTCGCCGGGCACTGGCGATGTTGCTTTCCAGCTCGGGGAAGGTCTCGACATAGCGCCTGTAAACAGGACTGGCGAAGAACTGCTCGAGGGGGGTGCCCTCGATCTGCTCATACAACAGCTCGCCCATGGAACTGTGGATGAAGATGGTGTTGGCAATCTTGAGGTTCCAGTAGAGGATAGTGCGTTTGAGTTCGTTGAGAGCGGGCGCGAGCCCGTCGTGACGGGAGCGCCATGCCTCCTCCAGCCGCCGGCTGTCGGCAAGAGAGCCTTCATGCAGCACTTTGAGTCGTTCCAGAGAGGGGGCCGCCTGGGGGAAGTGTTCGGCAAGGCCTTTCATGGTCGGCCCCGCCAGCAGGTCGCCTATCGGGTCGGCTGCATTCTCCCGGAACCCGTGGAGCCGAGAGGCGTTGGTCATCATCTCCTGCATCAGGCCACGATTGATCCGGTTGAGTTCGGCCTGTGTCTGCTGTACGTCGTGCATCCACGTCGCCACCCTCTCCCCCTGCTCCTGACGGGCATGTGCCCTTTCGACCACGCCGGCCATCCGTTCACTGGTGGCCAGCATGTTGCTGCTGCTCCAGAACCCGAATCCACCCAGGAGCAGAACGAGCAGAATGACGATCCCGGAGCCGATCCATAACCTCTGTCCGATGGTTAGGAATGATCGCCGGCGGAAAGCCTCTTTTTGTTCTCTCCATGCCCGGCCGAGGTTTCCGGTGGCAGCCCTCACCCTCTTGATAACGCCCATCGTGCAACTCCCGTGGAAGATTTTTGTCCATCACTCTGGGACTCGGCGGTTAGCAGATGGTTAGGCGAGAATGTGGATCCGGTCAATTAGAAGGTTTTCTCCTGCCGTAGCGATGAAATAACCCGGCCTTAACCTGCTTTTAACACAGGGAGTATTTCATGGTGCCTAACGGATTCGGCCGCTTTACGCCGGCTCATAAAGAAAAGGAGAAAGATCATGACTTCACACCAGGTACTTCTGGAAAAGATCAGTTCCCGGTTCGGCAATACCCGCTCCGATATCCCGCCTCTTTACTCCGCGCGGGTTCATCGCGAAATCCAGCGGCTGGAGCAGGACTGTCGGCGTCTTAAGAACCGGATGCTGGCCAGTGGGGGAGAACTTCCCGCGAACCGGTACTGAGGAAAGGCGGAATCGGCCCGATTCGCGCCATTCCCGGCAGAATGAGTTCTCCCATAAGGGAAAGGAATGCTCCTTCGAGAGTCTCGGCTCCCGCACGATGCCCCTCAACGCCGCCGCCATGATGATAAGGTTCTTCCGGCAGCTTTGGACGGATCGCCCAGAACCGGGAGATGAACTCGTCGGTTCCAAGGCCAGGAATAGTTGTTTCAAGCGCCTGTCAGGAAGGCGGATCGGTGGTTACCAGCAGGGTCCGGTAGCCGCCGATCGGCAAGATAGGTCGCAGCGATGGCAGCCAGGGAAAACCTGCCGCTGCCGGGAGCGCCGTTGATAAGGAGCAGGCGGCGGGCCCCGGCATGGTCCTGAAGACCTGGAAGGGATCGGCAAAGTCAAAGAGATTTGGGGTTCGGTTAAATGCTTATTTTTTTGTTAAACGCCTGAAATGACAACATAGATATTGGAGTTGTTTAGTGTATGAAAATGATATGCGGTCAATAATAAAAATATTGGGCTGAAGATTCCGGAGTGGATGATATCCTTTTTGCGGGTCGCGATGAGGGCGAAGCCTTCCAGGTGTAGATCCGAATATATTTGATGGAATAGCTGCCACGCCGACAGATGTTTCCGGCGACTGACCCTGCTCGGGATTAGACCCAAATCTTTTTGCGAAAATGGGAGGAAAGAATGGCGAAAGAAAAAGATCTTCTGTTTCAACCGTTTGTGCTGGGGGACCTTGCACTGCCGAACCGAATCCTCATGGCGCCTCTCACCCGTTCCCGCTCTAAACAACCCGGCGACATCCCTTGGGAACTCAATGCTGAATATTATGCGCAGCGGGCCGGCTCCGGCCTGATCTTTTCAGAGGCGACCCAGGTTTCGCCGCAGGGCAAGGGCTATGTATTTACCCCGGGAATTTACTCGGACGCGCAGGTCCAGGGCTGGCGCAAAGTGACCTCCGCCGTGCACGAAGCGGGAGGGCGCATCTTTCTGCAGTTGTGGCATGTAGGGCGGATCTCCCACCCGGCGCTGCAGCCCGGTGGTGCAAAGCCGGTGGCGCCTTCTGCCATTAAACCGGAGGGCGCCAAGGCCTATATCGGTGATCGCTTGGGCATGGTTGAAATACCGGAGCCCCGCGCTCTGGAGACGGATGAAATCCCGGGAGTCGTAGCGCAGTTCAGGCAGGGCGCGGAAAACGCCCGCAGGGCTGGATTCGACGGTGTTGAAATTCATGGCGCCAACGGCTATCTGCTCGATCAATTCATTCGCAGCAGATCGAACCGGCGCGATGATATGTACGGCGGCTCCGTCGAAAACAGGCTGCGCTTCCCCCTGATGGTCGCAGAAGCGGTCACGCAAGTCTGGGGCAGGGAGCGCACCGGCATGCGCGTCTCGCCGACCGGCACCTTTCACGACATGCATGACGATGATCCGCTTGAAACCTATGGCGCGCTGGCGGCAAAACTCAATGACCTGGGGCTTGCCTATATTGAAGTGGTCGAAGATTCCTTCCAGGGCAACGAAGTGGAAGGACGTCCGGAGGACGTCATCAGGGTGATCCGCGACAATTTCAAGGGGGCCTATATCGCCAACGGCAATTATTCGGCCGATGAAGCCCGGCAGCGGATCGGGGATGGTCTCTGCGACCTGGTCACCTTTGGGCGATTGTTTATCTCCAATCCTGACCTGCCGGAGAGATTCAGACGCAATGCACCACTGAATGAATATGACAAAGACACATTTTACGGTGGGGACGAACACGGATATACGGATTATCCCGCACTTGAAGATCAATAAGCACGATACGACCGGATCGCTGCCTGTTTTCGACTCTCGTCGAAAATTTACTGGGGGGGCCGTTCCCCGCCGGGTTTGTTCATATTTGCGATGTCATTGACTTCGGCGCGGACCCGGGGTAGGCATTCGGGATAGTTGGACTGAAGCCAACAGAGCAGCTTCTCTCTCACGGCGCAGCGCAGGTTCCAGGCCGTTCCGGCGTCCTGGGCGCTCATCAGGGCGCGCAACTCCATTGTTTGGTTGTCGGTGCCCGTGACCTGAAGCCCCCAGACTTTGCCGTCCCAGTCTTCGGAATTTTCCAGAATTATGCGCAGTTGCTCACGCAGGGCATCGACCGGCAGGCGGTAGTCCGCGTAGATAAACACGGCTCCAAGGATGTCCGAACTGACGCGGGTCCAGTTCTGGAAGGCATGGTCGATGAAATAGGTGATCGGCACGACAAGCCGACGCAGGTCCCAGATGCGCACAACGACATAGGTGAGGGTAATCTCCTCGATACGGCCCCATTCCCCTTCAACTATCACCACGTCGTCAATGCGGATCGGCTGCGTCACCGCGATCTGGATACCGGCAAAAAGTGTGGCAAGGCTTTTCTGTGCGGCGAAACCGACGATGATCCCGGCAATACCGGCCGAAGCCAGCAGGCTGACCCCGATCTGGCGGACCTTCTCAAAGGTCATCAGCATGGATGATGCGCCGATCACGCAGATGATCACGACGAGGATCTTAACAAGAACATTGACCTGCGTGTATATCACGCGTGCGCGCAGATTGTCGCGTGAGTCCAGCTTCTGGTTATGCAGAATGAGATCCCGAATGACAAAGACCGCCGAAACCAGAATCCAGCTCAATCCGCCGATGAAAATAAGGCTGAAAATGTGGCGCAGAATCGCGATGACTTCTGCATTGAGGTGCAGAGATGGAGTGATGAGCAGGAGCAAGGCGAGGGGCAGCAGCAGGCGCGCCGGACCTTCAAGATTGCGGACGATGCTGTGGAGCCAGAGGTTCTTTGTTCTCGCTGCCAGTTTGTCCAGAATGCGGAACAGAACCTTATGCAGCACACCTCCCGTGATTGCGGCAAGAACCAGAATCCCGAGGGGTATCAGGATGTTGAGCCATTCCCGGATATCTATCTCCATAGGGCCTCCTCCAGGTGGTGGGATCTGTTTCAAGGCTGCGGACCGCCTCGTATCGCATCCACATTATAGCGGCTGCAGCGGTTTCAGCAACCTGGAGCGGCTAGGAGGCTGGTCACCGGAATGATTTTGTAGGCCGATTGCCCAAAAGTATTCAATAAAATTTCCGCATCTTCTTGAGTGAACAAATTCCATACGCAAAAGCGACTCCCCGTGAGCTTAAGTATGGATAAAATAAATGACTTTTTGTTTTAAAAGCTCAAATCTTTGATATCTTATGAATACAACAGGGACACCTCTTACGGTGATGGCGAACGAGGTTATATGGTTTCCTCCGCACTTGAAGATAGCTGAATCCGAAAAATAACCGGACAGCTTGTGATTGTACATTGCTTGGATGGAAGGAGAAAAATATGAGCCATGTTGTGATTACCGGAGCCAATCGCGGAATCGGTCTTGAACTGGCGCGACTCTATCAGCGGGAAGGCTGGCAGGTGACCGGCGTCTGCCGACAGTCGTCGCCTGAACTTGAAGAGGTCGCGGCACAGGTCATTGACAACATTGACGTCACTCAGGAGAAGGATGTCAGGCGGTTGGCCACCGTCCTCGAAGGCAAAACCATTGATCTGCTGATCAACAACGCCGGAGTTCTCAAAGATGAGGTACTGGGGGAGCTGGACTTCGATTCGATCCGCCTGCAGATGGAGGTCAACGCCATTGCGCCGCTGCGCATCTGTGAGGCGCTGCTGCCCAATATGCAGCGGGGAAGCAAGATCGCCAATATCACCAGCCGCATGGGGTCGATGGGCGACAACGATTCGGGGGGGCGTTATGGCTACCGCGCATCCAAGGCGGCGTTCAATGCCTTCGGCCGATCACTGGCCATCGACCTCAAAGGCCGCGGCATTGCCGTGGCGCAGCTGCATCCGGGCTTCGTCAATACCCGCATGGTCAATTTCGGCGGACTGATCAGCCCGGAGGATTCGGCCGCTGGGCTGGCGCAGCGGATCGCTGAATTGAACCTTGAGAACAGCGGCTCCTTCTGGCACAGCAATGGCGAGCAGCTGCCCTGGTAAATACCGGGAAAAGGCAAGGGCGCTCATCCTGGTGATGGATGAGCGCCCTTGTTAAACTCATTCTTTTTCTGAAACGGTTTATTTTCGCAGTACCTTGATGACCGCCGAGAAATCTTCCTCACCCAGGCCCTGCTCAAGGGCCTGTGAATAGATCTGGCTGACCGCGTCCGCCGCTGGAAGCTTCAGCCCCTCTTTCTCTCCGGCTTCCCGAGCAAGTTGAAGACCTTCATAGACATATTTGAGAGCAAGATTGCGGGAGAAGTTGCCGCGTGCGATGGAGCGTGCCTTGGCGTTGAAAAGTGGCGAGGCCGCGCCGCCCGAATCGAGGACTTCAATGATTTTTTCGGGGCTGAAGCCGAGCTTTTCACCCAGGGTCAGCCCTTCGGCCAGGGCCTGCATCAACTCGGCCTGCACGACATTGGCGACAAACTTCATGCGGGTGGCATCGCCCACATCGCCGACGTGAATGATGTGAAGCCCCAGTAGAGAGAACGGCTCGTGGCAGCGGCCCAGCAGCGTTTCGTCCCCCCCGGCGAGAATGGTCAGGAGCCCGTTGGCGGCATGTTCCTTGGTCCCCCATACCGGCGCCTCAAGGAAGAGAGCCTTGCGCTCTTTGGCGGCCTTGTCGAGTTCCAGGGTCACCTCGAGGCTGTGAGTGCCCATGTCGACCAGAATCGTTCCGGGCTCGAGGGCATCGAGAAAAGCCCGGTCGCCCGAGAGCATTTCCTCTGTTTCCTGGCGTTCGGGAAGGATGATGATGACCATATCCTTGTTGCTCGCCACATCATGGAGTGTTTGTGCCTCTTTGGCGCCCAGGCGGACCAGGTCTGCAACGGCATCGGGCTGCCGGTCATAGACGGTCAGGTTGTAATTGCCCTTCAACAGGTTTATCGCCATGTGGCGGCCCACAGTTCCCAATCCCATAAAGCCGATTTCTTTTACCATTTTCACCTCCGGGGTTGCTGTCAATATACGACGGTTGCCGAAAAGCTCCGATTGAATACATGAACTCCAACTATAGCAAAACGTGAATTGTGCGCTACTTATAATTTGTGGAAAGGCCCTTTTGATCTTCGATGACGACAGGCCCGAATCTTCAAAATGTTTGGGGGGCCGTAGAGACATTTTTAACCAAATCGACCCGCAAATGTCATATAATCGCCCTTTCCCGATATTTATACAGGTCCGTGAGGAATAGTCGATGTCGCTCAATTATGATTTCAAGCGATGCAAATTCTGCGGAGAAACTGCAGCGGAGCCGCTTTACCGCCTCGACGGCGGGAAAATTATATATCGCTGTACGGCTTGTGATTTCCATGCTATCGCTTTTCTCGACCTGCCGGCCGGTAATTCTTCTCCCGATATGGGCACGCCTCTGGATGAAACCTCAAGGGCTTATATGGAGGAGCGGCTACGCGGGTTCGATCCGCTGCCGGCGCTGCGTCTTGAGCTGATAAAAAGGCATGTTGGCCTGGAGGGGGCTTCCTGCCTCGATATTGGAGCGGGAGTGGGGCAGTTCGTGGTGCTTCTTGCCGGGGAGGGGGCGGTTGTCCACGGCCTGGAGCCGAGCCGCATGCGCCGCGAGTTCGCCCGCCTGAAGTTCGGTCTGGATCTATTCCCGCATACGATCGAGCAGTTCGGCCGGCAGGAGGAAAATGCCGGCCGTTTTGATGTGGCGACCCTGTGGGATGTTGTCGAGCACGTCAACTATCCGGTGGAGACCATGGAAGCGGTGCAGCGCGTCCTGAAACCCGGAGGGATGCTATTTATCGATACGCCGTCCCGTGAAGCCGTATCGTATCGCTTCAGCGAGCGGCTCTATCGTCTCACCGGCGGGAAAGTCTCTTTGTATCTGAATTCTTTTTATTCCGCGGCGCCCTTCGGACACAAGCAGATTTTCCGACCCGGTCAACTTGCACAGCTTGCCCGGAACACGGGTTTTGATGTCGTCAGTTTAAAGTACGGCTATGAAGACAGAGCCGGGTTGTCCACCATGGTGCGCCCCCGTAATCGACTTGTGCTTGTCTGCCGCCGGCTGTAGGCTGTCAAGCATGAATCGCGCCTCTCGCAATCGCCTGACACTCAATTCGCAGATCGCTTCAGCGGTTCTCAAAAGCAGTGACCCGGGCGGACGGCAGGGCTGGCTCGACGGTCCTCTCGCCGTAGATGTGATGCGAGTTGGACGGGTGCGCCGTGCCGGGTATTTTGTCCATACACAGACGATTCCGGGTGACATTACACCCCAAAATCGGTTATTGCTCGCTGAACCTGGCGGAAAATAGTTTCCCGACGACTGTCAGGACTGCGAAATTTGAACAGGTGGTCAAAGGATATGAGCCAGCCCCGCAAAAATTACATGACGCCTTGCTGCGCCGCGCGTATGCGGACAGAACTTAAGGAACTGCTCTACAAGGAGCGCCCAGCCATGGTGGATACGGTGGCCTGGGCGGCTTCCAACGGCGACCGTTCCGAGAACGCGGATTATCAGTACGGCAAAAGACGCCTGCGGGAGATCGATCGCAGAATCCGCTTTCTCACCAAGCAGCTGGATGCGGCGGACATCGTCGACCCTCTCGACCAGAAGGAGCGTGCCGGTGACCGGGTTCTGTTCGGAGCGACGGTGACGGTGGAAAACGCCGACGGCGTGGAGCGGGTGCTGAGCCTGGTGGGCGGCGATGAAATGGACGCTTCGCGCTGGCGGATCAGCTGGTTTTCGCCGGTCGGGCGCGCGCTGCTCAATGCGCGGGAAGGGGATGAAGTCACCGTTGTGACCCCCGGCGGTCGCGAGGAGCTGGAAATCGTCAAGGTCGAGTATCTGCCGCTGGACTGAGGTTGAGCGTTCCATCTGCCTCTTCCTTCCCCATGTTGAACCGTGACATTAAACTTTGTTTGGAGAGATCATGATCCAGATCGGTTGTATCAATAAACTTAAAATCACGGCGATCGACGAGGAAGGCGCCTGGTTTGAGGATGAGCATCTGCGCATTCTGCTGCCTGCCCGCGAAGTGCCCGGCAGTGCCGCGCCGGGGGACGAGCTGGCTGTTTTTGTTTTCATCAATACGGCGGGGCTGCCGGTAGCGACCCTCAAACACCCCAAAGCTCAGGTGGGTGAATTCGCCCAGCTCCAGGTCAGCGACGTTACGAAACACGGCGCCTTTCTCGATTGGGGGCTGGACAAGGAGCTGCTCGTGCCCTACAGCGAGCAGCCTGAGCGCATGCGCAAGGGGCACCGCTACCTGGTCAAGGTCTGCCTTGACGACCGCAGCCGGGTCGTGGCGACCGCTCGCGTTGAAAAATGCCTGGCAGAGCCGCCGGGAGATCTGAAGATCAACGACGAGGTGGAGGTGCTGCTGTGGGATTTCACCGATCTCGGCGTGAAGGTCATCATCAACGATCTCTATCCGGGCTTGTTGTACCGTGACGAGGTGCGCCCCGGCATGAAGCGGGGGCAGCGCTTTAAAGCTTTTGTGCAGAATATTCGTGACGACGGCAAAGTCGATGTGACCCTGCGCCGCAGCGGGGCTGCGGGCGTGGTGGATGCGCGGGACAGGATTCTCGAAGCGCTGCAGCCGGAAGGCTTTCTGCCGCTGCATGACCAGAGTTCGCCGCAGGAGATTTTCCAGACACTGGGAATGAGCAAGAAGGTCTTCAAAAAAGCGGTGGGCGGATTGTACAAGGAGGGGCGTGTTGAACTGGCGCGCGATGGGATTCGTTTGAAGGGTGAGACAAAATGACTCAAAAACGACACGCCCAGGTGGGCCAATCCGTTTCACTTTACTGAGGGCAAGGAGCCCCTTGTTGTGAAAAATCTATTTATTACAGATAGATAGGTTTTGCGCACAGAATTTGCTAGTATACCGTACAATTTATTGTTCTCCGAGCCGTCACGCCTGACGGGAATATCCCATGGCGTGCGGCCAATGGGTACAGCTGGAAACGGTTGTGCCTCCCGGCTTGGAAAGGAGACCTCGGAACTCGGCTCGCACTGCGGGCGGATTGAACAGGGCCGTTCCATTCCGGGAAGGCCTTGAATTTTATATCCTTCCGAAAGGTCTCTCCATGAAAAAAACACCCGTTCTCAAAGTTGCGCTGGTTCTGTTTTACGTTCTTGTGGTTGTTCAGCCGGTTTCGGCGGCGGAACGGCTGCGCATGGCGACCACGACCTCCACCGAAAATTCCGGTCTGCTCGATCAGCTTCTGCCCCCTTTTGAAGAACTTTATGACTGTCAGGTTGCCGTGATTGCGGTTGGCACCGGCAAGGCGCTTAAAATCGCTGAATCCGGCGATGTCGACATTGTTCTGGTCCATGCGCGCGCCCTGGAAGATGCCTTTGTGGCGGCCGGTTACGGTGTGAACAGGCATGATGTCATGTATAACGATTTTGTCATTCTCGGGCCGGTGGACGACCCGGCCGACGCCGCCCAGGCCTTCTCCGCTGCGGAGGCGCTGGCCGTCATTGCAGATGCCCAGTCTCCCTTTGTTTCCCGTGGCGATGAGTCTGGAACCCACCAGAAAGAAAAGCAGTTGTGGGAGCAGGCCGATATTTCCCCGGAGGGGCAGTGGTATATCGAATCCGGGCGCGGGATGGGAGAAGTGATCGTCATGGCGACCCAGAAGGACGGATATACGCTGGCCGATCGCGGAACCTATATTGCATTCAAAAAGGAGAAGACCGATCTTGAGATCGTTTTTGAGGGCGATGATGGGCTTTTCAATCCCTATGGCGTGATTGCTGTCAATCCGCAAAAGCACCCTCATGTGAAATATGACCTGGCCATGAAATTCGTTGAATTCATCACCGGTCCCGCCGGACAGGAGATCATCGATGATTTCAAAATCGACGGGGAGCAGGTCTTCTTTCCCATGAATCTCTCACGCTAAGCCTTGCGAGATCGCCTTGGATTTTCTGATCGAGTCGTTGCTCTCGGCTCTGGGGCTGGTTTTTGCCGCCGACCCGGATGTGGTGCACGCGGTGTGGACCTCTCTCTACACATCGGTGACGGCCACCATTTTTGCGGCCGTGGTTGCGATACCGGCGGGGGTCGGCATCGGGTTGGGGCGTTTTCCCGGTCGCAGGGCAATATTGACCGGGCTCAACACGATGATGGCTCTTCCCACTGTCGTCGTTGGCCTGGTTCTGTTTGGTTTCTTCAGTCGCCAGGGGCCATTGGGAAGCCTCGGACTTTTATTTACGCCGATGGCTCTGATTGCCGGACAGTTGGTCCTTGCCACGCCCATCGTCGCCAATTACACCGTGGCGGCGGTTACCGGTGCCGATCCGCGCATCATGCCGACGGCTCTCACTCTCGGAGCGGGGCGCACGCGCGCGGTCTGGCAGCTTCTGCTCGAGATCCGCTTCGGCATCATTGCGGCGGTTGTCGCCGGGTTCGGCCGGGTAATCGCAGAGGTCGGCGTCGCCATGATGCTCGGCGGCAACATCCGCGGCTATACCCGGACCATGACAACTGCCATCGCCCTTGAAACCAGCAAGGGTGAATTCGCTTTCGGTCTGGCGTTGGGAATCGTCCTGATCGCCGTGGCGCTGATGGTCAATCTCTTTCTCAACCTGCTTCAACAGCATTAGGCCTATGAATCCAATATTATCCATACATAATCTCGAGTACCGGCGTGGCAACCAGTTCAATCTCAGTGTCGAGCGAATGGATTTCGCGGCCGGCCGGATGTATTTTCTGGCAGGGGCCAACGGAGCCGGTAAGAGCACGTTGCTGCAGCTTCTTGCGCTGTTGCTGCCCCCCGATAAGGGTGAGATCCGCTTCAACGGAAACTCTATCAAGGGCGCGGCGGGACGTCATAAATACCGCCGGCAGATTACTCTGGTTGAGCAATCTCCCTTTCTTTTTGACAACACTGTTTACAACAACCTTGCGTTCGGTCTGCGACTGCGTGATATCAATGGCGACCTGCAGCGCCGCCGTATTCTCAAGGCGCTGCACTCCGTCGGCCTGGAGGGATTTGAAAACCGCCGTGCCCGTGCGCTCTCCGGCGGAGAGAGCCGGCGTGTGGCCCTGGCCCGCGCCCTGGTCATCCGGCCCAAAGTTCTGCTGCTGGATGAACCGACTGCGGGTCTTGACGATGATTCCCTTTCGCTTTTTGAAACCAATCTGGCCGCGCTGACCGAAGCGGGGGTGGCGGTTATCATGTCCACTCACGATGGGGATCAGGCCCGCCGACTGAACGGCGAAGTTTCTCGGCTTGAAAACGGCAGGCTGACGCAGGCTGTCGAGACCTCGTCTTCTGAATATCGCCCTATGGAGAATGTTTTATGAGCATCTGCTTTGAAGATGCACGCTCATTGATTCTGGAAAATGTCCCCACTCTCGGTGTGGAGCGGGTACCGCTGCTCGATTCCTGCGGGCGGGTTCTGGGCGAAGACGTGATCGCGCCCTGGCCTATGCCGCTGTGCGACAATTCCGCCATGGACGGTTTTGCCGTGCGGGCTGCCGACTGCAAAGAAGGTGTCACTCTCAGAATTTCCGGCTATATCCCGGCCGGCGGGCGTCCCGAACCGCCGGTGGAGCCGGGGTGCGCAGTGAAGATCATGACCGGCGCTCCCATCCCCCCGCAGTGCGATGCCGTGGTCCCCTTTGAAGAGACCGAGGAAAGCAGTGACAGCGTTCGGCTCACCGCTCCTGTGGCTCTGCGTCAGCATATCCGCTTTCACGGTGAAGACGTCTCTTCCGGTGATGTCATTATTCCTGCCGCCACTGTGCTGCGACCTCCCGAGATCAGTATGCTGGCGTCTATGGGGATGGTGATGGTTCCGGTTCATCGCCGCCCGCGGGTTGCCATTCTCTCCACTGGTGACGAGCTTATCGAATTGGGGCAGCCGCCGGCGGAGGGGAAAATCATCAATTCCAATTCCTTTTCGCTGGCGGCGGCGGTGAGAGAATGCGGCGGCGAACCGGTGATGCTGGGCATTGCCCTGGATACGCCTGAGGACCATCGTCGTAAATTGACCGAGGGACTGAACTGCGACGCCCTGATCACTTCGGCCGGAGTGTCGTCCGGTGACCGTGATTTTGTGCGCGATGTGTTGGCGGATCTGGGTGCCCGGCAGATGTTCTGGAAGGTGGCCATCAAGCCGGGCGGGCCGACGGCGTTCAGTCTCAAGGATCGGATCCCGGTTTTTTCCCTGCCGGGCAATCCGGTGTCCACCATGATCACCTTTGAACAGTTCGTGCGGCCGGGGCTGCTGCGTATGATGGGACATCAGCGGGTGGTGCGCCCCTTCGTCAAGGGCGTTCTGAAAGAGGATACCAGGAAAAAACCCGGCAAGGTCAGCTTCATCCGGGTGCGGGTCACGATTGAGGACGGCCGCTACACTGCCTCCACCGCCGGTGATCAGCACACCGGCATCCTGCGCACCATGGTATGCGCCAACGGCCTGGCGGTGTTGCCCCGCGAGGCAACTTTTCTGCCCGCTGGTACCGAAGTGGATCTGCAGATCCTGCGCGACGAGGTGACCATGCTGCGCCTTTACTCTTGACTTGCGGTAAATGAAAAAACAAAGGGCGAAGATCCTTTGCAGGTGTCCTCGCCCGGGATGGCAGGTTCAGTTTTTCAGTTCGGGTCAGTTGATCTGGTGCTGTTGCTCACGGCCGAAGCTTTTGGCGACGCCGAGGAGTACCAGGAATGCCGGGACCAGCTGGGCGACTACGATCAAGCCGAAAAATCCGATGAAGGCCCAGACCAGCAGTCCGCTATGTTCTTGTGCGCCGGCGGCGGCGAGGGCGGGAGAAGCAATACCGATCAGGGTCAATGTGGTCAACAAGGTCGCTTTCATGATGTGCCTCCTTTTTAAGGGTTTTCCGTGAGTGGCAAAGTCCACTGTGTTTTTTTTCGTTGTTGTCTTTTTATATAGCATCAGCAGTGCCAACTCCCTTTTTCAGGAAAAAACATTCCCAAGATATTGAAAACACTAGAATTATTTTTTTGTCTTTTTGTTTGACGTAATTAAAGGACTGCCGGGTAGGATATTTTTTTTATACATTCAGAGGGAGGCTCGGGGGTTGAATAAATACTTATTTTCCCGCCAAAATGATGAAATTATTGCATGATTTTCTATTTCGGTTGATGTATTAAAATAATATGCGGTAGATAATAAAATCATTGGCGGAAGAAAATCGTCTGAATCCGGTCTCCTGAAAACAACCTCTTTGTAGGAGGACAGTCTTTGAAGACCCTGGTCGAGCGCCTCTCCCCATCACGCCTGGTGCTGTTGATCTGTACGGCGGAAATCCTGAGCATGACCGGCTTCGCCACCTATCCTGCATTACTGCCGCGGCTGCGGGCCGCGTGGGATTTGAGCAATTCAGAGGCCGGACTGATCAGCGGAACTTTTTTTGTGGGGTACATGCTCGCCACCCCTTTTCTGGTCGGATTGACCGACCGCATCGACACCCGCCGTATTTATCTTCTCGCCACCCTGCTGGCCTGCGCCGGCAGCCTTGGTTTCGCTCTGTTCGCCCAGGGGCTGCGGTCGGCTGTCTTTTTCCAGATCCTGGTCGGTGCGGGGCTGGCCGGAACCTATATGCCGGGTCTGCGCCTGCTGACCGATCATTTTCGCGGTGCGGTCCCCAGTCGCGGGGTCGCCTTCTATACCGCCACTTTCGGCCTTGGTACGACCGGCTCTCTGCTGCTGGCCGGCGCTCTGGAACCGGTCGGCTGGCAGTGGGCTTTTTCCGCGTCAGCGGTGGGGCCTTTTATCGCCGGACCGCTCATTTTCTTCTCTTTCCCTGCGCGACCGCCGCAGGGCAGTGACGCCCCGCCCGTTCCTGTCTTCGATTTCCGACCGGTGCTGCGCAACCGCGAGGCCATGGGGTATATCCTCGGCTACGCGGCGCACTGTTGGGAGCTGTTCGGGCTGCGTTCCTGGCTGCCGGCTTTTTTTGCTTTCAGCCTGGGGCTGAGTCTCACCGAGGGCGGGTTCTGGTTCGGCGCTGCGTCGCTGGCGGCCTGGGTCAACCTGCTTGGGCCGCTGGCCAGCATTTTCGGCAACGAGGCCGCCGTCAAACGGGGGCGTCGCCGCCTGATCCTTTCCGCCATGACCGGCTCGGGGCTTCTTGCCTGCCTGGTGGGGTTCAGCGCACCGCTGCCGATCATTCTCGTCTTTATTCTGACGACTCTTTACTTCCTGTGTGTCATGGGGGATTCCGCCGCCCTGACCGCCGGCATGGTGGCCGCCTCCGAACCGGGCCGCAAAGGGGCGGCCATGGCGCTGCATTCTCTGATGGGATTCGGCGCGGGATTTCTTGCACCGCTGGCTTTCGGGAGCGTGCTTGACGCCGCCGGCGGCAACGAATCCGTCACCGCCTGGGGTCTGGCGTTTGCGGCCTTGGGCGTCTGGTCGCTGGTTGCTGTGGGATTGGCGCTGCTGCGGAAGATTACTTCCGCCCGGTGAAACTGAAAACTTCGTCTGAGCCCGGGTCTGATCAGCGTCGATTCCCAGCCGGAAACAAGATGCTCTCCAGCAGGAAGGGGTTTTGGCCGGGATCACCGCCTCTGAATCGCGCCTTAAGGTGCTTCTGCTGCCGTCCGGCTGAAGATCGGCACAGATCAATCCTTCGGATGAGGGCAGTTTGGCAGTCTCCCCTAAAAAAACAGGTTACCTCTTGCGGCGCCGATGGGCGTTTAGAACCTCATTCAGTGATTTGATGGAATAAGGCTTGGTGACGACCCGATTCATGCCCGCGGAGGTAAATTCCTGGATGCTCTCATCGATGGCATGGGCCGTAAGGCCGATGACGGGAATGTTGCTGTTGGGGTGGTCGGGGCCGAGTTCGCGAATGCGGCGGGTGGCGGTGACGCCGTCGATGCCCGGCATGGACACGTCCATGAATACCACGTCATAGGGTTCTTTCTCCAGCGCTGCGAGAGCTTTCTCCCCGTCGTCGACAATTTCCGCACGGTGGCCCAGTCCGGACAGAATCTGCCGGATCAGGTGCTGGTTGAGGGTTTCGTCTTCGGCAACCAGAATTTTCAGGTCGCTTTCATCGCCTTTTTTAATCGACTTCCCGGCCGAGGTCTGTTCCTTGTCGCTGCTTTGCCAGTGGCCTTCCACGACAGGGAAAGATGCCGTGAAGTGAAAAGTCGCACCTGCCCCCGGTTTGCTCTGCACCCAGATCCTGCCGCCCATCATTTCCACCAGTTGCCGGCAGATAGCGAGACCCAGCCCGGTCCCTCCGAATTTTCGGGTGGTTGAGGCGTCCGCCTGGGCAAAAGGCTCGAAAATGAGATTGAGGTCCTCCGGTGCCAGTCCGATGCCCGTATCGTGAATAGAAAAGCGCACGGTGGCTTCTCCCTGGTTCTCCTCCACCAGCACTGCGGAGATGCGTACTTCTCCTTCGTTCGTGAATTTAACGGCATTCGAGAGGAGATTGGACAGCACCTGGCGCAACCGAACGGCATCGCCGATCACGAAATCCGGCAGGCTCTCATCCAGAGACACCCCAAGTTTGAGGTCTTTTGCTTCAATGCGCGGGTGGTGAATCTTGATCACTTCTTCAACGGCCTGTCGGATGGAGAAGGGTTCCTGCTCCATTGTGACTTTGCCGGCCTCGATTTTGGAGAAATCGAGAATATCCTCGATGATGCGCAGCAGGTCCTGAGCGGCGGTTTCCAGTGTTTCGAGGTATTCGCGCTGCTGCGGGGAGAGTTCGGTTGTCTCCAGCAGTTCGATGGTGCAGAAGATGCCGGTCATCGGAGTCCTGATTTCATGGCTCATGTTGGCCAGAAAGATGCTTTTCGCCGCGTTGGCCCGCTCGGCCTCCTCTTTGGCTTCCTGCAACTCGCGTGTACGCTGCTCGACTTTATTCTCCAACGCCTGATTAAGTTCGCGAACCTGGGTCTCCGCCTCCTTGATCCGGGTAATGTCAGTGAAGGTGAGGACGACCCCCTCCGTTGTATCGTTTTCAGTACGAAAGGGAAGAATGCGTTTAAGCATCCACTTTCCATCACGGGTGCGTACCTCTCTTTCCCTCGGCTCGCCCGTATCCAGAACCTGCCTGACGTGGCTTAGCATTTCTTCCTGGTGCGACAGATGATAGGCGATATGATCGAGGGGGCGCCCCACATCCTGAGGCAGCAGCTTGAAGAACCGGGTGATGGCCGGGTTGAACTTGCGAATGCGAAGATCCTTGTCCAGGTAGACTGTACCGGCTTCGATGCTGGTCAGCAGGTTTTCGTGGTCGCGATTGAGCTGCTGAAGGTCCTTGTTCTTCTGCTCCAACTCCGCGTTGACGGTGTAGAGTTCCTCGTTGACGGAGTGCAGCTCTTCGTTGGTGCTCTGCAACTCTTCATTGGCGGCCATGAGTTCTTCATTGGTGGCCTGCAGTTCCTCGTTCGATGTCTGCAGTTCCTCGACGGTGGTCTGCAGGCTTTCCTTGGTGGTCAGCAGTTCCTGCTCGAGCTCGCTTATATGCTGTTGGACTTCTTCCGGGAGATCCTTTGGGCAGGGCAGGCTGTCTGAATCTGGCAGAGCCGGCGATTTCTTCTCGGGCTTCTGCGGCGGATGCAACGAGATGAAGTAATGACAGGAATATTTCTGCTGGTCGGGGAGGCATTCGACCTTCAAATCCATTTTCTTTTTTTCGCGCCCTTCTCCAACCTCAAAGTTTTTCAGCTCGATCGATTTCTGCGTTTTCGAGGCCCGGTGCAGGGCCGTTGCAAGGGGCGTTTTAAGGCTTGATGTCACCAGGGAAAGAATGTCGTTTTCAAAACGGCCTTCCGGTTGGTGGAGAAGTTCCGAGGTGTCGCCGAAGCAGTGAAGAATGCGATGCTGCTCGTCGACAAGCACGCCGCTCGGCATAAATTCCTTCAGAAGAAGGTCGTAGTCATGAAGCAGTCTACGGTCGAAGTTGATGGTTGTTCTGGGGGGTGTGTAAGAGGGCATATTTGCGGAGATATTTTTCTGAGTGGGCTCGAAGCTGCCGTTAAAGGCAATTTTGAGATCCTTCGTTTTCTGGAAGATCTTGGCCGAACTGTCGATCGTTTCAAATTCTCCGGCCAGAGCACCGAGTCCTTCGCTGCTGCCGAGGAGCAGAAATCCGTTGCGCTTGAGGGAAAAATGAAAAATCGACAGAACCTTGCGCTGAATTTCAGGTTTAAAGTAAATCAGCAGATTGCGGCAGCAGATCAGGTCGAGGCGTGTGAAAGGCGGGTCATTGAACAGGTTGTGCGGTGCAAAGACAATCATCTTGCGCAGGTCCTGCCGGATGCGGTAGCTGTTTCCGGATTCCTTTATGAAAAACCGGTTCAGGCGCTGTTCAGAGACGTTTTTCAGTCGCGGTGAATCGTAGATCCCCTGGGATGCGAATTCCAGCGACGACGCATGCACGTCCGTGGCGAAGATCGCAATATTGCCTTTGAAGTTGGTTTCCTGCGCTTTTTCCGCAAACAGGATCGCCAGAGAATAGGCCTCTTCGCCGGTTGCGCAGCCGGCGGTCCAGATGCGCAGGTCCTCATCGTCCCGCCGGTTTTCGAAAATGCGGGGAAGTACATCTTTTTCCAGGTGCTTGAAAATCTTCGGGTCGCGGAAGAACTCCGTCACACCGATCAGCAGATCTCGGTAAAGATGGTCAAGTTCTTTGGGATCGTTGGCCAGAAGCGCCGCGTATTCACTGAGGGTGGCCGTGTTGGAGAATTCCATGCGGCGCTGAATGCGCCTGTCCACTGTCGGGGGTTTGTACTTGGAGAAATCCAGATCGTAATGGCTGCGCAGCAAGGCGAAAATGGAGTGGTATTCGCCGTGTTCGTCCGCTCCCAGGTAATTTCGCAGAAACTCCTTTCTTTCGGGCTCCGGTAGTGCGGTGAATTCCAGCAGGGCATTGGGCATTTCCTCGGGAGACAGCATCAGGTCGCAGGCTCCGGTGGCAATGGCGCTGCGCGGCATGCCGTCGAATTGAGCCGAATCGATGGATTGAACCATGACGAGCCCTCCCGCGCGCTTGACCGCCTGAATGCCCCGCGATCCGTCGCTGCCGGTACCGGACAGGATGACAGCGACAGAGTTTTGCCCCCTGTCTTCGGCGAGAGACTGCAGAAAGATATCGATAGGGAGATCGGTATGGGAGGCGTCGGTGCGTTTTGTGGTGTGCAGCTTCCCCTCGGAGATCGTCAGATGGGTCTGCGGTGTGATCAGGTAAATGTGGTTGGGACGCAGAACCATTCCGTTTTTGGCCCGATGAATCGGCATCGAAGTGTTGCGGGCCAGCAGGTCGTCCATCATGCTTTTAAAGTCGGGCGACAGGTGTTGAATAACCACAAACGCCATGTCGGTGTCGGCCGGCATGTGGTCGAAAAACTTCTGCAGGGCGGAGAGTCCCCCGGCCGAAGCGCCCAGACCGACGATAAGGCGAGGTTGTTTTGATTTTGCGGGCGTCTGGGAGGACTGCGAAAAGTGGCCACCTTCTGGGGTCTTTGTCATGTTTACCTTGCTCACTGCGTCACGGGGAAATCAAATATGCATCTAGGAGGCTGTCGGACTTTGGAAGAATCTACTGCGAAACCAGCAAATCGGACCATATTTCCGCAAATCTGTCCTCGATTTGCCAATTTCTCGTGACGATCCCCAAAGTCCGTCTCCTAGCAGGGGATTCAATTGACGTTGAATTTTAGCCGATAAGAGAAGCAATGTCGATTTCTGAAATAGCATCAACAGAGAGAAATAATTTTACAGAACCCCAAGATCGTTATTTTTTAATATTTTAATCTACTTATTGTGGAGAGGAAAAAGAGTCATCTGCTTGCTGTTGATTTTATCCGAATACGCAGATCAGGCTCTGATGTTTCCTACCCGTCAAATTGCCGTTGCCTTTTGGGTTGTTGCGGTGAAGACCGCCCGGTCCGAATCGACCTGTCCGTCTCTGAGCGATATCGTGCGCTGGAAGTATTGGGTGTTCTCCTGGTTGTGAGTCACCATGACGATGGTCTGCCCTTCCTGGTTGAGATAGGCCGGCAGATCCATGATCTCTTTGCTGGTTGCTGAATCCAGGCTTCCGGTGGGTTCATCGGCCAGAATCAGCGGCGGTTCGTTGACCAGCGCCCGCGCAATGGCGACGCGCCCACCGCTGGGTCCGCAAAGTCCGCCGAGGATTGAGAGAAAGGTGTTCTTTCCTGACCCCGAGGGGCCCATCACGCCGAGAAAAGTTCCTTCTGTCATAATAATATCGGCACCGCGCAGAGCCTGCACGCAGTCGTTGCCGTTCTGGAAATTTCGGGTCAGATTTTGGATTTCGATAAATGCCATGGGTCCCGATTCCTGTTCTCGAGGGGTTGTCAAACGCTGTGAATTACAGCGCGCGCCGCGCTGCGGTGGGCCCCATGCAGCTGGCATGCAGGGCCGGATAGATCGAGGCCAGAGAGCCGGCGGCAACCGTAGGTGGAGGCGGGGAAGAGGCGGGTGTTGGTTTTTATCGAAATGATGTAGAATATTATACATTTCGGGACAGGCGGCGCACCGAAGTGTTAAAGCGAATCGGCGCTCCGCCTGTCGTTTCCGGGTCAGCGGGTGGTGTGCCGGTTGAGAAGCTCGAGAATTTCAGGTTTGCTCTCCGTTGGGGTGATCACCTTGATTTCAAGTTTTTCCTCATCGACATAGAATTTGTCCTGGGGGATGCCTGCGCCAAGAAGATCGCTGACTGCATTCTGCATGGCTTCTTTTGAGGCATAATCGACCGTTACGGTTTCATTCATGGTCTGTCTCCTTTCTGTTTTTGTGGTTTTGCTGGACTTTCCAGCATGATACAGAGGATAAAGCGAGTGCTTAGTGGTAAAAAATTCGCGATAAGGATGCCGAACGCGTTGTTTTTTCAGCTTTTTTTATTCTATCAGGTTTTGTGCAGTGTCAAGGACAGCGCATCAGGACATTCTTGACGCTGAGGGAAGGGGCAGGGTAGGCTGATCTGCAAAGAAAGGAATTCAATATAAATGAATAAACCGTTGAAGATTGTGGTTCTGACATCCCTTGGAGTTGCCGGCGGTGCATTGCTCGGCTATCTGGGGCAATGCACCGGCAGCACCTGAGGCAGTTTTGCAAGCCCTTGGTCAGGGGCGGTGTTTGGTGCCATTGTGGGGGTTGTGTTCGGTGTGCTGCCGAATGAAAAAAAAGATCGGAAACATAGAGGTCTTTCCGTGGGAATAAAGTGAGTTTTTCGACGTTACCTCTCGACATGAGGCTTTAATTTTTACAGGACGGATTGATATGCCAAATCCAGTTTTTCTGGCCGATCTGCGTGCCGGGCATCGTGAAAACCTGCTCGACAAGATCGAACGTCTGCTGGCGGATGGCGGCCTGGATGAAATCGTCGCGCGCGACGATCTGGTCGCGGTCAAGGTTCATTTCGGCGAACGCGGCAGTCACGGTTATGTGCGCCCCGTTTTTCTGCGCC
>JAXHUR010000053.1:0-22859 GCA_034189505.1 Thermodesulfobacteriota bacterium | reverse complement strand
GCAAAAAGCGCCAAATGCAAGGCGCGCGATTGTCGAGCAATGAGGCGTACTTACGTACGTCGAAGCAGCGAGAGCAATTGCAGCAACGCAGCAGTTGGTGAGTTTTTGCGACGCCATCACCAATTGAGAGGCGCATTGCCGACCTGCCGTTTCTCCTCAGGCGGTCGCACAGCCGGATTGGCGTAGCGATAGGTCTCGCCGCGATAGTTCTTCAACTCCACCTCCTCCCCCAGGCTCTGCAGATAATCGGGCAGCAGCGGAATCTTGCCGCCGCCGCCGGGCGCATCGATGACGTAGGCGGGCACCCCCAGGCCGGAGGAATGGCCACGCAGGGCGCGCATGATTTCCAGCCCCTCTTCCACCGAAGTGCGAAAATGGTCGGTGCCGCGCACCATGTCGGCCTGATAGAGGTAATAAGGGCGCACACGCACCACAAGCAACTTCTGCATGAGGCGCTTCATGACGGCGGGATCGTCGTTGACTCCGCGCAGCAGCACCGACTGGTTGCCCAGCGGGATCCCCGCCTCGGCCAGCCGGGCGCAGGCTTTGGCCGCCTGAACGGTGATCTCGTCAGGGTGGTTGAAGTGCGTATTGAGAAACAGCGGGTGATATTTGCGCAGCATCCGCACCAGCGCCGGGGTGATACGCTGCGGCAGCACCACCGGCACGCGCGAACCGATGCGGATGATCTCCACATGGCTGATGGCACGCAGCGCCCGCAGGATGTCGTCAAGCCTGTCGTCGGACAACAGCAGCGGGTCGCCCCCCGACAGAATCACGTCGCGGATTTCAGGGTGGTTGCGGATGTAGTCAAGGCCGCCCTCGATGGTCTCGCGGCTCACCACCATGCTCTCGCCGCCAACCTTGCGCTTGCGGGTGCAGAAGCGGCAGTACATGGCGCACTCCGAACAGACCAGGAACAGCACCCGGTCCGGATAACGGTGCACCAGGTTGGGCACCGGGCTCTGGTTCTCCTCCTCCAGGGGATCCGCCGGGCAGACGCTGTCGCGCAGCTCCTCCTCCGAAGGAACGGCCTGCCGCCAGATGGGGTCGTTCACCTCCCTGATCAGGGAGAGATAGTAAGGGTTGATGCGCATGGGGTATTCGGCTGCGACCGCATCGAGGGGCGCCGGATCGATGCCGAAGCGCCGGGTCACCTCGGCGGGGCGGGTCATACTTGCCTGCATCATTTTCTGCCAGGTTTCCATGGCGTTCAGCTCTCCTCTGGAACAGTCACGCGTTTAACGTAGGTGAGGCGGTCATCGCCCGGCCGGTAGAAATCCCGAATGCACGACTCCTGCATATAACCGGCCTGCTCATAGAAACGCCGAGTCCGCTCGTAGCTCCCCTGGGAGCTGGTTTCCAGACAGACCAGCCGCCCGCCGCGATCACAGACCTTTTCCTCAACATAGCTCATCAGGTTGCGTCCCACACCGTGCCCCTGCGCCGCCGGGTCGACGGCGATCCAGTAAAGGTCAAAAGTTCCCTGCGTCAGCGGCACCGGACCGAACAGCACATACCCGGCCACGCGCCCCTCAACTTCAGCCACCGCCACTTCGTAATCCTGCTGAGCGTGATCATTGAGCACAATCCCGAGCAGTTCCACCGCCACCCCGACTTCCTCATCGCTGAAGGCGCCGGTGGTTTCGAGAATCCGGATCAGATCGGGCACATCGGTTGCCTTGAGATTACGCACGGCGTGCCTCCTTTCGCTGAACGGTCATCTCCACAATGCGCCGGACCAATTGCGGATAACTCATGCCCGCCACGGCGGCGCAGCGGGCCAGTCCCGCGTCGGGTGAAATATCCGGGTTGGCGTTGACTTCGAGGATGTAGGGCACGCCGTCGTGAAAACGGATGTCCACGCGGGCGTAATCGCGGCACTCCATGAGTTTGCACGCCCGCAGCGCGGTATCGCGGATCAGCATCGCATCGCGCCCCTTGAGAGGCGCCGGGCACAACGGTTGAGATCCACGATAACCCTGGGACCGCTCAAGCCATTTCCCCTCATAGCTGACGATGGGACGCACCAGCTCGGGATGAAAACGGATTTCAGACAGGGGCAGCACCTCAAAGGGACCGTTGCCGATGACTGCGACATTGATCTCGCGCCCCTCGATGAACTCTTCCACCAGCGCGCCCTGTCGATAAGTGTGATGCACGTAAGCGATGCGCGCCTGAAGCTCCGCCTCGTTCTCGACCACACTGTCGTTGGAGATTCCCAGCGAAGCGTCCTCGAAACGGGGCTTGACAATGAGGGGGTAGTTCAGGTCGCGCACGCGAAGAGACTGTTCGCCCGGCCTTATCAACCGGTATTTGGGGGTGGGCAGCTGATGACGGGCGAGCAGATCCTTGGTGCGCGCCTTGTCCTGGGTGAGCCCCAGGCACAGGGGAGCACTGCCGGTGAAAGGCAGGCCGAGCAGATCAAGGAGTGCGGCAATGTGCATCTCCTGGCGGCTGCATCCCCAGAAGCCTTCGCACAGGTTGAAAACCAGGTCGGACGCCGCCGCACGCAGCTCAGCGATGAACGCGGGGATCTCCGAACCCAGCGCCACCAGCTGCGGGACATGGCCGAGTTCGCACAGCGCACCGGCCACCGCCTGCGCTTCGTTCGCGGCGCCCTGCTCGGAGATGCGGTCGAAAGCCTCGCCCTGCACCGGTTTCTGCACAGCCCGGTTAAAGCAGACCGCGACTTTCATGGCACCCCCCTTGTTCGTACAGGTTGAGCCGCGCAGCGGCGGCATCGGCCACGGCCAGGATCAGCTGATCGTAGGAGAGTCCGGCCGCACGCGCCGCCTTGGGAAAGCAGCTGTTCTGCTCGGGACGCGGCAGGATGCCGGGCAGGGGGTTGAGCTCGATGACCTGCGGCAGGCCGCGTCCATCGAGGCGCACGTCGATGCGGCACCAGTCGCGGCACCCCAGGGCGGCAAAAGCACGCCTGCACAGTTCTTCGATCTGACGACGCAGCAGCGGTTCAAGCTGGGCCGGGCAGGTGAAGATCTGCAGGGGATCCTGTTCCTGATCCCACAGCCATTTGGCTTCATAGGAATAGATGGGATTGACGCCGGCGGGCAGACTGTCGAAATTGATCTCAACGATGGGCAGCACACGCAGATCGGAGCCGTTGCCGAGCATGGCCACGGTGAACTCGCGCCCGGGCAGAAACTCCTCGATAAGCGCCGGCTGCCGGTAGGTCTCCAGTACCCATTGCACCTGGCGTACCAGCTCGCGGCGGTTGCGCACCAGCGCCCTGTCCGTGACCCCCTTGCTGGAGCCCTCGAGGGTCGGCTTGACCATGGCCGGATAGCTGAACCGTGCGGGAATCTCCACCATGGAGGAGGCCACCACGAATCGCGGCGTCGCGACGCGGTGATGCGCAAGGATTTCTTTGGTGCGTCGCTTGTCGAGGCAGAGGCCGAGCGTCAGGGGATCGCTGCCGGTATAGGGCAGCCCCAGCATATCGAGCATGGCGGGGATCTGCGCTTCGCGGCTGACCCCATGCAGACCTTCGGCGATGTTGAACACCAGATCCGGCCGCAGCAGGCGGCAGCGCTCAAAAGCGTCCAGGTCCGCCTCCACCAGGGTGACGTTATGGCGCGAACGCAGCGCGCCGGCCACCGCGTTGATGGTGTGAATGTCGTCCCACTCGGCGTAGAGATCGTCGGGAGGTTCGGAGGGAGGTTCCAGGGGAGGCTCGGCGGCAGCATCCTGCACGCCTTCAGCCCCCGCCTTCAGATTGAAGGAGAGTGCAATGTTCATGTGTAACCCCTTTATCGTTGCCTTGAGTGATCGTACCTCCCGAAGGAGGGGCGATGGCGTCTTCGGTCCCGGGCAGCCTGGCGGCCTGCGGCTAAAAGGGGTCACTTTTAAGCGTGCGCGTCTTGCGATTCCCCGGGCCTGAACGTCTATCGTTAATTTCTCATATACGCCCGGTCTGCACCGCTGTCAATCGAAAAAATGAAGGAGTTGAAGGGTTCTTTCAAACGGTACTGTTTTCAATATGTTAAAATAAAGAGCAGAAGACCCGGGAGGGAACGATTTCCTTCTCTTTCCCGGCTTCGCGAACTACTGGCGAAGATCCATTTTGAGGTTGACAGAAGACCGGCCGCTGGGCTACGCAAAGCCCTGACATTTCACCATCAACACGGAGCACAGCAATCTGCCATGACACCCTTTTCCGCCATCTTTCTGGAAATCGGCCTTCCCGTTCTCATCATGCTGGGCGCGGAGCGCTTTGCCGTCAACCGCTTCATGCGCACCCCGGAACAGGTCGCCTGGGTACGCCGCCATAAGTGGCTGCACCCCAACGCCATCAGCCGGGCACGCTATCCGATGGGGTTTGTCTCCGTGCTGCTGCTGCACATGGGGTTTCCCAAGCTGTGCTTTCTTTTTTTCACCTTCTGGATGATCACCGACATCACCGACGGCGACATTGCCCGCAAGTGCGATCTGCACACCGAGGAAGGGGAATCGATCGACCCGTTCTCCGACAAACTGATGTATTCCCCCATGCTGGTCTACATGGCCTGGATCAATCTGCTCAACCCGGTACTGGTGGGACTGTTCCTCCTGTTCGACATCACCGGGCAGTTTTCGCGGTACTTCATCAAGATCAAGGCAGCCAACCTGTTCGGCAAGGCCAAAACCTTCCTGGTGGTGGTGCTGCTGATTGTGGTGGGGCTGGAATACATCTACGGCCCGCTGCCCCTGTTCGGCCGCACCATTCAGCCACTGATGGCGATCTGTACCGCCCTGGCCTTCTGCTCCACTTTTTTCAAGCTGATCCCCAACTACTGGTACGCCAATATCCTGAGCATCATGAACCTGATCTGCGGCCTCACCGGCTGCTGGGTGGTGCTTGCCGGCCATCCCCCCGTCTATGCGCTGGGGCTGGTCTTTCTTGGGCAGTTTCTCGACCTGTTCGACGGCCGTGCGGCGCAACGCTGGGGTTCGACCCCCAGAGGTGAAATCTTCGATGATGTGGCCGACGGCACCAGCTTCGGCTTTACGGTCGGCCTGATCGTCGCCGTGACCTTTACCCACCGCAGCCTGGGTGCGCTGATTGCAGTCATCTACCTGACGGCGGTAGTCTATCGGCTGGTGCGTTTCATCAGAGAGAAGCGACGCGACGGGATTGCCGGCGGGGTTTCCAGCTTTTCCGGCCTGCCGTCACCGGCGGCGGCATTGCTGGTGGGTGTTTCCTGCATTCTGATTCCCAGCGAACCGATCAACGCCGCAACCGCAATCCTGGCCTCGGCACTGATGGTTTCGCGCGTCCCCTACGCCCACTTCGGGCGCACCATCCTGCCTCGGGTTCCTAAAATCGTGCGGGTTCTGGTGCTGGCAACGTTTCTCATTCTGCTGGCCCAGGGTGTACGCCGCGACCTCTATATGGCCCCGCTTGTCATGGCCTACGCAAGCGCCCTGATCTACCTGGCATCTCCCCTTTTCTGGCGGCCCGGCAAAGCGGGGGCCGATCCTGAATCCGACCTCTCGGGGGAATAAGAGGCTGGGCTGGCGCCAGAGCCTCCACTGCGCAACCCGCTGAAAAAATGCCGGGCGTTGACACCGATGGACCGATTGCGATAGCCGCCCTCCTGAACCACCAGCGTGGGATATCCCAGGGACCCGATCGCACGTCCGTTCAATTCGAAGTCGCGCGCTGTCAGATTCCAGGTGCCCGTCGGGTCGCCCCTGGCGGTATCGAGGCCGAGACACACGACCAGATGCGCAGGGTTGAAACGCCCGATGCGGCGCAGCGCCTTGTTGAGCGCTTCTTGATATTGCCCCGCCTCCAACTGCTCCGGCAGTGGAATATTGAGATTGAAGCCGCGCCCCTCTCCCTCCCCTTTTTCATCCGAGAATCCACTGAAATACGGGTAAGCGAAACGCGGGTGGCCATGCAGTGAGACCGTCAGCACATCCGCCTTGTCATAAAAAATACTTTGCTGGCCGTTGCCGTGATGATAATCGATGTCCAGAATCGCCACCCGGCCGTGTGCGGCCAGTCGGCGTGCAGCCAGCGCCGCATTGTTGAAATAACAGAACCCCCCGAACACGCGGCGCTCTGCGTGATGCCCCGGAGGGCGGACCAGGGCGTAGGCAAAGCGGAAACCTTCGAGCAGCAGGTCGGCGCCGGTCAGTGCGCAGTCGGCCGCCCTGCGTGCTGCGGCCCAGGCATTGTGATTGAGCGGAGTGAAGGTATCGATGCAGTAATAACCGGCACGCACCGCCAGTTCCACCGGCGGCCGCGCGGTATTGCGCAAGGGGAAAACATAGGGGTAGACCGATCGGTTTGCCGGCAGGCCGGCACAGACCCGTTTGAGATAGGCCAGGTAATCGCGATCATGGACGCCCGCCAGAATCTTTTCCGAAAAGGTTCGCGGCGGCAATTCTTCAAACAGGCCTGTCGGCTCCAGCTCCTTGAGAATTGAGGCGATACGGACGGGAGATTCGACGTACCCACGCTCTCGCACATGATGTATCGCATGGCGGTCATTGACGATCAGGGCGATCTTCTTATGGCGCTGGACCGGCGGCCGTCCCACTGCTTTACGGCCGAGATAGCGCGGCTCCCGCAGGCTCACCGGATCATCGCGAAAAGACTCCACCACCCGCTGAATATATTCAGGTGAGCAGAGATGACCGTAGCGACGCTCGAGAATGGCTCTGACCACCCGCCGGGCATGGTCGCGGGTGAGCGGCTGAGACTGGCCGAGGGGGTCGAACACCAGGTAGGGAGGGTTGTCTCCTCCCGGGGTCACAGGAGTTTCATAATCCGTTCCGACAATGGGATAGGCGCCGTAATTTTCGTAGAATTTCAGCCGGGACTGGTTCTGGCGAAGGGTTTGCGGATCTGAACAGAGGACAGGCTCGTCGGGCAGGCACTCGAAAAAGATGCCGATCGCGCCCATCTCGAGTGCCTCTTCGCGCAGCAGCTCGTACAGTGCGCCGCCGATTCCGCCACCCGTGGTGGAGCGTGCCGCCGAGATGTAGTCGAGGTAGCAGAACTTGAGTTGCGGGTCATGGGAGGCCAGAGCAAAGCCGCGCACCGACTGGCGGGCGTCCTCGGCCACATACAGGATACAGCGGAATCCATGCTTGAAGGAATCGCGCAACAGATCGGGGATTTTTTCGATGTCGCGCTCTGCGAGATCGGGGAACTGGTCGCGCAGAATGCGTTGCACCTGCGCAAGCGCATCGCGGTTGATCGGGCGCAGGTCGTCATAAATGCGGCGAATGCGAAACATCGACAGCCTCCCGCGCGATCGATCAATGCACCATGCACTGAATTGAGCTTACTGCACCCGGGGGAAATTTCCAGCAACCCGTGTCGGGAGGTTACTTTTCTTTGCCCCACATAAAATCTTCCCCGAACTGATCCCGCAGGCGCGCTTCCGGATTCTGACGATAGAATTCTTCCCGAGAAAAGGAAAAACGGTATTTTTCGCAGTACTGCATCAGAACCCGGTAGGCCGCATTGATCATCTTCATTTTTTCCGCGTCTGGCTGCTCCCCCGCATCGGGATGATGACGGCGGACCAGATTTTTGTGGCGCTTTTTAATCTCCTGCAGCGTGGTGCGATCGGTCAGGGCGAATACGTCCAGGGCCTGCTCCAGTTCTTCATACTGCATGACAAATCTTCTCCAACCGACAGTTTCGCGGGCCGCACCCCCAGTGGCTCCACCTTTCACTCTCCCTGGAATAACATAAGTAGTAATTTTTCCCTTGCATAACAATGCAGATCTGATACTCTCACGATATCCGAAGCTCACCCTCTCATCAACAACCATCTGCTCAATCTGCTTCGGCTTATCTCTCACCAGGAGCAAACAAGACATGGAAGACCTCTGGAAACTTCAGAAAATAGGCTACCGCACCAACGACCTTGCGGACCAGGCCGAATACCAACGGATGCTCAAACGGTTCCGCGAAGAGGAGATGAAAAACAACTTGCAGGACCTGCTCTACAATCCACCTGCCGGCAAGGATACTTCCCGCCCTCCGGAATAATTTACCGCGCGGGCAAAATTTCCATTCCATGAATCCCGCTTCGCGCCATCGTCATGTTTTCAGCTCTCTCCGTCTCCTAATTTCTTGATGGCAACCCGGGACTGTGCTAAATTGCCGATTCATTTAACCGCCCGATTCATACCGCCGGAGGAAGCCCAGAAAATGGAACTGAAGACTCTCCCCCTGTCTCACCCCAAGACCAAACCGCAGGACGAAGGCAGGCTCAGCTTCGGCCAGATCTTTACCGATCGCATGTTCGTGATGGAATACCAGACGGGCAAAGACTGGCATTCGGCCCGCATTGAGCCGTACGGCCCTTTCTCTCTCGATCCGGCTTGCGCCGTTCTGCATTACGCCCAGGAGATCTTTGAGGGGCTCAAGGCCTATCGCCGTCCGGACGGAAAGATCGCCCTGTTCCGCCCGGCCGACAATATCAAACGCTTCAATCGCAGCGCGGTACGCATGTGCATGCCCGAGGTCGATGAAGAGTTCTTTCTCGGCGCCATCAAAGAACTGGTCCGACTTGAGGCTGACTGGGTCCCTCACAATGAAGGCACCAGCCTCTATATCCGCCCGACCATGATCGCCACCGACCCGTATCTCGGGGTCAAACCGTCGGACACGTACCTGTGCTATGTGATTCTGTCCCCGGTGGGCGCCTACTATAAAGGCGGCTTCAGTCCGGTTAAAATCTGGATCAGCGACCAATTCGTGCGCTCCGCACCCGGCGGCACGGGCGAAGCCAAAACCGGGGGCAATTACGCAGCCAGCCTGCGCGCCTCCATGGAGGCCGCCGCCAAGGGATTCGATCAGGTTTTGTGGCTCGATGCGGTGGAACGCAGATATGTCGAGGAAGTGGGCAGCATGAACATCTGCTTCTACCTCGACGGCAAGGTGATTACCTCGCCTCTTTACGGCACCATTCTTGACGGAATCACGCGGCGTTCGGTACTCACTTTGGTCAAGGACATGGGAATCGAGGTGGAGGAACGCGCCCTGAGCGTCTATGAGATCCTGGAGGGGGCCCGCTCCGGTCGCCTTAAAGAGGCCTTCGGCACGGGAACCGCTGCGGTGGTGTCGCCGGTGGGGCAATTTACCTATCGAGACGAGACGGTTTCGGTTGGAGGCAACCAGGTCGGCGAATTGACGCTCAAACTCTATGAAACCCTGACCGGCATCCAGTACGGGCATCGCAACGATCCCCATGGCTGGATTGAGTTGATCTGATAACAGCAAAATGTAAATACAGGCCAGTAGTTCAATTGGTAGAGCACCGGTCTCCAAAACCGGCTGTTGGGGGTTCGAGTCCCTCCTGGCCTGCCACCTTTACCCCGATCTCCCGGATCGGGGTTTTTTATTGCTCTGCTTAATCCCCGAGCAGGCCTGCAAAAAATATCAGCAGCCAATCTCTTCGCACACGGTCAAAGACCCCGGAAATCCTCACCACCCTGTACGGCACAGTCCCTGCTTAAGCAATTCTTTCCACTGATCATCCCGCCCCAACCAAAGTGAGTAGATAGCTGCTCAAATTGAGCATGTATACACAAAGAAAGTCGGCCCAAAAGATAGGAACTTGTTGCCAGACCGATCTAATGCCACCCCAAAACCTTCCGTAAAATTTAAACAATTTCAGCAGATAACAATGCAACACGACAAAAAAATTTAAAACACATTAGATGGCACACTGTTTGTATCTGACTACAGAACGAGTTTAGGTGCGTACTATCGTTTACCCCTTCACGTCTGACCACCACCTGTGTGACAGAAACCGAATCCAACTGGGAGGACAGCAGCCCATGTGCCGTATTGGTGCCATTAAAAGTGTCGATTATCTGCATCCAAGTCAGGCCTTGCTCCTGATGCAGTCGCAGCAGAAAGGGCATGACAACTCCGGCTTTGCCATGGTCATGCACGACCTGGGTGGGATCTTCAAGAATTACAAGAATCTTCCGACCCTCTCGCTGGCCTGCACCGATGAAGGTCTCAAACGTGCCGAGGACATTCTGCACGAAGCCGGCTTCAGCCGTGTTTTACAATGGGTGCCGGAGACCAACAACGAACCCGGTCTCGACATTATCGCCATGCCCAACTACGTTTTTGAGACCTTCAATTATCCCCGGCACTACCGCAAGGCAAGCCAGAAGGATAAAGAGGAACTGCTGCTCGACATGCGTCTGAAGCTGCGCTTTGCGCTGGAGGAGGACGACCAGGGCTTTGTCTACTCCTTCTGGCCCGACGTGGTCACGCTCAAGGAGATCGGCGACCCGAAAGATATCGGGACCTATTTCAATCTGTGGCAACCTGACGATCAGTTCACCGCCAAGGTGATCACCGCCCAATGCCGCCAGAACACCAACTACGACATCGTGCGCTACGCCGCCCATCCGTTCTTCCTGCAGGGATACACGGCCCTGGCCAATGGGGAAAACACTTTCTACCAGAAGAACAAGGAATTTCAGCGCAGCCTGCATCGCGGTTACATCGGCTTCGAGTCGGACAGCCAGTGCTTTCTCTACACTCTGCACTATGTGCACCGCGAACTGGGCTGGCCGCTGCCCTACTTCAAGCACGTGGTCACTCCCCTGCCCTTTGAGGAAGCCTCTCGCCGCGAGGACCGCGATCAGCTCTTCGCGATCCGGCAGTCGCTGGCGCATCTGGAGATCAACGGACCGAACACCATCATCGGCGTTTTGCCCGACAACACTCTTTTCACCTGCTGCGACGCCAAGAAGCTGCGTCCGGTGGTGGTGGGCCGTTCCGAAGACAAGGTGATCATCTCTTCGGAAGTGTGCGGCATCAACGAAGTTCTGCCCGATCGCGACTGGGAGACCGACATCTATCCCCATGAACGCGAAGTCGTGGTGATTGATAACGAGTTGGAGGTCCAACGATGGAAGCAATGAAAGTCAACGACGTCACCCCCAACGATCTGCCGTGGAAGGTCGAATATGACGCCAGCCGCTGCACCCTGTGCGGCTCCTGCGTCGCGGCCTGTTCCTTTCGCGCCATCGAGCCGAAGGTCGAACGCCGCCGCATGATCTGGTCCGAGAGCGAATTCCCCGAGCCGAAGGCGCGTTTCTCGGCGGTGCCCGTCATCCGCCAGGCCAGATCGATCCGCAATTACTGCCGCGGCTGCGGCATCTGCGAAAAAGTCTGCCCCAACGACGCCATCGGGCCGGTGCGCAACCCCGATACGCGCCACCCGGTGATCACCCGCTGCCTGGGGGGGGATTCCATCAAGCGCGGCGGCCGCAAGAACCTCGAGGGGAGCGTGCGCACCCTCGACCGCATCCGGGTGGGGCGCATCTCACAGATGACCGACCCGAGCCTCGATGCCCAGCGCCACACTTTCGACCTGCTGGCGCCCTTCGGCCGCATCCTGCCGCCGCAGCAGCTCAATTTCCGCGTCACAGAGGACGGCAGGCTCGCCCCCTCCGGCCAATCGCCGCCGGTCAACTGGATCTATCCGGTCATTATCGGCGACATGTCCATCGGGGCGCTTTCGTGGCGCATGTGGGAAGGAGTCGCGATGGCGACCGCCTACCTCAACGAGGAGTGCGGCCTGCCGGTGCGCATGTGCTCCGGGGAGGGGGGCGTGCCTGAGCGACTGCTCAAAAGCCGCTACCTCAAGTACATGATCCTGCAGATCGCCTCAGGGCATTTCGGCTGGAACCGCATCGTCAAGGCCATGCCGAGCATGGTGGAGGACCCGGCCGGAGTGCTGATCAAGATCGGTCAGGGTGCCAAACCCGGCGACGGCGGCCTGCTGCAGGCCCAGAAGGTGGCCGGACACATTCAGTCCATCCGCGGCGTCCCCAAGACGGACCTGCTCAGTCCGCCCAATCACCAGGGGCTCTACTCTATCGAGGAGAGTGTGCAGAAGATGTTTCTCTCCTTCAATGCCGCCTTCAAATTCCGTGTACCGGTGGCGATCAAAGTCGCCGCTTCCGCCACCAGCGTTTCGGTCTTCAACAACCTGGTGCGTGACCCTTACAACATCGTCGGCGGCTTCTTCCTCGACGGCATCGACGGCGGCACTGGGGCGGCCCATGAAGTGTCTCTCGACCACACCGGCCATCCCATCGTCAGCAAGCTGCGCGACTGCTACCTGGCCGCCGTAACCCAGGGACGCCAGGGGCAGATCCCTTTGTGGGCGGCGGGCGGACTCGGCAAGACCGGGGACCTTGCGGCCGATGCCTTCAAGATGATGTGCCTGGGCGCCAACGGCGTCTTTACCGGCAAGCTGATTCTGCAGATGGCCGGCTGCGTCGGCAATGACCTGGGGCGCTGCAATGCCTGCAATACCGGCCTGTGTCCGGTGGGGATCACCACCCAGGAATCGGCGCTGGCACACCGACTCGATCCGGAGAAAGTTGCTCAGAATATCGTCAACTACTTTCTCGCCATGGATCAGGAGTTCAAGAAGCTGATGGCGCCGATCGGCAACAGCGCCCTGCCCGTCGGGCGTTCCGATGCCCTGGTGGCCACCGACAAGGCGGTCGCCGACCGGTTGCAGATCCAGTATGTGTGCTAGATCTCATATGGAGTGAGGAGTCGAAAATGGCAGCTCAAATAGTCGGTTTTGATGATAAGAAGCAGCGTATTTCAACTCAATTGCTGCTGCAGAAAATTTATGCCGCCCTGGAACAGGGGGAGACTGAATTCGAGGTTCTTTCATCGGGACATCACGATATCGGAGGACCTTTGTGGACCGGAGACGGGTCGCCGCTGCGCTTTCGGGTCAAAAATCCCGGCCAGCGGGTTGGATCCTTCGGTCTGGAAGGGACCGAGATCGTCGTCGACGGTTCTGCGCCTGCCGACGCCGGCTGGCTCAATGCCGGTGCCGACCTGACTATCCTTGGCGACGGCGGCGATACCACGGCGCATTGTGCCGCCAGCGGCATCATCAGGGTCGCCGGGCGGGTCGGAGCGCGTTCCGGCTCGCTGATGAAGCACGACCCGGCCTATGAGCCGCCGGAGCTGTGGGTTCTTAAGAACACCGGTTCCTTCTCGTTCGAATTCATGGGTGGCGGCATCGGCGTCATCTGCGGAATCGACTGCGAGGGGTACGATTCGGTCCTCGGCGATCGCAGCTGCGTCGGCATGGTGGGAGGCACCATCTATGTACGCGGCCCGGTGAGAGGACTCTCCAACGAAGTATGGCTGCTCGACCTCGACAACGCCGATCGCGCCTTTCTCGACCAGGGACTGCCGCTTTTTCTTGAAAAAATCGGCCGTCCCCACCTGCTGGAGTCGCTGCTCGATTTTTCCCAGTGGAAAAAAATCGTCGCGAAGAGCTACGAAGAGCGCAATGTCCACAGCCGCATCTCCATCCGTGAATTTCGGCGCGACAAATGGGTCGAAGGCGGCATCTTCGGAGATGTGGTAGCGGACGACTACGCCCATATCGCCAACCTGGTCAACACCGGCGAGGATCGTCTCAAAATTCCGCGCTGGCAGGACAAGCGCTTCGGTGCGCCCTGCCAGGTGTCCTGCCCCTCCCAGATCCCGACTCAGGACCGCATCAACCTGCTGCGGCAGGGCAAGGTGAAAGAGGCGCTCGAACTGGTCCTCAACTATTCTCCCTTTCCCGCCAGCGTCTGCGGCGAGGTCTGCCCCAACCTGTGCATGGATGTCTGCAGCCGCCGCTACATCGACAAACCGGTGGCCATGAAGGAACTGGGGCGCCTCTCCCTGGAGGCCGCCTCCCCTGTGCCGAAACCCGCCAGCGGGAAAAAGGTGGCGGTCATCGGCGGCGGCCCCGGTGGGCTTTCAGCGGCCTGGCAGGCGAAACTTCTCGGCCACGATGTCACAGTCTATGAGGCCGATAAAGAAGTGGGCGGCAAGTTGCGCCAGGCGATCCCCACGGAGCGGCTGCCGAAAAAATCCCTGCAGGGAGAGATCGAACGGATCAAGGCGCTGGGCATCGACATCCGGACCCGCAGCTGCGTCGACAGCGATCTGTTCTCCCGCATCCGCGAGGAGTACGACGCCATCGTCATCGCCTCGGGGGCTCACAATCCGGTGGTCATCCCCTTCCCCGGACATGAACGCATGGTCAAGGGACTCGATTTTCTCAAGCAGATCAATAACGGCGAACAACCGAAAGTCGGCGAACGGGTCATCGTCATCGGCGCCGGCAATGCCGGTATGGATGTCTGCCTCGGGGCCTACGCCATGGGCGCAAAGAAGGTGACCGCCATCGACATCCAGCGCCCGGCCGCCTACCAGAAGGAGATCGACCAGGTCAAAGCGCTCGGCGGCGAAATCCGCTGGCCGGTGTTCACCGACAAAGTCACCGCCGAAGGCCTGTGGACCAAAGACGGTGAGCTGATCGAAGCCGACATGGTCATTATCGCCATCGGTGAGCGCCCGGATCTCTCCTATGTGCCGCGTCCATGGCTGACCGACCGCGGCATGATCGATGTCGACGACTGCGGCCAGGTCGTCCGGGCACCCGGAGTTTTTGCCATCGGCGACACCATCGCGCCCGGCCTGCTGACCCACGCCATCGGCACCGGACGGGACGCGGCCCTCTACCTGGACGAATATCTGGCCGGACGCCAGCCGGTACCGATCCAGAAACCGGAGATGATCAACCAGAGCTGCCTGTCGAAAGAGCTGTTCAAACCGCGCAACCGCGGCCGCTTCTGCGTCACCGACGCCAAGGACGAGACGCTGCGCTGCATCAGCTGCGGCACCTGCCGCGACTGCTCCATGTGCCTGGAATCCTGTCCGGAAGGAGCCATTCGCCGGCTGGAAAACGACGACGGCACCTTTGAATACGTCTCCGACGACGATGTCTGCATCGGCTGCGGCCTGTGCGCCGGCATCTGCCCCTGCGGCGTGTGGGCCATGGAGCAGGTCGTGTAGCTACTGATCCGCCCGGGATCGCGGCTTTTATGTCAAGGGACACTTTTCGCCATCCCTGGCCGTTTGACTGGCGCCCTCCCTGGCGCCAGACACCCTTGTCATAAAAGCCGCGATCCCGCGCTGCGCCGCGCATCCCTTCGACGCAGGGACGCAGAGAACTGTCCTTCTCCGCGCCTCTGAAATCTCTGCGTCTCTCCGTTAAAAGGTTTTTCTGTTCAAGGTTTTTTCTCGGCCTCTCCCCGCAAATCGGCTATAATCTCCCTCCCAATCCGCATCAGGAGTGATGATTATGTCCAGTTCCTTCGGTACGCTTTTTCAGGTCAGCACCTTTGGCGAATCCCACGGCGTCGGCGTCGGCGCGGTGGTCGACGGCTGCCCTGCAGGCCTGCAGCTCTGTGAGGCCGACATCCAGACCCAGCTTGACCGGCGCCGCCCGGGGCAGAGCGATCTGACCACCCCCCGCCAGGAGGCCGACCGGGTCGAAATCCTCTCCGGCGTTGAAAACGGGCTGACACTGGGCACCCCCATCGGGCTGCTGGTGCGCAACAAGGACCAGCGCCCCGGCGACTACGGCGAGATGAGCCGCGTGCCGCGCCCCTCGCATGCCGACTATACCTACCAGATGAAATACGGCATTCGTGCCGCCAGCGGCGGCGGCCGCTCCAGCGCACGGGAAACCATCGGGCGGGTGGCGGCAGGTGCCATCGCGGAAAAGATCCTTAAGGAGAAATGGGGAGTGGAGATCGTCTCCTGGGTGAGCGCCATCGGCGACATCCAAGCGCCCGAGGCCGATCCGTTGGAAATCTCCCGCCCTCAGGTCGACAAAACCCTGGCACGCTGCCCCGACCGGGAAGCGGCCAGACGCATGGAAGAGCGTGTTCTTGAAGTCAAGGAAGCGCAGGATTCCATCGGCGGGGTCGTCACCTGCGTGTGTCGCAACGTGCCCACAGGCTGGGGCGAACCGGTCTTCGACAAGCTGGAAGCCAAACTGGCGCAGGCCATGCTGTCGCTGCCGGCCACCAAGGGGTTCGAGATCGGTTCGGGGTTTGCCGGCACCCGCATGCTCGGCTCACAGCACAACGACCCTTTCATCAAAAAGGGGGCTCGGCTCGGTACCCTCAGCAACCATGCCGGCGGAGTGCTCGGAGGCATCTCCAACGGTGAGCCCGTCATCTTCCGTGTCGCCTTCAAACCGGTGGCCACCATCGGCAAAACACAGAAAAGCGCTGATTTCGAAGGGCAGGAGGTGGAGCTGGCAGCCAAGGGACGGCATGACCCCTGCGTGGTGCCGCGGGCAGTCCCGATCGTGGAAACAGCCGCCGCCCTGGTGTTGATCGATCTGGCGCTGCGCCAGCAGGCGCGAGGCTGAAGAACCCAATCAGTCGCTGCGCCGGAGAATGTCACCGCAGTTTCTGCAGCGGTAGACACTCTGCCCCCGCTCGATGCGGCCGTGACGGATGCGGGTCAGGTAGTGCTTGCGACACGTGCAGGCATAGACGAAATCGCGGGGAAGGGTTCGAGACGGTTTGAGAGGCAGGCTGTGGGTGCGCTGGGGTTCGAGAGAAAAACACTCCTGCATCACGCTTCGCCACTCGGCGCCATGGGGGCGACATCTGGGCCCCCAGCGCAGCACGACGATCAGGTGGGCGATCTCATGGGGAACGGTCTCATTGAGCATTTCGGCGGGATGAGCGGCGTAGGCCTGCAGATTGAAGCGCAGACGCAGCTGCGGCGCTTTGCGGCTTTCCCGGCGCACCGGCATGCGCCAACACGCCTGAGCCGCGCAGCGTCCCCGCAGACCGAAATCGATCTCCGGCAGCGGCAAACTGCCGAGATCATAAAAGTCGGCAGCTTTCTGCCACACCCGCATGACGGCCCGACGGATGGCATCTCTGCCGGCGCCGATGACAGTCTCGCCGCCACCAACGGAAAAATCATCCGTAAATTTCACTCCGACCTTTCTTCGTCCGCCTCGACCCAGGCACCGATCTTCGCCACCAGTTCATCCGGCAGATCGAGAAAGCCCAATCCCATGCCGGGCTCAAGATTGGAGGATTTACGAAAATCCCGTACCCAGAGAACTTCGCACCGGCAGGACAACGGCATTTCGAACGGCGCGGGCAGGATCATCTCCACATCGAACTGCTCTCCCTGGCGCCGGGGGTTTACGGTTGAGATGAACATGCCGCTCTGACTGATGTTTTTGGCGTAGCCGAAAAAAACCCTGCGCCCGTCATCGAGGCGCACGCGCTGCACCAGCAAGGGTTTACGTAGATTCCTGCGACGATCGCCTGTCGGGTTGTCGGTATCAGCCTGCTGTGCTGTGCGGGGCATAATCTTGATCCTTTTTCCGTCAGCGGGGATCAGGGCCATGGCCGTCTGTCGTCCCGAGTGTCAGACTCCGGCTTCACTCTTTTGGTATTTTCTAAGCACGTTTAAATAATTATCAGCATTTCCACTACTTGGCAAGCCAAGATTTTTCAGAAGCGGCGGGATGACCGTTTCCGCATCCCCCCACCAACCGTGATGATCGCAGATATGGGAGATCATGCGCCGGGTGCGCAGGGCATCGAACCACTGGTGAAAAGCGCGAAGTCGCGCATCAGGGCGTCGATGCTGGCGACACAGTCTGCTCCAGAGCCCATCCTCCAGCCCGCACTTGCCGAGAAAATCGGCCAGCACCGGAGAGAGAGGGGCAAACCGCACGCTGATCTCAACGACATCCTCACGGACAACCTCCTCCATTTCTCGCAAAAATGCGCCCAGAAGTTGAAAAGAGTCCCGAGCCGAAAACCGCACCGCTTCCGAATCCCCTTCCTGCAGGCGCCAAAGAGCCGGTCCGGTGCCGAAAGGTGTGCGCGACGAAAGGCGCGCCGCCGGATAAACCATCGTGCCGCTGGCCTGCTCTACGCCCCCAAGTTTGGCCAACTGCTGCAGAAAGTAGAAATCCTCCCCCGCCTGCCTCCGGTTCATGCCGCCGGCGGCGACATAGGCCTCGGCGCGGCACGCCAGAGCGCTGCCGATGGTATGGTAGGCATAGGGGGAACGCGCAAGTTCCAGGCCGAGCACGTAATGGCGCAGGTAGAGCTCATAACGTGTGATGGCTTCATCAAGCTCCGGCGTCGCCCCGGGGCGGTGCCGAAAGGGCACAACCGCCCCGACTGAGGTGCAGCTGCGAAAGTGCGTTATCAACGCCTCGAAGTAATTGCCATCGCTCAGGGTGTCGGCATCAAGAGAGGCACACAGGGGAACTCCCCTCCAGTTGAGGCGCTCCAATGCCAGGTCGAAACCGATCTTGCGGGCCAGGCCGACCCCTTCCCCGGCAGGCAGCTCGAGCCCGGCGGAAGACGCATCGACCCACGCCAGGTTCAGACCGAAACCTGAGCTGCCGGCCTCTTCGAGCAGGGCCAGAGTGCGCCGGTTCTGCTCCAGCCACGGCTGCGGCGCATCGCACCGGTTGTTGACCACCACCGCGACCAGAAATTTCTCACGCCAGTGTGCCGGGTTGGCACCCAGGGAGTTCAGCGTCTCGGGCAGGCTTCGCTCCTCGGCCAAAGAGGGAATCACCACCACGCCGTCAAACGACCTGCCGTGATTCCCACTCAGCGCCCAGGGACCGGCTACGGCGCGCCGCCGCTGGTATTTGTTCACCGCGGCCGGTATCACGCCTTCTCCAACAGGTTCAAAGTCTGGGCGAGAGGATCATTGGGGCCATCGACCCAGAGAATTTCAATCCCCTGCCGTTCCATGCGGCGGAACCAGGTCTCCTGCCGCTTGGCGAATTTATGAATGGCGGTGTTGAGCTGCGCCCGCATTTGATCAAAGCTCAGTTCCCCCTGCAGGTAGCGTGCGATGAAGCGGTATTCAAGACCGTAGAACTCCATCGTCTCCCAGGTGACCCCCTGCTGGTGCAGACGCGCGACCTCCTCAACCATCCCTTCCTCCAGGCGCTGCTGCAGGCGGCGGGTGATGCGCGCCCGCAACTCGGGACGAGGCCAGCGTATGCCGATCACCAGCGGGGCGACAGGAGGCAGCGGCGGCAGCGGCGCGGCGGCACGCTCCCCTTCGGCAATCTCGATGGCGCGCACCAGCCGATCGCGATCGGTCAGGTCGGTGGTATTGTGCTGGCGGGGCTTGAGTTCCAGCAGTCGCTCACGCAGCCAATGTACGGAGCGGGTTGCGAGTTCGGCACGCAGCTCCGGGTCGGGAGGGACCTCGATCAACCGGTAACCGCGCAACACAGCCTCGAGGTAAAGCCCGCTGCCGCCCACCATGATCGGCATCCGCCCACAACTCTCAACCTTTTCGAAAACTTCAAAAAAATCTCGCTGAAAGGCGAAAACATGATACTCCTCGCCGGGGTTGACGATATCAATCAGATGGTAAGGGACGTCCTCATATTCGGCCAGATCCTTGCCGGTTCCCAGGTCCATGCCGCGGTAGACCTGGCGGGAATCAGCGGAAATGATTTCGCCGCCGACCCGCTGTGCGAGACGCACTCCAAGCCGGGTTTTTCCCGTCGCGGTGGCACCGAGAACCACCAGCAGATTGATGTCAGTCTTCAAGGGCATAAAATCTTGTCCTGACGCTTGAATGAACACATATTCGTTTGCGTTTTCCACCGAGGGGGTACAGCTCTCCCCTGACAAGGGTGTCTGGCGCCAGGGAGGGCGCCAGTCAAGCGGCCAGGGATGGCGAAAAGCGTCCCTTGTCAGGGGAGAGCTGTACCCCCTGCCGACGATAAAATACCTGGCCTCTTTCGTTTGCGGAAAAGGAACTTTTATTCCGCCTGGCAATCTGCTACATTTGAAATTTGTCAAACTACCCCATCATCTGACGATTCTGATATTCAAATGAGCATTGCCGAAAACGCCCACAACCCAAAGCAGGGCGAAGCGCGCCGCCTGCCGCGCGACCGCCACCCCATCTCCCGCAAACTGATCGATCCCGACACGCTCAAGGTACTCTACCGCCTGCACCGCCACGGCCACAAGGCCTATCTGGTGGGCGGCAGCGTGCGGGACCTGCTGCTTGGCAGGCGTCCCAAGGATTTCGATGTCGGCACCGACGCCTCCCCCAACCAGGTCAAGAAGCTTTTTAAAAACTGCTTTCTGGTGGGACGCCGCTTCCGCCTGGCCCATATCCGCTTTGCCGGCGGCAAAGTGATCGAGGTCGCCACTTTCCGTCGCAAGCCGAAAGAGGATGAGTTGCCGGAGGATCCGGCGGAACATTTCAGTTTTCGGGAGAATGTCTTCGGCACGCCGCGGGAGGATGCCTTCCGGCGCGATTTTACCATCAACGGGCTGTTCTACGATATCTCGGATTTTTCCGTGATCGACCATGTGGGCGGGCTTGAGGACCTGGAGGAACGACGGATAAGGGTGATCGGCGACCCGGCCGAGCGCTTCACCGAGGATCCGGTGCGCATGCTGCGGGCATTGGAGTTCTGTGCCCGCCTCGACTTCACCCTCGATGCGTCGGTGCGCGAAGGGATCTATGCCTGCGCGACCATGATCGCGGAGGCCGCCCCGGCGCGTATACGCGAAGAGCTGATGGAACTCTTCCGCCATGGCGTGGGGGGACGGGTCCTGCGGGACGCCTCGGCGACAGGACTGCTGGAGCCGCTGCTGGCCGGATACCGGGGAGACGAAAGGACCTTCGCGCTGCTGGAGGTTCTCGACCGTCATCACCAGCAGGGACGACCGGTCGAGGAACCCTATGTCCTCGCTGCTTTCTACCTGGAACGATTTCTACGCACCTGTCCCCCGGACGAACCAATGCCCGTCACTGAAGTCGTACGGCGCGCGGGACTGATCCTGACCCCGCACTGCCGCTATTTCAGCATCGCGCGCGGGATCTCACACCAGGCCAGGGAGCTGCTGGTCGCAATATTCCGTCTGGCGCGGGGACGCCGCCAGCGTGGGGAGCAGCGCCTGCTCACCCACCCCATGACCCCTCACGCACTGAAATTGCTTGCCGACTGGAGCGAAGTCTGCGGGGACTACCGCAAGCAGGTCACCGCCTGGCGGGAACTGATCGATGCGGCGGAGAAGAAACCGATGCCGGCCGACGGCAAAAAACCCCACCAGCCGCGTAGAAGGCGCCGCCGCAAACCACGCCGCCCCACCACCTAAAAAGGCAGGGCTGCACTATGGAAAAAATCATCATTGCCGCAATCGCAGACAATGGCGTGATCGGCCGCGACAACGAACTGCCCTGGGATCTGCCCGAAGATCGCCGCCTGTTCCGCGACCTGACCCTTGGGCATGCCGTCATCATGGGGCGGCGCACCTTTGAGAGCCTCAACGGCAGGCCCCTGCCGCAGCGCCACAACATTGTCGTCAGCCGCACATTGGCACCCCGATCCGGCATCCACGTCTGCTCTGATTTTGATTCAGCCCTGGTCAGAGCCCGGCAGCTGGCGGACAAAGCCTTTTTCATCGGCGGCGAGCAGATTTACCGACAGTCCCTTGCGATCGCCGACCTGATGATCCTCTCGCGCGTTCACGGCAGGTTTGCCGGCGACACCTTCTTCCCCGAATTTGACACCCAGCAGTGGCGGCAGGTTTCAGAAAAAGACTATCCGGGCTTTCGGCAACAGGTCCTGCGCCGCAGGGACGCCTGAATCCCCTCTTTGAATTGCGCTGAAGCCAGTTCGTCAGTGAATTTTAAGGCCTTCCTCCTCCATCAGCGCCACGCCATAATCAATGGCGACCGCATAGGAGATATTGGTATTTGATGCCACCGTCCGGCTGCCGTCGGTATACTCCTTGGATGCCTCCTGGGGATCGAAGCGACCGTTGATGATGCCGACCACCAGCCCATCCTCCGCACTCACCAGGGGGCCGCCGCGGTCGCCGTCATGGACCATGATGTCGAACAGCAGCAGTTCGCTCTTGTTGCGCGAAAGAATTTTTGCGCTGATTATGGCGCTCATGGCCACCAGAGCATGCAGGGTCTGGTGGCCGAAGGCAAACCCCATCCCCACCACATGGCTGCCGACATGGATGCTCTGCGCCGATCCGATAAAGTGGTCCGGCATACTCATTTCGAGTTTTTCCTCCATCTTCAGCAACGCAACATCCCGGTCGAGATTGCGCCGCACCACCTGCACCGGGATGGAGCGAACCGTTTCCTGGGTAATGGGGGTGAATTCATGGGCCGGATCGCCCGGCACCACCATCAATTGGCTATCGCGCGGCAGAATATGCGAGACCGTCAGCAGATACCCGTCCTCGTGCACCAAAAACGCCGTGCCGAGAAAGTGCAGCGCATCGCCGTCGCGGCGGAACACCATCATGCAGCCGCCGCTGAATTTCTGACAAACCGTCTGGAACATGGATCCTCCGTAAAATCATTTCGTTGCAATCCTGCAACGGTCAAAAATTTCAAGATAAAAGCGGGAAATCAATTTCCACCATCAAGCCACTGATCAACCCGCTCGGGATAGATGCGCATCCAGCGCAGCGCCTTCTCGTAAGGGTAAAGTCCCTCATCGGCCTGATTCCAGATCATGAACTGGGAGGCTTCCTCCGGCGTCCAGGAAAAACGATCCAGGAATGCGGAAACCTCCGGCATCTCTTCTTTCAAACCCGGACGCCCCATAGTGTGTATGGATTCCGCGCCGCCGAAAATATTCTGAGGGTCATCCAGAAAGCGCAGGTTCCAGCGGGCGAACATCCAATGGGGGGTCCAGCCGGTCACGACAATCCATTTTTTGTGCCGGATGGCATTGGAGAGTTCCGCCGTCATAGAGACTTCGCTGCCGTCGATCAGGCGATAACCTTCCAGGCCATAGGCTTTGATCGCCTCCCGCGCCCGCTTCATGACCCCCGCTTCGGGATCGATGCCGACGATGCGACGTCGGAACTGCTCGGCATACTCGTTGAGTTCAGCAATGGAGTCAGTCTCGATATACGGTCTGGCACGCTGCCCCAGCGGACCGGTCTGCCGCCCCGGGCTGACATCGGGC
>JAXHUR010000052.1:16686-23233 GCA_034189505.1 Thermodesulfobacteriota bacterium | reverse complement strand
AACTCGATATTCCCAACAGGCGCCTTGAGCTTGATGTCGATGACGGGACCCTTGCCGAGCGTCGCAGGAGCTGGATCAAACCTGAACCAAAAATCAAGACTGGGTGGTTGGCGCGTTATGCCTCGGTTGTCACTTCTGCCTACACAGGCGCGGTCACCAGGGCCGAATAATCGACAGGTCGCTTCAATATGTTGTGGAAGCCTTTGTCACCGTTCTTCGGCACAGAAAAGTCTGAGTAAATTGTTTTTTTGAATTCTGATGGCGTCGCAAAAACTCACCAACGGCTGCGTTGCTGCAATTGCTCTCGCTGCTTCGACGTACGTAAGTACGCCTCATTGCTCGACAATCGCGCGCTTTGCATTTGGCGCTTTTTGCTTAGCCATCGACATTGATGCTTTTTTGCAAAAGCATCAAAATTCATTATTTGTCGATATTTCAAGACCATCAGCAGGAGGAAATGCAAGAAAATGAAAGTTTATTACGATAAGGACGCCAATCTCGACGTACTCAAAGGCAAAAAAATTGCCATAATCGGCTACGGTAGCCAGGGGCATGCCCATTCCAATAATCTCAAGGATAGTGGCCTTGACGTTGTGGTGGGGTTGCGAAAAGGCAGCAACGGTTGGGCCAAGGCTGAAAAATCCGGTCTGACAGTGCTGGAAACCGGTGACGCGGTCAAATCGGCCGACGTGGTGATGATTCTGGTGCCTGACGAGCTGCAGGGCGATCTCTACCGTTCGGACATCGAGCCCAATCTCAAGCAGGGCGCCTACCTGGCTTTTGGCCACGGGTTCAACATCCATTTCGATCAGATCGTTCCCCGTGAAGATACCAGCGTTTTCATGGTGGCGCCGAAGGGCCCCGGGCATCTGGTGCGTCACGAGTATACCCGCGGCGGCGGCGTCCCCACTCTGATCGCCATCCACCAGGATCCTTCCGGCAACACCAGGGATGTGGCTCTGGCATACGCCAGCGGCAATGGCGGCGGTCGTGCCGGCATCATCGAGACCTCGTTCAAGGAAGAAACCGAGACCGATCTTTTCGGTGAGCAGGCGGTCCTGTGCGGTGGTGCAAGCGCGCTGGTTCAGGCCGGTTTCGAAACTCTGGTCGAAGCGGGTTATGCGCCTGAGATGGCTTACTTCGAGTGCCTGCACGAATTGAAGCTTATCGTTGACCTGATGTATGAAGGCGGCATCGCCAACATGCGCTATTCCATCTCCAACACTGCCGAATATGGCGACCTGACCCGGGGGCCGCGGGTCGTAAACGCGGAAACCAAGAAGGAGATGAAGAAGATTCTCGATGAAATCCAGACCGGCAAGTTTGCCCTTGAGTGGATGCTCGAGAACAAGGCCAACCAGGCGACTCTCAAGGCCATGCGCCGCCGCGGCATGGAGCACCCCATTGAAGAGGTGGGAGAGAAGCTTCGCTCTATGATGAGCTGGATCGGCCAGAACAAGATTGTGGACAAAAATCGCAACTGATCTTCAATCAGACCGGCTACGACGGGGGCAATGGTGCCCCCGTTTTTTAAGCTTGCCTTTTTCTGGGGGTATCTGCCATGCGCAACCGTAATCAGCCTATTGCTGTCGAGGGCTATCCCTTTATCGGTCTCTTCGCTTTTGTCACTCTGGTTTTTGGTTTGCTCGGCTGGGCTTTTTTTACCCTCGTTTTCCTTTTGCTGACGCTGTTCAGCGTCTATTTTTTCCGCAACCCCGAAAGACTTGTACCGAACGAACCCAAAGCGCTGGTGGCGCCCGCCGACGGCAGGGTGGTTTTTATCGGCGAGGTTCGCGAAGAGCGTTTTTTGAAGGAAGAAACTCTTAAAGTCAGCATTTTCATGAATGTGTTCAATGTTCATGTCAACCGGTTTCCCGTTTCCGGGAAGGTGATAGACAGCTATTACAGCAAGGGTAAATACCTGAATGCCTCCCTGGATAAGGCCAGCATAGAAAATGAGCAGTCAGGTTTGCTGATTGAGGCCGAAGGCGGACAGAAGCTGCTTTGCGTGCAGATAGCCGGCCTGGTGGCTCGTCGCATTGTCTCTTATCCTGAAGTGGGAGACTCCCTTGAACGCGGAGACCGTTACGGTCTGATCCGTTTCGGATCGCGGGTCGATCTCTACCTTCCCAAAAATACCGACGTAAAATTACGGGTCGGCGACAAGACGGTGGGTGGGGAAACCATTGTCGGTTATTTCCAGTAGCGCCTATGCTCTTTTTCCATGGTGCGCAATGGTTGTCTAGTCCGACCGAAAAAACCTTACTAAATGATTTTTTGACCAGCGGCCCGCTTGACATAGTCGGCGGAACTCTGTTTTACTTTAAAAAAATCATGTTTTAAAAGCGATGAAAAGGAGTAGTAGACCCTCCTTTCGTTCCAGAGAGCCGGCGGTCGCTGCGAGCCGGTACGAAAGTGGTTGAACTCGCCTTGGAGCTGCCCGGATGAACCCGCCCTGCGGCTAGTCCGTGCCGAACGCCCGCGTCAAGGGCCAATGAGGGTTCGGTTTTTGCCGAGCTGAAACAGGGTGGTACCGCGAAGCATGAAGCTCTCGCCCCTGACCGGGCGGGGGCTTTTTTATTGGATTGGCGCCCATGAATGATGGCGTCGCAAAAACTCACCAACTGCTGCGTTGCTGCAATTGCTCTCGCTGCTTCGACGTACGTAAGTACGCCTCATTGCTCGACAATCGCGCGCCTTGCATTTGGCGCTTTTTGCTTAGCCATCGACATTGATGCTTTTTTGCGAAAGCATCATGAATGCTTTCGCAAAAACCTCAGTATGGACAGCGTCTCAGGAAGGGAAGGGGGTGGTCTTTTGGAATCGGACCTGAGTGACCTGGATGAATCAGATCTTACGGCGATGAAGAGTTTGATAACCGATGAAACGAAGACGCCCCTTTCATGGCGGAAGGTCGGCTGAAAAAAGGAGACAAGCATGAGTGAAAATAAAATGATTAAAATTTTCGATACAACCTTGCGTGACGGAGAGCAATCCCCCGGCGCCAGCATGAATATTGAAGAGAAGATCAGAATTGCCCATCAGCTTGAGCGTTTGAATGTCGACGCCATCGAGGCGGGTTTCCCTATTGCTTCCGATGGTGATTTTGAAGCGGTTAAAAAAATCGCACAGACGATCAAGGGTCCGCAGATCGCAGGCCTCTGCCGTGCCAACGACAAGGATATCGACCGTGCATGGGAAGCATTGAAGTACGCCAGGGAGCGTGGCCGCATCCACACCTTCATCGCGACTTCCGATATTCATATGAAGTACAAGTTGCAGATGGACGAGGATCAGGTCTTGGCCACTGCGGTCAAAGCCATCGAGAGGGCCAAAAAATATACCGACAATATCGAATTTTCTGCTGAGGATGCGTCACGCACCCGGCTTCCATTCCTGGCACGGGTGGTTGAAGCGGTTATTGGTGCCGGTGCGACCACCGTCAATATCCCCGATACGGTCGGTTACACAGTGCCATCGGAGTTTTTTGAGATCATTGCCTATCTGCGCAACAATGTGCCCAATATCGACAAGGCGACGATCTCGGTGCACTGCCACAACGATCTCGGTCTTGCGGTGGCCAACTCTCTGGCGGCTGTGCAGGCCGGGGCAGGCCAGGTGGAATGCACCATTAACGGTATCGGAGAGCGCGCCGGCAACTGCTCCCTCGAAGAATTGGTCATGACTATGCGCACCCGCAATGACGTACTGCCCTACGATACGCGCGTGGTCACCGAGCACATTTATCCCACCAGCCGTATGCTGTCCACCATTACAGGCATCCAGGTGCAGCCCAACAAGGCCATTGTCGGAGCGAATGCCTTCTCTCATGAAGCCGGCATTCATCAGCATGGCGTGATCATGGAAAAGTCTACCTACGAGATCATGACACCTGAATCGATCGGCCTTAATCAGAACAAGCTGGTTCTTGGCAAGCATTCGGGACGTCATGCGTTCAAGCAGCGCCTGGAAGAACTTGGCTATGATCTGAAAAAAGAGGACCTCGATAAAGCCTTCGTGCGTTTCAAAACCCTGGCTGACCAGAAAAAAGAGATCTTTGATGAAGACCTCGACGCCATCATTGCCGATGAAATTATCCGGGTGCCTGAGAAGTACAAGTTGATGCAGATGAATGTGTCGTCCGGGTCTTTTGCCGCTCCTACGGCAACCATTGAAATGGAAATCGACGGCAAAGTAAAAAAGGGCGCTGTGATTGGAGCGGGCCCGGTCGATGCCACTTTTAAAGCCATCAAGAAACTCACCGGCAGCAAAGCAAATCTGCTCGCATTCAATGTCGGCGGCATTACCGGCGGAACCGATGCGCAGGGTGAGTGCACCGTGCGCCTCGAAGAGGGGGGGCGCGAAGTCCTCGGCCAGGGAGCTCACCCCGACATCATTGTTGCCAGTGCCAAAGCCTATATCAACGCTTTGAACAGGCTGGCCTCGACCATTGAGCGCAACCGGGTGCGGATCTGATTTCGAGATCCAAAAATGTTCTGGTGCTTTGGGGCGGCATTTTTGCCGCCCCTGTTTTACGCATGCCATACCAGTGCGGTGTTGAAAGGTTGCGCCAGGCGGGAGAGTTGAGGTAAACTTCGCCCGTTTTGAAAAATACCCCAAGAGGAGAAGATATGGGACAGACGATCGCGGAAAAGATCTTTTCCACCCATCTCCGGGATGAACCGTTCCCGGGGACTTACGTTCTCGATCTCGATCGGGTTCTTTGCCACGAAATCACCACTCCGGTTGCTATTGCCGATCTGCAGTGGCGCGGCAAAGATCGGGTGTTCGACCCCGACTGCATCAAGGCGGTGATCGATCACGTGACTCCGGCCAAGGACAGTAAAACCGCCACCCAGGGCAAGATGCTGCGCGAATGGGCCCGGCGCCACGAGATCAAGGATTTTTTTGATGTCGGCCGCAATGGCGTCTGTCACGCACTGTTCCCCGAAAAAGGATTCATCCGCCCCGGGTTCACCGTGATCATGGGTGACAGCCACACCTGTACCCATGGGGCCTTCGGCGCCTTCGCCGCCGGCGTCGGCACCACGGACCTCGAAGTCGGCATTCTCAAAGGAGTCTGTGCCTTCCGCAAGCCCAATACAATTCGCGTCAATCTTGAAGGCTCTTTGGCGCAGGGCGTGTACGCCAAGGACGTCATTCTCTACGTCATCGGCCAGCTCGGCGTCAACGGGGCCACCGACCGCGTCATTGAATTCCGGGGTTCGGTTGTCGACGGCATGTCCATGGAAGCCCGCATGACCCTGTGCAACATGGCCATCGAAGCCGGGGGCACCAGCGGCATCTGTCTGCCCGACATGACGACGGTTAACTACCTCTGGCCCTTTATCTCCAGCGATTATCCGGACAAAGAGGCCGCACTGAAAGATTTTTCCCGTTGGCATTCCGATGCGGACGCCGAATACGAGAAAGTCCTTGATTTCGACGTCTGCGATCTTGAGCCTCAAGTCACCTTCGACTACAAGCCGGACTGCGTCAAAAGCGTTGGAGAGATGGCAGGAACTCCCGTTGATCAGGTCTATATCGGCACCTGCACCAACGGTCGGATCGAAGATCTGCGCGTGGCGGCGGAAATTCTCAAGGGCCGCAAGCTGGCCGATACGGTGCGCGGCATCGTCTCGCCTGCGACACCGAAAATTTTCCAGGATGCCCTGGCCGAAGGGATCATCCAGGTTTTCATGGATGCCGGCTTTTGTGTCACCAACCCCACCTGCGGCGCCTGTCTCGGGATGAGCAACGGTGTGTTGGCCGAAGGCGAGGTCTGCGCCTCCACCAGCAACCGCAATTTCAACGGACGCATGGGCAAAGGCGGCATGGTCCATCTGATGAGTCCCTCCACTGCGGCAGCTACGGCGGTCAAGGGAGTGATCACCGATGCCCGCCGGATCTGATCCGGCCCCTTGAAATGCGCCGGCAGACCGCCTGCGGGCGGCGCGGCTGCGTTCGACCCGAATGTGACAAGGAGCAATAAGATTATGAAAAAAACATTTGGCGGACCCGCGATCTTTCTCGACCGGTCCGATATCAATACCGATGAAATTATCCCGGCCAAGTATCTGACCGAGGTGACCAAGGAAGCGCTCGAGCCGTATATCCTGGAAGATCTTAAACTGGAAGGATTCGACCCGAAGGGCGACGAGCTCAAGCGGGCCCGGGTGGTGGTGACCCGTGAAAATTTCGGCTGCGGATCTTCCCGCGAGCATGCTCCCTGGGTTTTTGAGGTCAACGCAATCCATACGATTATTGCCGAAAGCTATGCGCGCATTTTCCGCCAGAACATGTTCAATGGGGGGATGCTCGCCATTGAGTTGCCCCGGCAGGATCTTGACCGTCTGTTTGCCCTGGATAAGGACGGCGATGTCGATATCGCTGTCGATCTCGACGCGCAAAAAGTGATTGCACGATCCGGCGGCCGCGAAGAGGTCTGCTCCTTCGAGATCAGTGCTTTTGACAAGGCGCTGGTGGAAGCCGGCGGCTGGGTGGAATTTGCCGATTCCCGCTACTGAGGCGGGATCGGATCTGAATT
>JAXHUR010000052.1:0-16586 GCA_034189505.1 Thermodesulfobacteriota bacterium | reverse complement strand
CCCGGAGACGGCATCGGCCCTGAAGTGATGGCCGAAGCCCTGCGGGTTCTGGATGTGGTTGAGCAGAAATTCGATGTCAGTTTTCAGCGCACCTTTGCCAACGTCGGCGGTATTGCCATCGACAAGGAGGGCAAGGCGCTGCCGGAGACAACGATCGATATCTGCAAGGACTCCGACGCGATTCTGTTCGGTTCGGTGGGTGGCCCCAAATGGGAAAGTCTGCCCCCCGACGAGCAGCCCGAGCGTGGTGCTCTGCTGCCGCTGCGCAAGATCTTCGGTCTTTATGCCAATCTGCGCCCGGCGATCATTTTTCCGGCTCTGACCGGTGCCTCCAGCTTGAAGCAGGAAGTGATCGAAGGTGGATTCAATGTTCTCGTCGTGCGTGAGTTGACCGGCGGTATTTATTTCTCCCAGCCCAAAGGGATCGAAGGAGAGGGAGACGAGCGGGTCGGTGTCGACACCATGCGCTACACTGTCCCCGAAATCGAGAGAATCGCCCATGTTGCATTCAAGGCCGCGCAGAAACGCGACAGGCGCCTGTGCTCCATCGACAAGGCCAATGTCCTTTCCACCTCGGTTCTGTGGCGTGAAGTTGTCGAGAAGGTTGCCCGGCAGTATCCGGATGTCGCGCTGAGCCACATGTATGTGGATAACGCCGCTATGCAGCTGGTGCGCTGGCCCAAGCAGTTCGATGTCCTGCTGTGCGAAAACATGTTCGGCGATATCCTCTCGGATGAAGCGGCCATGCTGACCGGCTCCCTCGGAATGCTGCCCTCCGCCTCCCTTGCGGAAGGCAGTTTCGGCATGTACGAGCCTTCCGGCGGAAGTGCTCCCGACATCGCCGGGCAGGGGATCGCCAATCCCATCGCGCAGATCCTGTCCGCCTCCATGATGCTGCGCCATTCTTTTGCAATGGTTGCTGCGGCCGACGCCATTGACACGGCTGTCGAGAGGGTACTTGACCAGGGGCTGCGCACCGGCGACATTTTCCAGAATCAACCGGGGGAGAGAAAGATCAACACCCGGGAGATGGGCGACGCGATTGTGGCTGCCATCTGATCTCTGCATCAGCCGGGCCCTGAGAACAGGGTCCGGTACCCTGACTTTTTCCCGCACACGAAGGAGAACCATCCGTATGTCCGATCCTCTGAACATCGTCCTGGTCGGCGCGACCGGCGCCGTAGGGCGTGAAATTCTCCACCTTCTCGCCGATCGCGATTTTCCGACAGGTCAACTGCGCCTTGCGGCGTCGGTTGATATTCTTGGGGAATCTCTTGAGTTCCGGGGAGAATTCATCCTGGTGGAAGAGGTGTCGGAAGCGACCTTCGAGGGAGCGGATGTGGTCTTTTTCTGTGGCTCCCGCGAAGTCAGCGCTCACTATGCGCCCGTTGCGGCTGCCCGGGGAGCCATTGGTATCGATGTCACCGGAGCCTGGGAAGAGGAAACGGAGATCCCGCTGGTTGTCCCCGAGATCAATGCCGCTGCTCTGGAGAGTCTCCCGTCCCGCGGGATCATCGCCTGCCCGTCAAGTCTGGCTGTTCAGACCGCCTTGCTGCTGGAACCCTTAAGGCAATGCGGCACTATTGAGCGAGTCGTGGTGACCGCGTTTCTTTCTGTTTCAAGTGCCGGAAGGAAGGGGATCGACGTGCTGCGAAAGCAAAGCGGCGAGCTTCTCAACGGTCGCCCCGTTGAGCCTGAGGCGTTTTGTCGTCCCGTGGCCTTCGATTGCTTTGCCCAACAACCTTCGGCTGAGAAACAGGGCGCCTCCGATGATGAATTCTCTTTGATCCAAGGTGTGCGCAGAATCATGGGAGCTGCCGCTCTCGGGTTGTCGGCCACGGTGGTCCAGATGCCTGTTTTTTACGGTCAGGGAATGTCTGTTTATGTGCAGACCGCTGAGCCGATCAGTCTGGAGGAAGTGCGTGAGGTTCTGTCCTGTCAATCCGGCATTGAGCTGGTCGACGAAGCCGCTGCTGCCGACTGCGAACCTTCCGTTCTGGATGCTGCCGGGCGGGACGAGGTGATGGTCGGGCGTATCCGCCAGGAGCCCGGCATGTCGAATACGCTGCAGTTATGGGCCGTCTCGGACAACCTGCGCAGTGGGGATGCCGCCAATGCGGTAAAAATTGCCGAGATAATTGGCCGTCATCCCGCCTTCACAGCGACGAAGAATTAAGCCGGATATCACTTATCCCAGTTTGTGATGATTCATGAGCGCTGGTCTGTCGTACGCCTTTTCTTCTGCCGGTCTACTTTATGGCCTTTCTCGACGACCTGACTTTAGGACGATATCACCCTGGTGATTCCTTGATGCACCGGCTGGATTCCCGTTTGAAACTGGTTATGGTTTCGGTCCTGATCGCTGCGGTGTTCAGTGCCCCAGGGTTCGTTCAGCTTTCCGTTCTTGCAGCTCTGACCCTCGCACTCATGGCACTCTCGGCGATTGCCCCGGTGGTCTGGTGGCGCGGGCTCTGGTTTTTCCGCTGGTTTTTTCTCTTCACTCTGGTACTCCATCTGCTTTTCACCCCAGGTCATACCCTGTTCGGGATTGAATTCCTTTCGCAAGACGGGCTTAAAACAGGCCTCACTGTGATATTGAGGCTGTGCCTGGCTGTCTGCCTGGCTTCTCTGCTGTCTCTGACGGTAGATGCTTCGTGCCTGGCTCGTGCAGGCGTCGACCTGCTGCGTCCGTTGGCACGATTCGGGATTCCTGTTGAACGCTGGGGCGCATTTTTCCTTTTGATTTTGAATTTTCTTCCTCTTCTGCGACAGGAGTTGAACGCGCTGGTACCACGGGCAAGGGCGCTCGCCAGTGCCGGGTTCAGGCAACGGTTGGACGGATTGCGTGATCTTCTCTCGACCCTGCTTTTTCGCCTCTGCGACCATGCCGACACCTGGGCGCTGCAGATGGCTCGGGGCGAATCTGTTCAATCTCCTTGCCCTGCCGTGAAGCTCAAACCTTTGCCTGTGTTCGTGCAGATTGTTGTCTCTTGCGGAGTTTTTGGCGTAGTGGGAGTCCTTTGGCTGTGGCGGTGACCTCCAATATCCGTTTGCTCATCGAATATGACGGTACCAACTATGTCGGATGGCAGGTGCAGGCCAATGGACTGTCCGTACAGCAGATTCTTGAAGAGAAATTATGGGAACTTCTGGGAGAGCCCGTTCGGCTTATCTCATCCGGACGAACCGATGCCGGCGTGCATGCCCGGGGAATGGTGGCGAACTTCCGTACTTCGCGATCATTGCCGATGCGCGCCTACCGCGAAGGTCTGAACCGGCTTCTTCCCGTGGATATCGCGGTGCGTGAAGCCCACATCGTTCATGAGGATTTTCATTCCCGTTTTGATGCTCGGGGTAAATGGTATCGTTACACTCTTTATCTCTCTCCTGTGCGCTCGCCTCTGGCGCGGCGGTTCAGCTGGCATCTGAGATCCGAACTGGATACGGGGCGTATGCGCTGCGCTGCGGGAAAGTTCGTGGGACAACATGATTTTCGCGCCTTCAGGGGCGCCGGGTGTGGGGCCCGGACCACCGTGAGGGAAATCTACTCTGTGGATCTATTGGAAGAACCTCCTTTTTTGCATATTGATGTCAAAGGGGAGGGTTTTTTACGCAACATGGTGCGTATGATGGCAGGGACGCTTGTCGCCGTGGCCAGAGAGAAAGTTTCGTTGGCTGAGTTTGATCGACTGCTCCGGGGGGCACATGGGGGAAAAGCAGGTCCCACAGCCCCGGCTCATGGATTGTGCCTGATGGAAGTCTGGTACGATGAAAGGCAGTCGTCGTAGGGTTGTCCCCGGCGTTCCGGAATTGTTGCAAAATGCTCCGGGGCGGGTATAGTCAGTCACAGGCATCTTTTCTTACGGGGCAGGGTGATGAAAAAGCCATTGAGAATTCTCGTTCCCATCGATTTCTCCAGGTACAGTCTGGAAACTCTTAATTTTGCGGCAGGGTTGAGCGACTATTTCGATCCCAGCTATTATCTCCTTTATGTTCATCTGGACGGCGAATTTGAATCCTTTACCCAGATGGCAGGCAGCCTGCGGGAGGAACAGCAGAAGAAGCTAGATGAAGCCCGGGATCAACTTGAACGCGAGGCCGAGCGCCTGCGCAGTGATTATCCGGATCTGCATGTTGAGGTTGATGCGGTCACCGGTGTCCCCTTCAAGGAAATCTGCCGCTTTGCCGACCAGAAAAACATTGAACTCATCGTGATCGGGACTCATGGCCGCACAGGCTTGTCCCATCTTCTGATCGGCAGCACCGCCGAACGTGTGGTGCAGCAGGCCAGCTGCCCGGTTCTGAGTGTTAAGCCCTCGGTTCTCTGACCGGATCTTTTCTCCGGATTTCTGAAATTTCCCTTGAAATTGTCTTGACATGACCGCCTCTTTCGGCTACTTTCTCAACTTCTGTGAGCCCCGTACATAATCACAGATGAACGTATAGAGAGGATTCCCATGAGCACCCAGATCGGTTCAAACGCCCAGAAAGACAAGAAGTGGTTCGTAGTCGACGTCGAGGACAAGGTTCTCGGCCGCGCTGCAACCGAGGTGGCCCGAGTGCTTCGAGGCAAGCACAAGGCAACCTTTTCCCCCAGTGTCGATACCGGAGATTTTGTCATTGTCCTCAATGCCGACAAGATCCGTTTGACCGGAAACAAGCTGGCTGACAAGATGTATTACCGTCACTCCGGCTATACCGGTGGGATCAAGGAAATCAATGCCGAAAAGCTGCTGGCGTCCAAGCCGGAAGAGCTGATCAAAAAGGCGGTCAAAGGCATGTTGCCCAAAAACAAGCTCGGTCGTCAGATGTTTCGCAAGCTCAAAGTCTACACCGGTTCGGAACATCCCCACCAGGCTCAGCAGCCCAAGGAATTGACTTTTTAGGATCCAGGAGATAGATGAATGGCTCAGGAAATGTTTACCGCTACCGGTAAGAGAAAAACTTCCGTGGCCCGGGTGCGTATGCTGCCGGGTGACGGCAAGATCTTTGTTAATAATCGCAGCCTTGATGAGTATTTCGGGCGCGAGACCTCCAAGATGGTTGTCATGCAGCCTCTCGAGTTGACCAGCCATGTCGGCCAGTTCGATATTCATGTCAACGTCAGGGGCGGCGGACCTTCCGGTCAGGCCGGTGCCATCAAGCACGGCATTACGAAAGCGTTGCTCGAGGTCGACTCCGAGTTGCGCGGCGTGCTGAAGAAAGCCGGGTTCATTACCCGTGACAGTCGCGTCAAGGAGCGTAAGAAATACGGTCAGCGTGGTGCGCGGCGGAGCTTCCAGTTCTCCAAACGTTGATCACCGTTTTCGATCCGTTTTTTCAAAGGGAGCCCTATGGGTTCCCTTTTCTTTTATAGGCTGTATGGGACACTGAAAAGAGCAGGAGGAGTCCGCAGACGCTTTTTCTGCTCAATTCACGGAGGTGGGTCATGGTGAAAGTTTCTGTCATGGGAGCCAGTGGATATACAGGCGTCGAACTCGTGCGCCTGCTTCATGCGCATCCCGAAGTGGAAATTGCCTGCGTGACGGCGCGTCAGAACGCCGGGGAAGAGATGGCCTCGCTGTTCCCTTCACTGTTTCGCGAAATCGACCTGGTCTGTGAGGGGGGCGACCCGGCCCGGCCGGCGAAAGAATCAGATATCGTCTTTACCGCGCTCCCTCATCAGGCCGCCATGGAAGTAGTGCCTGGGCTTCTTGAATATGGCAGCCGCGTCGTTGACCTGTCGGCGGACTACCGTCTGCGTGATGTGGATGTCTACAGGCGTTGGTATCAGGAGCATACAAGTGCCGATCTGCTGCCGGAGGCAGTTTACGGATTGCCTGAACTGAACCGGGACCAGGTGCGTTCTGCGCGTCTGGTGGCGAACCCGGGCTGCTATCCGACCAGCGTCGCCCTTGCGCTGAGTCCCCTTCTGCGTGAAAAGCTGATCGACCACCGGACTCTCGTTGCCGACTGCAAATCCGGCACCAGCGGCGCCGGGCGTGCAGCCAAGGTGGGCAGCCTGTTCTGTGAAGTCAACGAAGGGTTCAAGCCGTATGGGGTTGGCGCTCATCGGCATACTCCAGAAATAGAGCAGACGCTGAGTGCGGTTGCGGGAGAGGACGTCCGTTTGACTTTCACGCCGCACCTGCTGCCGATCAACCGGGGTATTCTTTCGACCTGCTATGCTCTCGCGCTTGGTGATGTCGATACCACATCACTGCGCTCGCTTTACCAGCAGACTTATGCGTCCGAACGTTTTGTCAGGCTTTTGCCGCAGGGCTCCTGGCCCAATGTTTCCAATGTTCGCGGCAGTAATTTCTGCGATATCAATCTTATGTTTGATGCACGTACGAATCGGGTCATTGTAGTTGCAGCCATTGACAATCTGGTCAAGGGAGCGGCCGGCCAGGCGGTTCAGAATATGAATCTGATGCTGGGATTTGAGGAGTCGCTCGGGCTCACGCAACTCGCCCTGTTTCCTTGACAGTGGAAAAGCGCCAATCATTGATGTTCAAGGAGAATGATGATGAACGAGTGTGTCGCCAGCCGAACTCTTGAGCATTGCACTTGTACTTATCTTTCCTGTGATAAACGGGGTCATTGCTGCAAGTGCGTGGCATACCACAACCGCAAGGGCGAAATTCCCGGGTGTTTCTTTTCTACTGAAGCCGAACGCACCTATGATCGCTCTTTTGCTCGCCTGGCGCGTGACCGATCCGAAAATTGAGCATCTTTCGCCATGCCGATCGGGGGCCGATTCAAGTTGACTTCGGCATCTGTTTATGGTTGATTAAGACGCTGTATTTTTAGACAAACGGTGGCTCGGGCCGGGTTTGAAATGGTGTAAAAGTCACATTCATGCAGTTGAGTGATTTCAGTTTTGATCTGCCGGACGAGCTGATCGCCCAGCATCCCCACCAGCAACGTGATGGTTCGCGCCTCATGATTCTTGACCGGGGTGCTCTATCGGTGAGTGTCGGACGTTTTGCTGATCTTTCACAATTTTTCCAGGCTGGCGATCTGCTCGTGGTCAACGACACACGGGTGATTCCGGCTCGGCTGCTGGGACACAAGGAGTCGGGCGGGCGCATCGAGGTTTTTCTCTCCCGCCAGGTGCCCTTGCCCGGCACGGTCTGGCAGTGCCTTATGCGCAGCTCGAAAACCCCGCGGCCCGGCACCCGTTTGTTTTTCGATGATAATCTGCGGGGGGTCGTTCTTGAGGGAGATCAGCCGCCGCATCGCCTGATCAGGTTTGAATTCGAGGGTGATTTTTACCAAACTCTCGATCGTGTCGGCCAGGTGCCCCTGCCGCCCTACATCAAGCGGTCGCCAGACGAGGATGACCCGGAGCGCTACCAGACCGTCTTTGGGGCCAAACCGGGGGCGGTCGCTGCACCGACTGCCGGCCTGCACTTCACCCGCAAGACGTTTGATGAATTAGAGTGCATCGGGGTCGAGGTCCAGGCTTTGACGCTGCATGTGGGGTTGGGAACCTTTCTTCCCGTCCGGGTGGAGAATGTGCTCGAACACCGCATGCATGCCGAGCATTTTCATGTGAGTCATCAGACTGCTGCAGCGGTCAACCAGGCTCGGAGTGAGAGGCGGCGCATCTTTGCCCTGGGAACGACGACCACGCGCGTGCTTGAATACGCCCTCGACGGAAATGGCTGTCTCAAGGCAGGGGAAGGCGCGTCCGATCTTTTTATTTACCCCGGCTTCGAGTTCCGCATGGTCGATGCACTGATTACCAACTTTCATCTTCCGCAATCGACTCTTCTCATGCTGGTCAGTGCCTTCGCAGGCCGCGAGTTTGTGTTGAGCGCCTACCGGCAGGCGGTGGCGGAACGTTTCCGTTTCTTCAGCTACGGCGACTGCATGCTGATCCTTTGACCCGTAGCAATGGTGACTCTTGATCCCTTTCAGCTTCGATCTTTTACATCAGGATAATCGAACCCAGGCGCGCCGCGGCCGCATTCACACCTCCCGCGGAAAGATCGAGACGCCGATCTTCATGCCGGTGGGTACGCAGGCAACGGTGAAGGGCCTTCTGCCCGAAGCTCTCAAGGAGATCGGCGCCCAGATCATTCTGGCCAACACTTATCACCTGTTTCTGCGCCCCGGGCATCAGACTGTTCAGGATCTGGGCGGTCTTCATCGCTTTATGAACTGGGATCGTCCCATTCTGACGGACAGCGGCGGTTTTCAGGTTTTCAGCCTTGGGCAGCTGCGCAAGATCAGTGAGGAGGGCGTTCTTTTTCAATCTCACCTCGACGGCAGCACCCATCTGTTGACGCCTGAGCTTGCCACCGGCGTTCAGGAGGCTTTGGGCGCTGATATCATCATGGCTTTTGATGAGTGCATCGCCTATCCGTCACCGCGCGATTACGTGCAGCGCTCCACCGATCTTTCGGCCCGCTGGGCGCGCCGCTGCAAAGAAGCGCGCCGCGAGGGAGACGGTGCCGCCCTGTTCGGCATCGTTCAGGGGGGGATGTTCGCTGATCTGCGGCGCAAAAGCTGCGAAGACCTGCTGGAAATCGGCTTTGACGGCTACGCGCTCGGGGGGCTTTCGGTTGGCGAGGAGGCCTGCGTCATGTACGATGTCATGGAGGCGACTCTACCCCATCTCCCGCATGACCGCCCCCGTTACGTCATGGGGGTGGGAACCCCGGAGAATCTGATCGAGGGAATTCGCCGCGGCGTTGATATGTTCGACTGCGTAATGCCTACCCGCAATGCCAGAAATGGTGTGCTGTTTACTTCTTTTGGCCGCATTTCCATCAAACAGGCGCGCTACGCGCGGGATGAGCAGCCGGTTGACCCTGATTGCGGCTGTTATGTCTGCCGCAACTTCAGCAGGGCTTATCTGCGTCATCTCTATCAAAGCGGTGAGATCCTGGCTTCGGTGCTCAACACGCACCACAATATTCATTATTATCTTGATTTGATGGCTTCGGCCCGTTGCGCAATCGAAGCCGACGGTTTTGAAGAATTTACAAGAGATTTTTACCATCGACGTGCGACGCACTGATTCTGCTTCCATTCAATTTGATTTTTGTGGAAGCGCTTAACTTTATTTATGGAGGATACAGATGATTTCAGAAGCTTTTGCAATGGCTGGTACCGGCGCCGGACAGCAGGGTAACCCTTATTCCGGGCTGATCATGCTGGTGATCATGTTCGCCATTTTTTATTTTCTGCTGATTCGTCCCCAGCAGAAGCGTGCGAAGCAGCACCGCGAACTTCTTGAATCCCTCAAAGTCGGAGATCCTGTCGTGACTGCCGGAGGTATCCACGGCAAAATTGCCGCTCTGCAGGAATCGGTTGTGACTGTTGAAATCGCCTCAGGTGTAAAAATCAAAGTCAACCGGTCTTCCATCGCGAACAAGCCTGCCGCCCAGTAATCTACCGCCGCGAGATGCCGACCTGCTGCTGAAGGCACCGGATCGGCCGTAATGAAGAAGGAGCGTTGATCGACATGTCCAATAGCCTCAAAATGCGGGGCGCTTTGATCCTGCTGTTGGTGTTGCTTGCCTTTTTTGCCCTGGCTCCTACTTTTTTCGGCTCGGCGCTGCCCCAATGGTGGAATCGCGCCGTTGATCCGATTCACCTGGGTCTCGACCTGCAGGGCGGGATGCATCTGGTCCTTGGTGTGGAAGTGGACAAGGCCGTTGAAAGCCGGATGGACACCCTGCTGGACCAGACCGAGAGCCTGCTGCGCGAAGAAGACATTGTCTTCCGACGGGTTAAGCGTGGTGGCGGCCGGGTTATCTCCGTTGTGGTGTACGACCGAGAGGCTGGAGCCGAAGTCGATGCCGTAATGAAAGAAAATTTCCCGGACCTGGAGGCCCTGACGGTTCAGTCCGAGGGAGGTTATATTGTAAAAAATTTCCGTCTCAGTGACAGAGAAGTGGAAAACATCGAGGATTACGCCTTGAGGCAGGCGCTGGAAACCATGCGAAACCGTGTGGACCAGTTCGGGGTGAGTGAGCCGGTTCTGCAGCGTCAGGCCAACAACCGCATTTTGATTCAATTGCCCGGCGTTGAAGACCCTGAGCGCGCGATCGCCCTGCTGGGCAAGACGGCACGACTTGAATTCAAAATGGTCGCTGAGGATGTCAATCCGCAAGAAGCTGTTCAGGGGAATCTTCCGCCCGGGACGGAACTTCTTTACGAAAAACGGGTCGACCCCCGTACGGGTGCTACGAGTGAATCTCCCCTCGTCGTTGAATCAAAAACTGTGATGACGGGAGACCTTCTCTCCGATGCGCAGGTGCGCATCAGTCCGCAATTCAATGAGCCTTATGTGTCCATTGACTTCAATTCCGTCGGTGCTCGTCGCTTCGATCAGATCACGGCCGCCAACGTCGGCAAGCGTATGGCGATCATTCTGGACGATACTGTCTATTCGGCACCGGTGATCCGGGAACGTATCTCCGGGGGGAGCGCTCAGATCTCCGGTTCCTTTACCGAGCAGGAAGCAACGGATCTCGCCATCGTTCTGCGAGCCGGTTCTTTGCCGGCACCGGTTAAAATTCTTGAAAATCGAACCGTCGGCCCGTCTCTCGGCCATGACTCCATTCGCCAGGGTATCGTCTCCATCGCTGTGGGGGGGGCATTGGTGGTTGTGGCCATTGCCATCTATTATGGGCTCTCCGGCCTTGTGGCTATTCTTGCCCTGGTGCTCAATCTGGTCTTCATCATGGCGATGCTGACTTTGTTCAAAGCTTCGCTGACCCTCCCAGGGATGGCAGGCATCGTCCTGACGGTCGGGATGGCGGTAGATGCCAATGTCCTGGTCTTCGAGCGGATCAGGGAAGAGCTGCGGATCGGCAAGACGCCGCGTGCCGCCGTTGAATCCGGCTACGGCAAAGCGTTTCTAACGATTATCGATGCCAACGTCACGACCTTGATTGCCGCGCTGGTGCTGTTTCAGTTCGGGACCGGGCCGGTCAAGGGATTTGCCGTAACGCTCTCCATCGGCATTCTGGCATCGCTGTTCACCGCGGTTTTCGTGACCCGCTTCGTGTTCGATTTCATCCTCGATAAGCGCCAGATCAACCGGCTGAGCATATAATAAGGAGCGTTTCATGGAATTGGTCAAGCCTGATGTCAATATAGATTTTATCGGAAAACGCAAAATCGCTCTTTTTGTCAGCCTCGCGATGTTGTTGGTCGGGCTGGCATCGCTGATTGTGAAAGGCGGACCGGACTATGGCATCGATTTTGCCGGCGGGATGATCGTCCAGGTCAAGTTCGATCAGGACACCAATGCGGCTGAGATCAAGAAGGCGCTGGCCGCCACCGGTCTCGACGGCTTGTCCGTGCAGACCTTTGGTGATGAAGACAACGAATTTCTCATCCGTACGCCCACGACTTCATCGGAGGTGGAGGGGCTCAATGTCCAGATCACCTCCGCTCTGGAGGAGGCATTTGGCGCTGAGTCCGCTGATTTGCGGCGCGCTGAGATGGTCGGGCCCCAGGTCGGCAAGGATTTAAGGCAAAAGGGACTGCTGGCAGTTCTCTATGCCATGATCGGAATTCTGATCTATGTCACCTGGCGCTTTGAATTCCGTTTTGCCGTGGGCTCCATTGTTGCGCTGCTGCACGATGTGCTGATCACCCTGGGAATCTTCTCCCTGTTCGGCAAAGAGATCGATCTGCCGATCGTGGCCGCATTTCTGGCAATCATCGGGTATTCTCTAAACGATACCATTATTGTTTACGACCGGATCCGCGAGAATATGAACAAGTATAGACGCGAGGGGTTCGCGTCGGTCATCAACCGCAGCATCAACGAAACCCTGTCACGCACCATCATGACGTCGGGAACGACGCTTCTGGTCGTTTTCGCCCTTTTTGTCTTTGGCGGCGGCGTGATTCACAATTTTGCCTTTGCCTTGCTGGTCGGAATTCTGGTCGGCACCTATTCTTCAATTTTTATCGCCAGCCCGCTCATCCTGTTCTGGGATGATTGGCGAAAAGGAAAAGCCGGCTCCGGGTCGGCAAAAGTTCAGGAGGCGGCTCGATGAAAAAAGAAACTCTGGCCTTTGTCATCGTGGCCCTTATTGTGGGCATCCTGCTGGGCGTCCTTTTTTCCCGTGTCGGGGACAAGGGGCCGCGCTCTACGTCCGGCCCCGCATCTGCTCCACCGGCACCGGCAGTCAACTATCAGGAAAACATCAAGACCCTTGAGCAGATCGTGGCGCGGGAACCTGAAAACCGCAATGCGTGGGTTCAACTGGGGCACAATTATTTCGACTCCAATCGCCCCATGGAAGCCATCGAGGCTTACAGCAGGGCTTTGGAGCTCAACGGCAAAGATACGGACGTGCTGGTGGATCAGGGGATTATGTTTCGCCGCGTCGGGTGGTTTGACAAGGCGGTTGAAAACTTCAACCGGGCTCTTGAAATAAATCCCCGTCATCAGCAGGCGTTGTTCAACCTGGGTGTAGTCTACCGCTACGATCTTCAGGATTACGACAAGGCCCGCGAAACCTGGTCCCGTTACCTGGAAATCAATCCTTCCGGACCGGGTTCCGATCAGGTCAGGGCCGAGATGTCGTTTCTTGAAGCGCATCCAACCCCTCCGGCGGGAGCGCCGGCCCAATAGAGACGTTAAGCGGTTTACGTTCTGACCTGGTATCCTTAATGCGCCTGCAAATCCAATGGGGCACCCTTTGTCTTGGTGCAGCGATTATTTTACTGATCAGCGGATGTGCCGCGACTCCCGGTTATCAAACCTGCGGTGAAATCGCCGGCGGGAATTTCTGGAAAGGAGACGTTTTTCTGCGCGGAGACATGATTGTCCCGGCCGGAGAGACCCTCACCATTGCCCCCGGAACACGCGTCCAATTCCTTCCCCCTGCCAGGGGGGAGGATTCCTTTACCGACCATCCTTTCTTCCCCGGCAGCGAGTTGATTGTATACGGTCGTGTCGTCGCCGAAGGAACCTCTGAAAATCCCATTATATTTAAGGCTGAAGACAGCCAGGGCCCGCCCGGTTCCTGGGGAGCCATCAATTTCCAGGAGGACAGCTCCGGAAGATTCAGCCACTGCATCCTCACTCAGGCCGACAGCGCCCTGCACAGCCAGAATGCGTCCATGCGCGTCGAGAACTGCTTTTTTTCCCAAAATCTGGTCGCCATTCGCTTCAACCAGACTGATATCCTCATCCGCAACAATCTCATTGCCGACAATCAGACCGGAATTCGTTTTCATTACGGGGCCCCGGAAATCGTGGACAACATTTTCTCAGGCAACGAAAAGGGTATTTTCGTCACCTCTTTCCCGAAGGATTACCGGATCTGCGGAAATACCATCATCGGAAGCCGGCGCTATCATGTCGTTCTCGGGGAAGAAGTCCCCGACGATGTGCACATGAGGAACAACTACTGGGGCTCAAACGATTCGGATGAGATTGAAGCCGGAATGTTTGACGGCCGACGCGTCGAATACATCGGCCGTGTGTTGTTCGAGCCGTTTTTGACATCTCCCAACCCGGTTGCAGGGCCCACATGGAACCGGTAACCGACTGCAACTGGCGTCGGCGTGGACAGAGCCCGCCTGAAGAGCGGGTCTCCCGTCTGATGTCCGAGCTCAACTGCCGAAACCTGACCGCCCGGGTGCTTGCCTCGCGCAGGATGGTCGAACCTTCTGCCGCTGAAGCCTTCCTTTCGCCGCGACTCTCATCTCTGCCCGATCCGCTGTTGCTTGGTGGTATCGATAAAGCGGTTGAGCGCCTTTGCCTTGCAATCTCCCGTCATGAATTGATCGTAATTCATGGCGATTATGATGTGGATGGGATTACCGCAACGACCTTGCTGATGGAATGCATCAGCGTTATGGGCGGGCGGGTTGATTTTCATCTGCCGCTGCGGCTTCAGGAAGGTTATGGATTAAGCGCCGAAGCCATCCGAGAGGCCTATCGCGCCACCGCAGGCGTCATTGTTTCGGTTGATTGCGGAATCTCAGCGCACGGCCCGGCACAGGTCGCAGCCGACCTTGGGCTCGATCTGATCATCACCGATCACCATCAGCCGCCCGAGACGCTTCCTCAGGCCTTCTCCATTGTCAATCCGCATCTCCCCGGCGATTCTTTCCCGTACAAGGAATTGTCCGGGGTAGGAGTCGCGTTCTTTCTCATGCTGGGGCTCAGGCGGGCCCTGCGGGACCGCGGGTGGTTTCAGCAACGCCCGGAGCCCGACCTGCGTCACCAACTCGATCTTGTCGCCCTTGGAAATATTGCCGATATTGTTCCTCTGACCGGCGTCAATCGCGTTCTGACCGCACACGGCCTTGAGCTGATGCGCCGCAATCGCCGCTGCGGAATACAATCACTGAGGGATGTGGCAGGGGTGCGGGAGATCTCCTGCGGGGCCGTCGGCTTCCAGATTGCGCCGCGCCTTAACGCCGCAGGGCGCATCGAGGATGCTGCACTGGGGGTTGAGCTGCTGCTCTGTCAGGAGAATCGAAAGGCCGCACCATTGGCACGCAGGCTTGATGAACTCAATCGGGACCGCCGTCGGATCGAAGAGGACACGTTGACCCAGGCCCTTGAGCATCTTGAGAACGTTGATGGCCGTAACTGCCGGGGGATTGTTCTGGCCGATGAGCGTTGGCACCCAGGTGTCATCGGCATTGTGGCCAGTCGGCTGACGGAGAAATTTCACCGGCCAACGGTGCTGATTGCATTAGATCAGGGTCTTGGCAAGGGATCGGCACGTTCCATCCCTGGGTTCCACCTTTATGAAGCATTGTGCAGATGTTCCGATTGGCTCGAGGGGTTCGGCGGACATGCCTGTGCGGCGGGTCTGTCTATCAAGGCTGACAGGATAGAGGGTTTTGCCGCCCGGTTTGCCGACCTCGCCCAGGAACTTGTGACTGAGGAGATGCGGGTCCCCAATCTTGACTATGATGTGGAAGGGGCTTTGTCGCAACTGGACTTCGAGACGGTGGCCGAATTGAAGCGCCTGGCGCCTTTCGGTTTCGGCAATCCGGAGCCGGTGCTGCGGGTCAGGCAGGCTCGGGCGTGCAACCTGCGTCCGGTCGGCCGCGAGCATCTGAAACTTTCCCTGCAGCAGGGAGACAGGCGCATTGATGCCATCGCCTTCGGCATGGCGTCACAGGCCGAACGGATGCAGGGGGAACTCGACTTTCTCTGTTCGCCACAGGTCAATACATGGAAGGGCCGCAGCAGCGTGCAGCTTCGCATCCGCGATTTCAAGCCGAGTGCATGAAAAAGCCCCATCCGGTCACCGGCTGGGGCTTTTTGCGACGCTAAACCCGGGCTAATCCTTCACTGTTTCGCGGGCGAGTTTCTCCCATGCCGGCAGGCTTCGCTCAATAATGGAGCGATCGATGCAGTACGCGATGCGGAAATAGCCGGGCGCACCGAAGCCCGAGCCCGGCACCAGCAGAATGTTGTGGTTCTGGGCCTGCTTTACGAACTCAATGTCGTCGGCAAGGGGCGAGCGTGGGAAGAGGTAGAAGCCGCCCTGGGGCTTGACCATTTCAAAGCCCAGCTTGGAGAGGTGCAGGTACAGGATATCGCGTTTATCCTGGTACTCCTGAATGTCGACGCTGACATGCTGCAGATGGCTGATCAGGCGCTGCATCAGTGCCGGGGCATTGACGAACCCCAGGACCCGGTTGCAGAAAACCGCGCCTTCGATGAAAAGGTCGACCTCGTTCATCTCCGGGTTGGCAGCCAGATAGCCGATGCGTTCCCCGGGAAGGGCCAGATCCTTGCTGTGCGAGGTCACGATCACGGAATTGCGTACGGCGCTGAAGATACAGGGAACCTCAAGGCCGTCGTAACTCAGGCGGGCATAGGGTTCGTCCGAAATGACATAGATCTGCCGGTTGAACTCCTTCTCTTTCTGCTCAAGGATGCGGCCAAGTTGCTCCAGCGTTTTGCGGGGATAGATCACCCCGGTCGGATTGTTGGGAGAGTTCAGGATAATTGCGCGGGTTTTGGGGCCGATCGCCGATTCGATTGCCTCGAGGTCCGGCTGAAAGGTGTCAGGGTCGGTCCAGACCTCGACCGGCGTTCCGCCGTGATTGTCGATGTAGAATTTATATTCGACGAAAAAGGGTGCCAGGATAATGACTTCCTCGCCAGGGTTGAGGATGGTCTTCAGAACGACATTGAGGGCGCCCCCCGCGCCACAGGTCATGATCACCTGCGAGGGTTTCACCGCCAGATTGCTTTTCTGCTCAAGCATCTGCGCGACAGCGGCGCGCGTTTCCTCATATCCTGCGTTGTTCATGTAGCGATGCATGCCGGGCTGAGGATTCTGCGCCAGATCGAGAAGCTCCTGCTTGAACGCCTCAGGCGGTTCCACCGAGGGATTGCCCAGGGTAAAATCAAAGACATTCTCTTCTCCGAAACGCTGCCGCAGGGCCGCTCCCTGCTCAAACATCCTGCGAATCCAGGACGCACGATCGATAAATCCCTGAACTTTTTCCGCGATGGCCATTTCAGATCTCCTGAAAAACAGTTTGGTGCCGCAATGATTCACGACACCTTTTTGGTGAATATGAATGGCGCAGTTTACCGTTGCTGTCAGGAAGGGTCAAGAGCCGCTGATACAGGCCAGTGATGG
>JAXHUR010000051.1:0-23463 GCA_034189505.1 Thermodesulfobacteriota bacterium | reverse complement strand
ATGGCGCAGGAAGACGAGGCCCATGACCGGCAGAAAATATTCGTTACTGGCGTAGTTTGAATTGGCCCGCAGGGTGTCCGCCGCGCTCCAGAGCCGCTTTTCAATGGCTTCGATATGTTCAAGCTGGGCCATGCTCAGGCTTCCTTCCCAAAATATTCCTTGTGCAGGGCCTCGCCCTTGTCCCCCAGGCTGTGGAGCAGGCTTTCGATCTTCTCCAGCGCCAGCGGCGACGGCCTGGCGCGATCGTTCTCCCAGCGGTTGATGGTGGGGAAGGTCACCCCGAGCCTGGCCGCGAACTTTTCCTGAGTCAGACCGGTAAGTTCCCGAAGCTCACGGACCAGCCTCGCCATGCTGTGTTGCTCGGCCAATGGATCTCTCCTCGCTGAAGTCATCTGATGTACCGGCGGCACCATTCATAACGCCCGATTTATCATTTGATATGTCATCCATGGGGCCGCAAATGTCAAGCGCGACCTTGAAATCCTTGCGGAAATCCCCCTGCGACACGGCAATTTGAAATTCCCGCCGACACATCCCAACGCCACCCGGTAAGTAAGCCCTCAGAAGGCCAGCACGAAAAAATATTTCAGCAGCAGCCCGACACTTTCTCCGTCTCTCCGGTAAGTAAGCGGGGAGGCAATCAGAACCCACAACAAGGAGCCACCGACCATGGACATCAACGATCTGTTTGACGGAATCATGAAAACCGACGAGATCGCCGAGCAGCGGTTGCAGGAAAAAATGCAGGACACCGGACGAGGTCCGGAGAATGGGGGTAAGAATGCGGAGAATTTCGAGGCGAAAGAGAAGCGGGGTGTGACGGATTTCCCGAAAAGGGAGTGATCGGGGCGGTAGCGCCGACACCCTGAAAGCGGCGTAATCCGCTGACAATACGCTGAAAAAGAAAACCCGTCCACCAACCGGACGCGGTTAGTGGACGGGTCTGTCTTTTTGAAATGGTGGAGGGAACGCCGACCTACCGCAAAACAGTCTCAAAGCCCGCGCTCCTCGTAACGCCTTGATAATATGCGCCGAAGTCATCTCACACAACCATTTTCCGCCAACCAGACCAGAGAAACGATTTTCTACCCTGATTTCCCGGCACCGGACGAGGGTGACGGGTTTGCAGTAAAAACGGATACCTGGCGTCGAGCCGCAACAACTTCGAATCCGGTTTTCGGACGCCGGTTCGGTTCCCATAACCGAATCGAATTGACCTACCTGCCCGGCAGTTCCGTGCCGCGACTCATGATCTCGATATAGCCCGCATAGCTGAACAGGCGGTTGCGTTTCTGGGCGGTCAACTCCTTGACGATGCCGAGCTGCTCCAGATGACCGAGCGCCTTGTTGACGGTCGTTGGGGTGATGCCGGTTTTCTCCACCAGCGAGCCTGAGGTGGCGATGGGATGCTCCATCAGCGCCCGGTGAATCTGCAGCGTGGATGCAGCCGCCCGGCCGAGACCGCTGATCTTGTCGCGGTCCTGGTTCGAAAGGTCGAGAAGTTGCTGCGCCGTTTCCACCGCCTGGGTGGCGGTGACGATCACCGCCTCGGAGAAGAAGTCGAGCCAGGCTTCCCAGTCACCTGTCATACGCACGTTGTTGAGCAGCTCGTAGTAGTACTGGCGATGTGTTTTGAAATAGAGGCTGAGGTAGAGCATCGGCTCCCGCAGCACCTTCTGCTCGCACAAAAGCAGCGCAATCAGCAGACGACCGAGACGGCCGTTACCGTCCAGAAACGGGTGGATCGTCTCGAACTGCACATGGGCCAGCGCCGCCTTGAGCAGCACCGGGGTCGGCTCCGGCTGGTCATGGAGGAAGAGCTCCAGCTTGCTCATGCACTCCAGTACCTCTTCGGCCGGAGGCGGAACGAAAGCCGCATTGCCCGGCCGGGTGCCGCCGATCCAGTTCTGGCTGCGACGAAACTCCCCCGGGGTCTGATTGCTGCCACGCCCCTTGGTCAGCAGCACACCATGAATCTCGCGGAACAGCCGCAGCGACAGTGGCAGCCCCTCCTCCAGCAGGCGCAGACCATGGTCAAGGGCCGCAACATAGTTGCTGACCTCCCGCACGTCATCCAGCGGCACGCCGGGTTCCTGATCCAGCTCGAACAGCAGCAGGTCGGACAGCGACGACTGGGTTCCCTCAATCATGGAAGAAAGCACCGCTTCCTTGCGAACATACATGTAGAGGAACAGCGAGGTGTCCGGCAGCGGGGTCGAAACGCTATCCAGCCGCCCGAGCGCGAGCAACGCCTGGTCGAACTTGCTGCGCAGCTCCGGCGTCCAGTCGATGGGTGGACGTGGCGGCAGCGGCGCGGGCACGAAGGCCTGGGCCTTCTCACCCACCGTCGATATGGTCACGTATCTGCCTTGGAGTTCTCGCTTCATCCTGCCTGCCTCGAACCTAAAATAAGATTCGTCTTTATTTTATTTTAACCGAACATCCTAAAATAAAGGGCCGGTAAGGAAAAATCAAGCGGATTTCCTGAACGGCCACTTCGATTTCCTCAGACGAGCGTTCGACGTCGCAACGCATTTGCTAAAGGGCAATTTCGTTCCGTTCGGCATAGACGACAGCCTTGGCCTGGTCGCTGTGGCCATGCCGCTCAAGGAACGCATCAAAACGGCCCTGCATGGGGCGATAGTAATTCTCAAGCCAGCAATGCACTGGCAGTACAAAGTAGGTCTCGGGGCTGTAGCTATCCCTCTCGAAGAGCCAGATTTTCGCTGAAGCGATATCGATCTCCGGGTACTCCGTCTGCCAATGGGACTGGAGCTCCGCCGCTCGTGTGGAGCAAAGCCAGGTGATCTCGGAAAAGATGAGCTTTCCACGTTCTGGATCTTTCCATCCTTGCCGTGGATGTAGAACTCGGTGCCTTGATTCTGGCTGATCTTGCGCCCGGCATCGACGGCATCCTGCTTCTCGTTTGACGAGCGGAGGGTTATGCCCTCTGCCTTCTGACCGTCAAATTCAGCAATGCTGCAGGTTACATGCCGACCCAGCGCTTCATCTGCCGCGTCTTCTCCCACAGTCCCAGGTTGGACGCCCAGGCCCTCCATTTTTCGACCTCCAAAGACGTGTAGGCGTTGAAAGAATCCAGTTCGCGCGGCCATGCATCGGGAATGGCAAATCTTCGAGCGGTCTTCTGCGCCGGCTGTGTTCCCACCTCGCGGTCCACCTCTTCCCGTGCGGCTGTCACCATAAAATGGAGGCGGTTCATCATGTTGACCTCGCTTGCCCCTGCATCCATGTCCAGTGAAAGTAGGTTCAGATGAGGAAACATCTCCCTGAGTTTGTTTTCCATGCCCCGCCCGGTGATGTGGTTGGCAATGCAGCCGAAGGGCTGGAGACAGACGATGTTGTCGATTCCTTCATTGAGCATGGCGATCATTTCAGCCGTAAGAAGCCATCCTTCGCCAAACTGATTGGCCAAACTGACTACCTCGCCGGTTATCGCCGCCAGTTTTCTTAAGTCATGAGCCTTTCTGTAAAAACGAAATCCCTGCATAATCCGCTCGATTTGGCCGACATGGTAATTTGAGTATATCTCCAGCAGCCTGTACTTGATACGATCCGCCAAAGAACGTTTAAAAAAGGCCTTTTGGTCGTAGGTCTCATTGATAAAGCGCTGGGCGAAAAAATTCTGTATAGGAGGAAGAACCACTTCCACCCCCTGGCCGGACAGCCAGTCGATGATATTTCCGTTGGAGAAGAAGTTATATTTAACGAAGATTTCTCCAACGATCCCGACTCTTGGGACAGTCTTGTCGTTGATCTCAACCCGGTTGAAGTCCGCCACGGCCCTTTTCAGAAGATTGAGAAGATAATAATAATCTGCATTCTCGATACCTGTTTCCATTTCAAAGAGATATTTTTCATGCAGGTTCTTGGATGTCCCGGGCACCTTTTCCCTGACCATTGTTGATAAATACATCCTGGCCAGGGGATCGGCGAAAATAATTCCCAAGCCCATCCGTTTTATCAGCCCCATTTTATCTATTTTAAACCACGGTTGTGCATTGATTTCCTCATTGGATATAGCGATTATCGGAACCTCATCCAGGCCGGCGGCGGCCAGTGCTTTTTTGATAAGCGACACGTAAGAGGATGCCCGGCATTGACCGCCGGTTTGGGTCATGACGACAGCGGTTTTTTCAGGATCGTACCTGCCTGATTGAAATGCCTTGATAATGTCGCCGGCTACCAGGACAGAGGGGTAGCACATATCGTTGTTGATGGTTTTAAGTCCCCATTCAACCGACTCCCTGTCCTGGGGCGGAAGGACTTCAACCCGGTGACCGAAGGGCCTGAAAGCCGACGGGACCAGCGGTGAATAGAAGGGTGAAAAATAGGGGGCGATCAGGGTTCTCTTTCCGGACTTGCCCACAACCGCCCGGCCCGTTTGCATTGTGCCGCCCCCTACGGCTCTCGTTTTGCCGTTCTTTTCCTTCACCGCTTCCAGCATGGAGCGCAGTCTGATCCTGACGGCGCCCACGTTGACGATTTCATCCATTTTGATCAAGGTATGAATCTTCCCGCCATGGCGCAGAATTTCTTTGACCTCATCGGCCGAAATCGCATCCGGCCCACAGCCGAAAGAGGTCAACTGAACCATTTGGGCATTCGCCGTGTTTGTTACCCACCTTGCCGCTGCGTACAGCCTGTTGGCATAGCTCCACTGGGTCAGGACATTGACATCTTCCAGAGCGACGGTATCTGCATTCAGGGGAAGCGCGGTTTCACTGACGACGTCCACGCCGAGTTCCGTCAATACATCCGGAACACCGTGGTTGACAAGCGGGTCTGCATGGTAGGGTCGGCCGCAGAGGACAACGGTTGTCCGTCTCTCGGCCTCCGACCTGACCAGCAGCGTTTTCGCCATGGACCTGAGTTCCGTCTTGTAATTCGATTGCGCCTTGACGCCCTTTTCAACCCCTTCCGATATCGTGCGGTAATTGATTCCAAACCGCCTGAAGAACAGATAAAGCTGATCTTTCAGCAAACCGAAATCCTTAAAGCTGACAGATGGATTGTCCAGGGGGATTTTGAATTTTTTCTCTGGATTGACAGCACTCTTCAATAGATCGGGATATCCGGTAACCACCGGGCAATTATAACTGTTTAAGGCATCTGCGTATTCTTCTTCCTCATAGACGACGGTCGGATAGAACAGCCTGTCGATGTCTTTCCCGGCAAGATCGAAAATATGCCCATGGGCAAGTTTGGCGGGGAAACAGATGTTTTCCGACATGACAGTGGAAGACCCCTTTTCATATAATTGGAAATTGGACTCGGACGAGAGAACCACCCTGAAGCCGCATGTGGTCAAAAAGGCGCACCAAAAGGGAAAGTTTTCATACATGTTCAGGCAGCGGGGGATACCGTAGGTGAAAATCGGTTCGCCTTCGGGTTCCGTGTTTCGCTCAAACAGGAGCCTTATCTGATCATCAATCAGGTTCCTTCCTTTGCGTTGAGCATCCGGATTGTTGCTGAAGCGCCGCTCGCATCGGTTCCCTGTATAAAAATGGTTTCCGTTGCTGAAAGTCAGCTTCAAAACCCTGCACTGGTTTTCACATCCCCGGCAGCGGATTTCCTTTTTTGAAAAACCACTTCCCATCACCAATTTCTCAAAAACCAGGTCGTCGGTCTCCCGTCCCGGCCGATCCGGACCTTTCAGCGCTTCTTGCTGCGGAGCAACGGCCGCCACAACATGCGCACGATGATTGGCAAGGGCTGTCAGGGCCGCACCGTAGGCTCCCATCAGCTCGGAAATATCCGGTCTCATAACCTCCTTGTTCAGAAGCACCTCCAAGGCGCGTAATACGGCTGGATTTCGAAATGTTCCGCCCTGAACTACGATTTTGTCCCCCAGGACATCGACGTCCTTCAGCTTCAGCACTTTGTACAGAGCATTTTTGATAACCGAATACGCCAAACCTGCCGAAATGTCGCCGACCGTCGCCCCTTCCCGAAGGGCCTGCTTCACTTTGGAGTTCATGAAGATGGTGCAGCGGGTTCCCAGATCAAAAGGTGATTTGCTATCGCATGCAATCTCTGCGAATTCCTGGACACTATACCCTAGCGAACGGGCAAACGTCTCAATAAAGGAACCACATCCCGATGAGCAGGCCTCATTGATCTGAATTTCAGCCACGGCGTTGTCATGAATATAGATCGCCTTCATGTCCTGCCCGCCGATATCCAGAATAAAGGATACATCCGGCTCAAAGCGCCGCGCCGCCCGGTAATGCGCCATGGTCTCAACCAGGCCGTCGTCCAACCCGAAGGCGGTTCTTATGAGACTTTCACCATAGCCGGTGGCCGCCGTTCTGGTGATCCGCGGGGCAAAGCCGGCAGAAACAAACTTTTTTCTGAATTCAGCCAGTCCCTTTTTTACCGCCTGGATGGGATCGCCGTTGTTGGGGCCGTAATAGCTCAGAACCAGTTTGCCTTTCTCATCGACAAGGACGATCTTGGTGGTGGTTGACCCCGAATCCACACCTAAAAAAAGATCTTTTCCTTTTGCCTCAGGCAGGTCAATCCTGGGAACCAAATTTCGCTCATGCCTTTTTTGCCATATTTCAAATTCGTAATTGCTTGCAAACAGGGGGGGCAGCCTTTTGGTGCCGCTGTTGGTTGCACGGCTGACACCTCTCTCGGACATGGATAAAAAATTGCTGATCCGGCCCCGACATGGTTTGCCATTGCGCACCATGGCCGCTCCCATGGCGGGAAGCAGTTCCGGATGATCCGGAAGTACCAGGTCATCCGGATGCTCAATGCCGAGCAGATTTGCAAAGGCTTTCCGCAGGATTGGATAAAATGTCAGCGGCCCGCCTCCGATCAGTATTTTTCTTTCCATCTCCCGTCCACGGGACAAGGCGGTTATCACCTGAAGGGCGACCGAATGAAATATGGAAGCCGCCACATCTTCCCTGGATACATGGCGGCTCAGCAGGGCCTGGATGTCGGTTTTGGCGAAAACGCCGCACCGCGACGCAATCGGATAAATATTCGTGGCTTTTCCGGCCAGAACGTTCAGTTCCGCTACATCAACACCCAGGAGAACCGCCATTTGATCGATAAAAGCACCGGTCCCGCCGGCGCAACTTCCGTTCATCCGGATATCGGGGCGGCCACTGCCGTCAAAGAATATTATTTTGGAGTCTTCTCCGCCGATTTCGATAAATGTCCTGGCTTCGGGGAAAAACTTTTCGATGACGTGCGCGGAGGCCACCACTTCCTGCACGAACGGCAGGCCGAAGAATTCGGCCGCACCCATCCCCGCCGATCCGGTAACCGCCAAATCAAGCTCCACGTCGCCAAGTTTCTCAAGGGCGTCATTGAAAATACGCCGTGTTGTTTCCACTGTTTTGCCCTGATGACGACAGTAGCGGAAAAATACCATGCCACCCTCTTTATCCAGGATAACCGCCTTGGCTGTAGTTGAACCGATATCGATCCCGGCAAAATAGAGACTTTCTGCATGGTTCTTCATCTTTTTTCATCTCCCGGTTCCGGATGAACGCAACGGGAGGCCGCCTCTGTGGGTTTGTCTTGTTTCTTCATGCTCAGATAGTCCCTTGCAGAGCAAAAGGTATCCACCAGAGAAACCACCAGCGATTCCATATGGCGCGGCGGTATAACAGTAAGCGGCCACATGTGTTTTTTAATAATATCCGCTTCTTTTTCGGTAAGACCGGTGATGCTGCGGGCGTTCTCAAGAGCGATAGTATGGTGCCGGAAACCGTGCAGCCTGGGTCCGTCATGCAGCCAGTCATAGTAGAAAAGATCGTGCAGCAACGCACCCCGGATAATCGCCCGGGTGTCAAGGGAAAGTCTTTTTCCCCAGCGAAAGCTCAGGCAGGCCACCTCCTCCACATGATCCAATCGGGTTTTCCCCCTGTGATGGTTATACTGCGCCAGTTTTGCAACCTCCGGCAGATCGAGAAGCGGCCTTGCCGTGTTGACGAATTCCGCCTCCATCAGAGTTTTCTCTTCCGGCGTCAGGCGGAGGAAACGCCCGGCTGCAACCGCCAGGAAATCCATCGACATGATTGAGATCGTTGCTCCGGCCACTATCCACTTGAAGACCGGTGAAAGCAGGACGAGCATGCTTTGATAGGGGGGCAAAACGGCATATTCAAAAGCGAAGGCCAGCAGTATCCAGTACAGGGAGAATTTTAGACAGATGTGCCCCCTGTAATTAAATCTTTGGTCCGAATAGTCCCACAGACGGATCTGGAAAAAGTATTGAGCAACCAATCCGGAGCCGAATTCGAGTCCGGTTGTGATTATGAAATAAGCGAAGGCCTTGGTTCCCCAATTGGATTCCTGCAGCAATGAAACCGCTGCCATAAGCATCACTGCGCCGGCACCGTAAAGGATGAGATACGGCCCCTTCAGGAGGCCGGGATTGACGAACCGCTTGTCACGCACGGAACGATAGGAGACCTCCAGCATCCATCCAAGAATGGAAAAAAAGGAGAAAGAAAAGAAGAAGTTTACAACATCGGCCGTCATTTTGCTTTACCCCGGTGAACCAGCGAATACATTAGCGGCACCAGAATCAATGTCACAAGGCCGCTGACCGACAGTCCCCCAATGACCGTGATGCCCAGTGCATTCCATATTTCAGAGCCTTCCCCTCTGGAAAGGGCTAATGGGACCATGCCGAATATGGTGGTCAAACTCGTCATGAGCACCGGCCTCAGGCGTGTTTTTCCGCCCGTGACCACCGCTTCGTTTAGCGTCATCCCACCTGCTCTCAGTTGCTTGGTATAATCCACGAGCACAATGGCGTTCTTTACAACAATGCCCATGAGCATGATTACCCCGATGAAGCTCATCAGGTTGAGCGGAGTGGCCGTGGCAACGAAGGCCCATATCACTCCGGCGAAGGCGAAAGGAACCGAAAACATGATGATGAATGGATCAACGAAATCCTCGAACTCCCCTGCCATGACCATGTAGACAAGGACTATTCCCAGAATCAAAAGGAGGGTCAGGTCGCGGAACGCTTTTCGCTGTTCCTCCACCTCCCCGCCCCATTCGATGGAAACGCCGGGAGGCAGGTCAAGAGAGGCCATCTTTTCTCGAACATCCCGTACCACATCCCCCAGAACCCTGCCCTGGACGCCCGCCTGAACCTTTGTGACGCGGGTCCTGTTTTTCCGGTCGATCTCCACGGGCCCAAAGGTTTCCCGAACAGACGCGACGTTCCGGAGCTTAATGGTCTGACCGGTCAGGGTGGTGATGGGGGTTTCCCCGATTTCACGAATCGTTTCCCGCTGGTCTTTTTTCAGTCGCAACTCGATGTCGAAGTCGTCACCCGCCTCCCGGAACTTCGTATCATCGAATCCATAGTAGTTGGTCCTCAATGCGTCGGCGACAAGCGCCACATTCAATCCCAGGGATGCCGCCTTATCCCGGTCAAGACAAATCCGCACTTCCGGCCGTGGTCTCTTTCTGCTGACAGAGACATCCACTGCGCCGGGTGTGGTTTCCACGATGCGCTGGATCTTTGCGGCGGCTTTGTCGGTCGTCTCGATATCATGGCCCAGAATATCGATGCTGATAGGCCGGCCGCCTCCCAGGAACGCCTTTTGGATGACGCTTACGGCGCTGGCGGAAAAATTCTCAACGCCCGGCAGTTTTATGACCTGCTCACGAAGCTCCGAAGCGACCTCCTTGGCATGGCGACTCCGTTCTTTTTTATCAATGAGACGCCCTCCGATGCGACCGATGCCGGTTCCCTCTTCAAAACCGAGGGCTGTTAAAAATCCTTTCTTGGTCTGACCTGCCAGGGCATAGGAGGCTTCCATTTCCGGAATGGCGTTCACCGCGTTGAGCATTTCTTCCGTGGTTCCGGCCGTGACCTCCACTCGGGTGCCCTGCGCCATCTCCAGGACCACCTCCACTTCCCCCGAATCCACTTCGGGGAAAAATTCCGTACCGACCAAAGGAATCAGTGCCAGACTGCCGATAAATACAATAACTATAAGTGAAAGCAAAATGTTACGGTGCCTTAGTCCCCATCCCAGGACGTGAGAATAACCGGCTTCGATTCCATTCAGCAAACGCTCGCTCCATACAAATACCGGATTGAGCTTTCTTTGATCCCGTGAACGGAGCAAACGGGAAGCAGCCATGGGGGTCAACGTCAATGAAATGAAAAGCGAGGCCAGAATCGTAATCAAGATCATGAACGCCAACTGACCAAAGATGATGCCGGCGATCCCTTTCACTAAGAGAAGAGGGGCGAAGACAGCTACAATGGTCAATGTTGACGCGGCTACCGCCATACCCACTTCGGATGTTCCCTCCACGGCGGCCAACTGCGGAGGCTTGCCATCGTCCACATGCCGCACGATGTTTTCAAGTACGACGATGGCATCGTCCACCACCATTCCCACAGCAATGGCAAGACTCATCATGGAAATGACGTTGATGGTATAATCCATGACGAAGAGGCCGATAAAGGCGACGATAATCGAAAAAGGAATTGCCATTGAGACGACCAGGCTGGTGCGAAACCGCCGGAGAAACAGGAAACAGACGACAATGACCAAAAGGCCTCCGACGACGGCGGCTTCGGTCAAACTATTGATCATCGCATAAATGTGATCTGAGTTATCCAGAATCCCGTGGATTTCGATATCCGCCGGCACTTCGGTCTTCAGTGTCTTGAGGCGATCTTTTATGGCTTCGATCACGTTGACGGTGTTGGTCCCGGACTGCTTCTGAATAATCAAGGCAATCGCAGGAAGCTTGCCGGAACGCGCCCACTCCTGCGGCTCCTCAAAGGCATCGGTGACCGTGGCCACGTCTCTGAGCCGCACAAGCGCGTCGCCGTTGCTTCCGATCACCGTATTTGCGATTTCCGCTGCATCCCGATAGCGCCCCGCCACTCTGATCTGGAGTTCATTCCTCCCGATCTTGACGGTGCCCACCGGAAGGTTCAGGTTTTCAGCGGCGAGAACATTTCTGATCTGCTGGACGGAAATGTGATAAGCATCTATTGCTTCGCGGTCGAAATGCACATTGATCTGTCTTTCCTGACCGCCGATATAGACGACAGCGCCCACGCCGGGCACACGCTTCAACGGATCGGCGATCTGCTTGTCCACAATTCTGTAAAGATCGGGACTGCTTTCTTCCGCCGTCACCGTCATGATGAGCACCGGCACCATGGAACTGCTGAACTTGAAGATAAAGGGGTCTTCCGCTCCATCGGCAAGGTCCGGCTTGGCAAGATCGATCTTCTCCCGGATATCGTTGACCGCAACATCCAGGTCGGTGCCCCAGTTGAATATGCAATTGACGATGGCGATGTTGTCTTTGGACTTTGACTCCAGCCGGTCGAGATTCGGTGTGGTGGAAAGCTGGTCTTCCAGGTACTTGGTCACCTCCGACTCAACATCCGTGGCGGAAGCCCCCGGATAGGGTGTGATGACACTCACGGCCGGAGGTTCAATATCCGGCAACAAGTCGAGGTTGAGCCTGAAAAAAGCCACGCAACCCAGCAATGTAATGGCAGCGAAAACCATAACGGTCGTGACCGGCCTGCGGACGGATATCTCCGGTAATTTCATTTCTGTTCCCCTTGCTTGTCGTCACCGTCAGCTTCAAAAAAGTCGACTTCCGTCTTAAGGTCCCGAAGGCATTTGCTTTGCTCGTGCGAACATATCCTGGCCCAGGCAATAACGCTGATCCAACCTGCTGCGACAAGAGAAAGGATAGCGGCGGTTTTTCCAGGAAAATGGGTTGTGATGGCCCAGATTGCCAGTGCCCCAGATGTGATTCCAACAATCAGCCAGACGAATAGATGGCAAGTGCACGGATCACGATCAGGGACCGGAGGAGAGAACCAAATCCGTTCCCCGATCTCAGTCCGTTCGAATTCTGCGTCATCAAGGTTTGTTTCAATTATCCTGTTCTTGAACTTGACAACGACAATCTTCCTTTCGGGCCGTCCACTGAATGATTCCATTCTTTTTTTCTCGATCACTTCTCCTTTGACCCTCAGAGAACGCAGACGATCAACGAGGCGTTTTTCTTGTAACTGACAAATATTAATTCCCATCTTCCGTCCTCCCCGGTAAAAAACCTCCTGGCAAATCTCTTTTGGCGGCACACTTCCATCTTTCTTTGAGCTGCACCATGGCTTCTCGGTACCCCTCGGCAATGGCCTCCTCGGCCCGATGGAATTCGAGAAAACGAACATCCCCCAGCTTCGGCCGAATCAGCAGATCGGGCGGATCGGTTGCCAATCTTGTTGCGGTGATCTGCACTTCCATAATATTGATTGCAGTCGTCAACACATCAAAGATATTTGGCACGGGGTCCCTTTGCAGCCACTGGCGCACTTGCGATAACGCGGGCGAACCGAATTCGCTGAGCCTGTTGGTCAGATCCTGCGCGATTCTCCATTCTGCGGGCTGGGGCTGAACAACCATACCTGCCACCGATGAATCAACCGGAGCGATGCCGGCGGTACTCCTTTTGTCGATAATGTCATGGTTCAAATCAACAGCGATGACGTAATCCGCTCCCATTTTCCTGACAGCGCTCACCGGCACGGGGTTGACCAGCCCTCCATCCACCAGAAAGCCGCCGTTTTTCCTGACCGGCGTGAAAATGCCCGGAACCGAGATGCTCGCGCGGATTGCCTCTATGAGGTCCCCTTTGTTCAACACGACCTCACGACCCGTGGCCAGGTCGGTGGCAACCGCGCAATAGCGGAGAGGTAATTCTTCAATGTTCATTTCTCGAACATGAGAACGAAAGAAATCGCTGATCTTCTTTCCATCAATGAGTCCCGACCTCGGAAAAGTTACATCCAGGAAGGAAACAATCTGTTTCCAGTCGAGCTGACGGGCAAAATTTTCCAGCACATCCATTTTGCCAAGGGCACATGCGGCCCCTACCAACGAACCAATGCTGGTGCCGGCGACGTACCTGATTTCTATTCCTGCCTCAGCTAGTGCCTGCAATACACCGATATGAGACCATCCCCGTGCGGAGCCGCTACCCAGAGCCAGGCCGATATTTTTCGGAAAACCTGAGCTATCGTCCGACATGTTCACCGCCGTTCTTCTTGAAAAGTTGTCCCCCAGAGTTATCCGTCCCATTCTTGTTCAAAATATCTTGCACGCTTACCTCCATGCCTGACTGTAAACGTCCCGCTCCGCTGGTGACCACTTTGTCATTCTCAACCAAGCCGCCCATCACTTCGGCAAATTGGTCATCCATGGCCCTAATTTCGACCGTTCGCTTATGGGCCTTATTTCCTTCCACCACAAAAACGTAATAGGTGCCGCTGCCGGGGAGGCGTTGCAAGGTTTCACGGGGAACGGCAAGGGACCTTCTTTTCTCTGCCGAAAGCTTCACCCTGGCATACATTCCGTCCACCAACTTCCCGGACGGATTCGGCACCTCGATTCTCATGCGGAAAGTACGCGTCTTTCGGTCCACCAATGGATTGATAACGGTTACTTTCCCTGAATACTCATGTCCCGGGAAGGCGTCTGTCGTGATCAGCGCAACAGTTCCAACGACAATCCGGCCAATGTCTGCTTCCGGCAAATCGACATCCAGGTTCAGAGATGTTTGGTCCACGATTAGCAGAAGTCGGCCGCCGGGAGCGACCGCCTGACCGATTTCCACATTTCTCTCCACGACAGCGCCGCCGATAGGCGATCGGATATCTGCATCCTTGAGATGTTCCAGCGCTGTCTCCAAGGCGGCCTTTGCCTGGTCCCTCTGTGCTCGGGCGTAGAACACCGCTTCCTTGGCGCTTTTAAAGGCCGCTTCTGATGCATCAAAGCGACTTTGCGGAATCACTTTTTCCTTCAGCAGTTCGATTGCGCGTCGGTATTCTTTCTCGGCCTGTTCAAAATGGGCTTCAGCCTGCGGAACTGCTGCTTCCGCAGCTGCTAGCGCCGCCCGGGCCTGCTTGACGCCGAGATCATAGTTTGTTCTGTCCAGTTTTATAACGACCTCACCGGCATTGACGCGCTCACCGATATCAACCAGAACCCGGCTCACCGTTCCTGCCACCTTGGGGCTTAGCGGACTCGTGTCTCGGGCTTTCAAGGTGCCGACGGCGCTGATTTCATCAGCGAATTCGTGCGGGACAACAGATGCGATTGTGACAGGCAACGCCTTGCCCGCCGCGTTCGGATCTTCATCTTTTTGCCATTGCTTCCTGGAAACTTGGACAGCCAAGAACGCAATAACAGCAGCCGCAATAGCAATGGATATATAGACTCCTCTTCGTCTCATTCGGCAGACTCCTTTTCCTTGATATCAGGCGGCTCTATCACCATTACGCCCACCGCTCGATGAAGGGCGGCAAGGGCAACGTTGTAATCAAAAAGAGCCTGTGTGTGATTCGCTTCAGCTCGACTTAAGGCCGTACGAACGTCCAGCACGTCGGTATTTGTGCCTTCTCCTGCCCGGTAGCTGGCTCTTGCCAGGCGGTAAGCCTCCCTGGCTGTCTTCAGTGCACTCTCAGCCGCATCGATATTCTTTTCTGCTTTTCCGAGGTCCAGGAAGGCTTGGCGCACTTCAAGACGAATGCGATCTGTCGTTTTATCTCGCTGGATTTTTACCTGAGCCCGTTGCGATCCCGCCTCTCTGACCTTGGCAGCGGTTTTCCCCCAATTCCAGAGGGGAAACTGCGCCCCTATTCCAACCGTCCAATGCTCTCCGCCTTCCAGATCCCGAAAATCGCCTTCCATATATTCGTAACGCCCTTCCAGGGCAATGGTAGGCAGGTATTCTCCCCTGGCCGCTTTAAGCGCCTGCTCCGCAGCTGCCATTTTGGAATCCATTGCAGACAGTTCGGGACGTTGCGAAAGGGCCAACTCGGTGAGAGACGAAAGATCCGCCCCCGGCCCGGGCGACCGCACCAAGGCTTCCGTCAAACGGACTGATTCTTCAAGGGGCATGCTCAGCAAGTTCTTAAGTGCAGAATATGCCAGGTCGACGGCGTTGTCAGCGCCATTCAGATCTTTGCGGGCATTGGCAAGTTCCGTTCGGGTGCGAAGCAGGTCAATTTCCGGATTCGCCCCTTTCTCCACCAGAATCGCCACGTCATGTTCATGCACATTGAGAAGATCGACGGCCTCCACGGCAACACCTTGAAACGCTTCGGCCAACTGTGCGGTCCGATAAGCGCGTGTAACCTGGAAAACGACTTCCTCTTCAACGGCCCTGTTCTCTTGAGCTTGAGCGTCTCGTGAATACTGGGATGCCTTGCGCGCCGCATTCAATCGCCCTCCCGTGAAAATGGGCTGCCGGATGACGAGCCCCGCCTTGTATTGATCACGATCCATGAAGGTCAATGATTGCGGTCCCATTGCAAAACTCAACTCCTCGTCCAGTCGTGTATAGGAAGCCTCCGCCCCCAAAAATGGGAGCATAGCCGATCTGGCCTGAGTTATCTTTGTATTGGCTTGAGTCAGGGCTTCCCGTGTAAGGCGGATATCGTAATTCTGTTGCAACGCTATTTTCAGGCAATCGCTTAACGAAAGGTGTATATTGCCATCCTTTTCGAGCTTGCGAAGCTCCTCAACGGGAGCAGAGGGACGATTGCCTTCTATTTCCGGCGATTTTTCGGCGATTGCATCGGAATGGCCGTGCAACGGCTCGGCGGCAGCGCTAATAGAAATACAACCCGCTGTCAGCAGCAATCCACCTCCCACCAGAAGCATAACCATGGTGCGAGCTGTTATCCTTAAGGCTTTTTTCATTCGGCCATCACCCCTTTGAGAAACATGTCACTGATCACCGGGGCATTCGCCTTGTATGAATGCCGTTCCGGATCTTCCAGCCAACAGAAGAGAAAAGCGTTGGTGATTCCCTCCAGGGCCACGGCCATATAGTAGGGGTTCAGATCGCGAAGCACGTTTTTGCGAATACCTTTTTCCAGTGTCGAAGCCAGTTGCTCTACCAGTTCGTCATAAAGCTTGCGAATGTCCTGATCGAGACCGGCCTTGATGTTGAAACTCGCACCCCGCGTTTCAGCAAAATAGAGCCGCAACGTGGCAACGTCATCGGCAAAGATCCCCGCTTTAGCGGAAATGTAGTCTTTGAGAATAGTCAGGACGTCACCTTCCCTCGAAAGGACTCCGCTCAGGGTATGATGATATTCCGCTGCCTTTTCCATCATGAGGGCCTTGTAGAGGTGCTCCTTGTTCTTGAAGAATTTGTAAAGCGTTCCGATGGCAAACTCTGCTCTTTCTGCAATCTCGTGCATGGATACGTTGTGGTATCCTTTCTTCGAGAAAAGCTCGAGTGCAGCGGCAAGCATCTGCCGACGATGTCTGCGTTTTTCTCTTTCCCGACGTGGGAGCTTCTCATCTTGCATTGCCTGACCTCCGTTTCCTTGGCAGCATAGAACATTTAAAAACGTGACGGCATGTTCATTTTATGACGTTATATTCTAACCAATACGCGCGTTGGCTCCTTGTGTCAAGCGGAAAACCAATAATCCGGATAAGGCCGCAAAGATCGGTTCACGGGCGTAACCACTGGCCACTGGCGACTCTTTCCGCGTAAGGCGGGCATGGAATCCAATAGGTCCAGGCTGGAATCGAGGTGCGACCGCATAGCACCGCCACCATCACCCGCTGGTACATGCTGTGCCCGCCGGGCCGGAAGCCTTCCAGCCGGTCGATGGGCGGCAGGTCGCGTTGCGGGTCGGTGAAGGTCACCAGCTCTCCGTGGATCAGATTCCAGTCGCCGGTCGGGCGTCCGAAGCACGGCGTGCCGATCTCCTGCTGTCTGCGGGCGTCGGCCAATGGATCAACACTGCCCCGGGCCAGGATCAGGCCTTCCGGCACCTCGATGGCCGGGAACCCGGCGTGGAGATGGTAGAGCCTGCCCCAGACCACGGCCTGTTCGATGCTGCGGGCCTGGGCGCAGAAGCGCTGATGGTTCCAATAGCCCCGTTTCAGGGTGCCGTAGACGAAGAGCCGGAGGATGGTCTCGGGACTGTCTTCCGGATTTGTGTTCAGCTTTGATGGTTCTCCAATGTTCATGCATTCACTCCTTCGGGCAGTGTCCCTTTGCGCTCCTGGGGTATGAAGCGGAATTCGCTGTTTTCGATGGCCCGCACATCCTTGTGGCGGATGGTGAGCATGGTCATGGGCGGCACCTCCAGCTCGCGCCAGCCCGGATCAAAGTCCACGGCAAAGTCGATGAAGGCTGGCTCCGAGGCGTAGAGCACCACCCGGTGCTGGCGGTGGATGCGCAGGCAGAGCGGTTTGTTGCCCTTGAGCACGGTGATGGTGCCGGGGTCGAGCCGCGAGGCCAGCACGGCGCTCATCTGGCCGCGACAGAGGGCGAGCGCCTTCTTCAGGCCCTCCTGGTCGATGGGGCCTTCGGGCGCGAAGCGGTCGGCCAGGCGGAAGATCAGCTCGCTGTCCACTTCGGCGAAGCGCGGCAGCCCGAGACGGCGGAACAGATAATCGGCGTTGTAGATGGTGCCGTTGTGGGTACCGATGACGATCCCGGCCCGGATGGGATGGTTGTTGCGGTTGTTGAACTCGTTGCCCCGGGTGCGCCAGCGGGTGTGGCCCATGAGGATGGTGGTCTCGTTGTCGACCTGCCCGAGCAGCTCCTGGAACGGCTTCTCGTAGACCAGTTCGTGCGCCCGCATCGGCCGCTTGAAGATCCGGTGGCTGCCGTCGATCTTGAGCCAGGCCAGACCGGAGGCGTGCGGGCCGCGCTCCTCGCTGTGCAGCAGCATGCGGATGAAGACCTCGCGCAGGTAATCCTGCTCGTCCGGCCGTCTGCGCTTGCGGCCGAAGATGATGCCTACTTGTCCGCACATGGAGCCGGGTCCTCCTTGCCGCCGAAGTTCTTGCCGAGCGGTCTTGTCCCATCGAGGACGAAGGCCGCGTACTCGCGCCGGTGGCCCGTCAGCCACTCGGCCACCTCTGGGTAGCCCATCTCGGCGGTCAGCCGGGTCACCTCCAGGTGGTCGAGCATGTTGGTGCGCCCGGAGAGCCGCACCGTTTCCAGGGCTTCGAGGAATCGTTCCGGCCAGGGATCGCTGGCCTTGTCGTCGGGCAGGAACTCGATCAGGCCGTGCCGCGCCAGGCGGGTGAGAAACTCGGCGGCCGCAGCGGCGGCGTCCTCCGGCAACGGCTGGGTCGGACCGCCTTCGATGCCGGAGAGCACCTCGGTCATGTAGTCCCGGGGCGCTCGGCTGGCGGTAAACGGCGTCTGGCCGCGCATCAACTCGACAACTTCGAGGCAGTCGGCGGCCTGCAGGGTTTCCCCGCTGCCGGGGATCGGTTCGCCGGAAAGCCGGGTGGAGCGGATCAGAATTTTCATGGAGCCCCTCCTTAAACAGTGAGGCCGGGAACTTGCCCGGCCTCGTTGGTGTGAGTGGTGGTTTCGTCCGGAAGGACCTCCTCCGGTTTAGGCCGTCCGTTCTTGAAGGCGGCGTCGCCGGGCATGTTGGCCATCAGATGCTTGCGGGCGGTCTTAAACTCGTCGCCGATCAGGCCGAGGTGGAGCAGGAAGACTCGAAAGTCGTACTTGGCGCTCTGGGGATCGAAGTCCCGCTTGCGGCTGGAGGCGGCCCGACCGTTGAGCGCCTTGGCGGCGACGGCGAGGCAGAACTGCAGGTAGGCCTTGATCCGTCCCGCGTGGAGGGTCGCCTCGAACCAGCGGAACTCCACCGTGCCCCGGTACCAGATGTTGTGCAGGTTGACCCCGTGGTAGCGGCTGTTGTCGTAGTGCTGGGGCTGGCGGTTGTGATAGCCGTACCAGATGCGGTTGAGCTGGTCCTTGGTGCGGGGGCGATGCTGTTCGATGCGCTGGATCAGCTCGTCGCTCACCGGCCGCGTGTAGCGGTTGAGCCGGTCGCGGCTGATGCCGAGGGCGTGGAGGATCAGCGGCTCCTGCTTGTAGATGATCTTGGCCAGGTTACCCAGGTGCCTGCCGTCGAAGGGCGCGGCGTCGATATGGATGTGGATGCCGCACTGGCTGTTGATCTTGCCTCCGGCGCGGCGGATGGCCCGGACCGCCTCCTGCAGTTGCGGGATGTCGTCGTAGCCGAGCACCGGGCTGACCACCTCGGCCCGCAGATGGGCCGGGACGCTGGTCAGGGAGGCGTCCCCCACCACCTTCCAGACGCGGCCGCGCAGGTCCTCGACCTCCCAGGGGTCATAGCTGCTGGGGATGCCGACATGGCGGACCGTGCCGCCCACCACCGAGTGGATGGCCCAGGCGATCTGTTCCCGGGTGCGTTTTACGGTCTCGATCTCGATCCCGTAGTGGATCTCTTTCAGGTTCATGCGTGCCTCCGTCGTTCGTGGCGCTTCTAAGTCGTTGTCAGGCAAGGCTTTTTAGCCTCCGCTTACACCATGAATGCTTCTTTCCGGACACAAATCAAGTAGAAGAACAGCCGAAGCCGACATTTAACACGTTTATTTTCAATGACTTGCGAACTAGGCCGGATTGGGCGGCGCACAGGCGGCAGAAACCCCGGAACGGGCTGGCCGTATCCGGGGTTTCTGGGTTGGCGGTGGCAGTGAGCCGGTCAGCCGGAGGCGGTATCAGCGGTGATCAGGCTGGCGTGCAGCTCGAGGTTGCGCGACTCGTCGGCCCGCATCCGCGCCAGCAGCGCCGTGAAGGCCTCCGCTTCGTCGGCCGGGAGCTTTGATGCCCGTTCCAGCCGCGCCAGGCGCTGGTGCAGGTTTTCGAGCAGGCCCAGGGCATGGTCGCGGATCAGCCCGTCGCGCTTCTCCTGCGGCGAGGGAATGAACTCGGTCAGGCCGCCTTTGCGTCGAACGATCATGGCCGTGCCTCCTTAGCTCAGGGTCGCGCCCAGCGAATGGATGCGCGGGTAGATCAGCGGCGTGCCGGTCATCTCGGCTTTGTAGCGCACCTTGTTGCCGGTGTTGTCGGTGAAGGTGCGCACCAGGGTGTACTCGGTCCAGTTCTCGTCGATGGGCCGGGTGTCCTGGATGGTCATCGCCTCCCAGGTCAGGCCGCCGTCGTTGCTGGCGAACCATTGCAGGGTGGTGCCACTGGGGATCTGCATCTGCACATAGGCTTTGGTCGATTCCACACCCTGGGTCAGCTCGTTCTCGCGGGTCAGGTAGGCCCCGGTGGTCTTGTTGAGGTAGCCCACCAGGTTGACGTCGCGAAAGTTGATGGCCGGAGTGTCGTTGGAAAGCGAGCTGCTCAGGCGCACGCGGATCTGGACCCGGGTGGCGAGGTTGGGCAGCCGTTCCTCCTCGGCGGGAACCATGGCGTCCCAGGTCACGCCGCCGTCGGTGGAGTATTCCCAGTCGAGACCGGTACCCTGGGGGATGGCCGAGTATTCGTCGAGGTTGATGTCGGAGAACTGCACGCCGGTGATCGGCTGAAAGCGAATCATCCCCTCGGACTGGAAGTTGTAGCCGTAGATCTTCATCGCCAGGTCGGAGCCGTTGAGCGGCGTCCAGGTCTCGGCGTTGGAGCTCTCCAGCAGCACGCCTTCCATATAGGTCTGCCGGGTGATGATGCCCCAGCGGCCCATCTTGCCCAGGGTGGCGGTGCGCACCTTGTAATTGGTGCTGTTGGTCAGCAGCACCACGGAATAGCTGGTGTTGGCCTCGGCGTAGAACGGGTCGTCGAAGCGAATGCGGGTCTCGCCGCTCAGGCTGATCTCGTTCGGGGCCAGCACTTTCTCGGCGAACACCACGCCGTTGGGCAGACCGGTGGTGACGCCGCGAATCTGCACCGTGACCGGAATGCTCGGGTCCCTGGCGGTGAACTGCAGTCCGATGCTGGAAATCACCTGGTTTTGGGTGAAGCTGAAAGTCTGGGCCAGCGGATCGCGGGGCACGAAGATGGTCTGGGTGCGCCAGACCACCTGCACCACGGGCACGCGGATGATGCGGTTCTCGATGATGCGCTCGATGCGGGTGATGACCAGCGGATCGTTGATCTGCAGGCTGGCCCGGGCCGAGTAGACGCCGTCGGCCATCTCCACGATGCGGTTGCCGTTGCGGGCGTTGGTCGGGATGGTGAAGGAGGCGCTGACCCGACCGGCCTCGTCGCTGATCAGGTTGCTGGCCATCACCTGGCCGTCGCAGCGCAGTACGATGCCGGATTTGCTCGGGGTGAAGTTGATGCCGGTGACGGCGATGCCGGTCTGGCCGCGCCGCCCGAGGTTGGGCGTGATCTGCAGCATGGCCGGGGGCTTGTCGAACACGGCGTAGGGGTTGATGTTCCGCTCCTCGGACCAGTCGTTCTGTTCCACCAGCACGGTCTCGTTGCCCGGCAGCAGTGCCAGGCTGCCGAAGAAGCTCGCGTTGCTGCCCGCCTGATCGACCGAGAGCACCGTGGAGTGAGGAATGCGGTCCGGCGCGACGAAACGGGCGATCTCGTTGACTCGGGCGTCCCATTCGGCGTGGTAGATGTCTGACTGGGCGGTGTTCGAGAAGTCGTCCGAGTAGATGCCTTTCTTGGTCTGGGCGTCCCGGTTCTGCAGCTCGTTGTTCATCTGGTACTGGGCGTCGTTGTACTTCAGGTCCTCGACGTCTTGGATGATGTCGTGGATCTGGTCCATGGTGATGCGGGTCAGGCCGAAGTTGCGGATCTCCATGTCGGTGGAGTTGGGCGGGCAGTCGATGCTGCACAGCCCCAGGGCGTTTTCCGGCACGATGGGCAGCTTCGGAAAATCCGCCGGAGCCCCTTCCAGCCGTTTGATCTCGGTGGTGGTGGCGTAAACGATGTCGCGGCGGCCGAGGTAATAGTCGTAGTCCAGGCTGCAGTTGGAGCCGTTCACCGGCTGATCGCCGAGGCTGCCGCGCCCGAAATTGATCACGTTGAGGTTACCCAGCTCGAGCTGCACTGGCGACATGGTGAGCCCGGCGGTGTTGGTGGCCGGAGGCGAAACGGTGCCGATCTCCTCGACGCCGTCGTCGACGTAGGATAGCGCCTCGCTGCCCAGTTCCATCAGGCGCTTGTAGTCGGTGCGTGCGCCGTTGGTGGCGGCCCGGTAGACGCGATAGCCAGTCGCGCCGCTGACCGGCAGCCAGGAGAGCTTGTTCATCTCCCCGGCGGCGGTTGCCCGGGCGATGACCGCAGCGGCGTTGAAGGCCGTCTCGCCGGTGGCGTTGTAGGCAGTCACCAGATAGAAGTAGTTTCCGGCCGCCGGATGGTTGGCCTGCCCGAACCAGCCGCTGTCCACGTAGTCGGTGCCCTTGACCATCTGCTTGGTGTAGGTCCAGCGCACCGTGTAGGTGGTGCCGATGGCCGGTTCGTTGCCGGAGCCGAGCCAGTCGACATGGTTGCCCGACTGTTGCCAGTCCACGCCCTCCTGGAAGATGGTCGCCCCTTGGCTGACCTCGAGGATGTCCACCACGGGATTGGGGTCGAGCAGGTCTTCGCCGCCGCCCACCGAGCCGCGAGTGACGTTGCGGGTAATCTCGACGATGGCCTCCACCTGGGTCGTCTCCTTGAGCGGCGTGGAGTTGACCGGATAGCGGTGCTTGTTGATGTCGAAGGTCTTCTGCTCCCCGCGCACCGACTTGGTGGCGATGGATTTGGGCACCAGGGTCGAAGTGGGCAGATCGCGCTGATGCCGGAAGCCCTGGATGTAGGCGCGTCCGGCGTTGGTGATCGCCTCCACGCTGTCGTCGTCGACGCCGCCGATGAAGGTGTCGAAGCCCCGCACCAGATAGCTTCCGGCCTGGTCGAAGGTGCGCTCGGCCAGATTCTGAATCAGGGAATTGAGCCCTTCGGCGGCGGCGAAGGAGAGCTGGTCCTCGGTGATCGAGGAGACGGTGATCCGGCTGCCCGGCAGCGTGCCCAGCAGATCCCGCAGGTAGAGGTTGGACTTCTCCTGCACCGTGGGCGTGACATCGCCGCTCTCCCGGTCGAACTTGTAGATCGGGATCACCCGGCGCTCGGCCACGTTGTTGGGCAGCGTCTGGCCGCTGGTGTCTGTCGCCTTGAGAGAAAGAACCCATTTTTCCCGTTCGGCGGTGGGCTCGCCGGTGGCCGGATTGATCAGGGCCGGGTCCTGGGTGTAGCCGTAGTTGTACTTCAGCAGCTCCACATAGACGTAATCGGCCCCGCTGGTGGTGGCCGGATCATAGGTCAGGGTCGCGCCGCTCACCTGTTCCAGATGGCCGTCGATGTAGACCACGCCCGGGGCCATGGTCAGGACGTTGGCGGCCGCGCTGACCTCGAGGCCCATGATGATGGAGCCTTCCTTGAACAGGATGTCGGCGATCTTGCGCCGCTCCAGGTTGATGATGTCCTGCTGCTCGTTGAGTTCGGAATCCAGCAGGTCGCGATCCTGATGGTAGCGGATGCGCTTGTAGTTCTTGGTCGGGTCGAATGTCTCGCGTGAGATGCTCATGTTTGAATCCTCCAGTTAGATCTTGATGATCCCGACCAGCTCCACGCGGGTGTCGGAAATCTTGTTGAAGTCGGGAATGTTCT
>JAXHUR010000050.1:12140-24565 GCA_034189505.1 Thermodesulfobacteriota bacterium | reverse complement strand
CTGATCGCCCTGGTTGCCGGTTATTACCAGCTCTCCGCCGCAGATTTGGCATTGCCCTGTCGCTTTCCACAGTATGTCAAAGCCAGAGCGGTTATTTGCTATTTTGCCATGCGGCATCTGCGGCTACCGGCAGCGGTTATCAGGCCCCGACTGAGCTATACGGCATCGGCCGTGAGCAAAGCCGCCCGTCAGGGGCAGAAACTGTACCGGGAAGATGCACATTTGCAGGCTCTGCTGGGATAGTCGTTTCGACAGGAACGTCCCCTAAAAGTCCTTTCGACAGGAACGTCCCCTAAAAGTCCCGACAGGAACGTCCCCTAAAAGTCCTAAAAGTCCCGTTTCATGCGCCGGTTGCTGACCGGGCACGCCACGACTTTCAATCTTCGCCATCGCCGCAGCGGGCACCTGTTTCAGAACCGCTACAAATTCATCGCTTAGATGGGGCATTTTACCATCAAAAAGCGCTCACTAAGGCTTCTGAGGCGGCTATTTTTATCCGAAAATCGTGCAGTAACCCGATGTTGCGCAAGTCCGACCCGGATCAAATTTCGTAAAAACCCTAATCGTTTACACACAATTAGAGATTAGCCTCCACCAATAACGTGAATTTCATTTTTTGGGAGTGATCTCATGCGCATTACAATCGGTAGACGAATGGGTTTGGGTTTCGGCCTCATCATGCTTTTCCTGACAGCCATGTTTTCCGTCACTCATGTCACCACTGACCGCATCGCTGAAGCCAACCGGCAGATGGCCCGAGCAGTCGAGGACGCCCGGCAGGCGGAAGAATCCGCCGGCGAGCTGAACCGCTGGATGGACAAAATCGACGATCTGAAAACGCGGCACGACCTTACCCTGCGCCGTCTCAGCGCGGCCATGGCGCAGAACGCGGAAGTTTTGACGACTGTCGGGGCCGACGGAACCGATCATCTGGAAGATTTTCTCGGCAGCCCTGAAACCGCAGACATGGCCGCTGAACTGCCGCAGAGCGCCGAGATTTTCAGCACCCTGGCCGAACTGCGCGAGCCCTTCGTGGCGGCGGGAGAGAAAATCGCCGCGACCTGGCAGCCCCGCCACGACGATCTGGCGACCGCCCTCAACGAACTGAAGCGCTCACAGATCTACTGGGCGTTGAAAGTCGCCAACATGATCTTCGTGCAAAGTTCCATCGGTGAACTGATCCCGGAAGAGCTGTCCGACACTCCGCTGGAATCTTTCCGGCGCAGCCCGCTATTCGAAAAGTACGCGGAGACCTTCCCCGCCCTGGCCGCGGCCTTCGAGCGGGCCACGCCCGCCAACGAAAAGCTCTGGAAGGCCTCTTTCGAGTTGAATTCGCTGCTCCTCGGCAGCGAATGGGAAAAGGCGCGCCTGTTTTTTCGCGACGTGTTTCCGCCCACGGTCAAATCCATCGCCGTCGACATCGACGGGGTACTGGGGATGGAAAGCGTCGTCCACTGGAACCAGAAACAGGCACTTGACCTGTTCAACGGTGACTTCTTCGCCAGTCATCGGGCCATCAGCGCCGAACTGGAAAACCTTCGCGCCCTGGTCGGCACGGAGATCGAGAAGCAGGCCGCACAGGTCGCGGCGAGCGCGGCGAATCTCGATAGTCGACGCCGGGCTGTTGCTGACCAGATCGTTACCGGGGACCGCCTCAATAAGGCCATTGCCGCCGGCGCCATCGGACTCGGCATTCTCACCAGCGTCCTCATCACACTGAGCATTACGCGACCACTGAAGCAGGTCGTGGCTATGATCAAAGACCTCGAAGAGGGACACCTCGAGCGCCGGTTGGGCATGCGCCGGCAAGACGAAATCGGCCAGTTGGCGCGCAGTCTCGATCACTTCGCCGAAAATCTACGCGACGAGATCCTTGAGGCTTTCCAGAGGCTTGCAGTGGGAGATTTCACCTTCCACGCGCACGGCCTGATCCGCGAGCCCCTTGCGCAGACCAACCAGGCCCTGACCGGCACTCTTGGAAAAATGCAGCAGATGGCGGACAAGATCGCTACCTGCTCGAGCGAGATCGCGGCGGGCAGCATGGGCCTCTCCCAGGGAGCGACGGAGCAGGCCAGTTCCCTCGAGCAGATTTCCGCCTCGATGAACCAGATGGCGGCCCAGACCGAGCGGACCGCCCGGCACGCCGGCAAAGCCGAAAGCCTGACGCAGCGTACTCGTGAATCGGCCCTGCAGAGCCAGCAGAAGATGCAGCAGATGCTCGGTGCGATGCAGGAAATCCGTACCGCTGGACAGAACATCGGCCAGATCATCCAAACCATCGAGGAGATCGCCTTCCAGACCAACCTTTTGGCACTCAACGCCGCGGTAGAGGCGGCCCGCGCCGGCCAGCACGGCAAAGGATTCGCAGTAGTCGCCGAAGAGGTGCGCAACCTGGCGGCGCGTAGCGCCAGGGCGGCAGCGCAAACCACCAGCCTGATCGAGACTGCGGTGGCCAAAACCGGCAACGGTGCCACCATCGCCGAAAGCACCGCGCAATCTATGGACGCCATTCTGGACACTGTGGCCGATTCTGCCGGATTGGTGACTGACATCGCGGTCGCGGCCCGGGAACAGGCCGCGGGAATCGGCCAGATCAACCAAGGGCTTTCCCAGATCGACCAGGTGACCCAGCAGAATACCGCCAGCGCCGAGGAGAGCGCCGCGGCCGCTGAGGAGCTGACCGGCCAGGCCGAAGCGATGCGCGAACTGGCCTCAAATTTCAGACTCGGGGTTGATGATTGATTGGATTGATGAGGTCGGCCCAGGACGCAAAGGCGCTTTCTGGGAAGATCGCTATCCTACCGCCGCCATAGAATCGGGTGAGCATTTACTGCGCTGCCTGGTATACATCGATCTGAACATGGTCCGCGCTGGTGCCGTCAGTCATCCGCAAGAGTGGGTTCATGGCGGTTACCGTGAAATTCAGGGTCAGCGGCGGCGTAATCGGCTTCTTGATCCTGATGCTCTGGTTGATGCTGCCGGCATGAGCACGCTGCAAGCGTTGGCCGATCACCATGGCTCTTGGGTGAGCGAAGCGTTGCGCACTAACCCGGATTATTTATGCAAACTTCTGCAATTATTTTGGGGCATAAAATAAAAGGATGTCAGGTAGTTGTGTTGGTCCGACCCTCTGAGACCTAGAAAAAAACCGCCGTTGCGTCACACACCTCCAAGTGATACTCTTAGAAGTACAATAGGAGGTACAGCCAATGTCAAAAGTACCGAAAATTATTCCCATCTCGGATCTCCGCCAGGACGCCAGCGGTATCATAAAACGAGTGTCCGCTTCACGCGATCCTTTGTTCATCACACAACGCGGAAGAGCTGCTGCGGTGATGGTCAGCATGAAAGAGTACGAGCATACGCAGCATGAACTCGAAATCCTGAAATCGCTCGCTCGGGGTGAGCGAGACATTGAGGCTGGCGTTGGCTTCGACTTGGAAGCCGTTCTGGCCGAGGCGGATGCCCTGTTGGCAGAACAGCAATGAAGATCGTCTTTACCCCGGCGGCCCGCGATCAGTTTCTGCAGGCATTAGCCTATATCCGCCGCGACAAACCGTCTGCGGCGGTTTCTTTTAGGCAAAAGACCGAAAAGGTTCTCCTGCGCCTCATCGACTATCCCGAGTCCGGGCGAACTCTCCCGGAGTTTCCGGACATTCACTATCGCGAGGTAATTGTTACCCCCTATCGGTTTATCTACCGAGTCAAAGATGATGCGGTATGGATTGTGGCCGTGTGGCACGGCGCACAGATTCCCGAGGATCCGTCGGAGAATTCGGGTAAATAGCGGTCCCTGTGGTCGGACCAAGATAACTCTCTGAAATAATGTCTAATGCGTTTTGCGCGAGTCCGAAGAGGGCTATGGCGAGGATTTTACAGCAGGAAATCCGCCCATGGGGGAGAAAAATACATATTTTCGGGAAAAAATAAAAGGATGTCAGGTAGTTGTGTTGGTCCGACCCTGAGATAGGGAATCCTGCCCTCCATGCCGGATCAGCGCCGCCCCTTCTGCAGGTCAACCAGAATCAGCTTGGCCACCGATTTGAGGGTCTCGAATATTCCTTTTCCGGTCATGGCGCAGGCTTCGAATTCGGGAACGCGGCCCGGGTTGAGTAGCGCGCTGAGTTCTTCAACGGAGCTGATATTAGGCAGGTCGCGCTTGTTGTACTGGATGACGAAGGGGAGCTTTTCGAGCTGCATTCCCTGCTCTTCCAGGTTGTACTTGAGGTTTTCAAGGCTCTCGATGTTGGCGTCGAGGCGCTCTTCCTGAGAGTCGGCGACAAACACTACGCCGTCCACGCCTTTGAGGATCAGTTTGCGTGAAGCGTCGTAGAATACCTGCCCGGGTACGGTGTAGAGGTGAAAGCGAACCTTGAATCCCCGGATTTCACCGAGAGCAAGCGGCAAAAAATCAAAGAACAGGGTGCGCTCGGTCTCGGTGGCCAGGCTGATCATCTTGCCTTTGGCATCGGGGGCAGTCTTCTTGTAGACATATTGCAGATTGGTGGTCTTGCCGCACAAACCCGGCCCGTAGTAGACGATTTTACAATTGATCTCGCGTGAAGCGTAATTGATGAAGGACATGCGTCACTGGCCTCAACGAAAGAGATTATCGATGTCGTCGTCGGTGATCTCTGCAAAGGGACTTTCCAAGCCGCCGGTGCGCTCCACCTCGGCAGTTTTGGCTGCCAGGCGATCGAAGATCGCGTCAAGTTCCCGACTGGCCTTTTTGACACGCAACCGGACCAGGCCGAGGGAGCTGCGCTGGTCGAAAATCACCACCAGAATAACGCGCTCACCAACGATGGAGATATGCAGGTTGTCTTTTTCCCCTTCGTGAAACAGGATGGAAAACTCTTTCTCCCCGATGAGCTTGGCCAAGCCGCCGGTCGCAGCAATATTGCCTGCGGTCAACGAGGCAAGGCTGGTGGTATCGAGATCGGTCGTTTCGCCGACCGCCGAGATGAGCTGACCATTTTTGTCCACCAGAAAGACAACTTTGGCGTTGGACTCATGCAGCAGCTTCTCGATGAGAGAGTTTATCTTGTGAAGCTCCTCGTCATACATCACGAAAGGAGACTGGTGACCAAACATGTCTTCTCACTCCTGATTAGGGTGAATGCGCCAGCCATCGTTATAGCACCCGACGACGAGAGGTATCAAGAAATTTTAACTTCGTCCTCTTTCTCCTTGCAAAATGCGAACCTTAGCCAGGGCTAAAAATCCTGGACGCAAAAAAAGCCTCCGACTCGTTTTGAGCCGGAGGCTTTTTTCGGTTTTTGCCGATTGTCACGAGAATTACTTCGCGCCCCAATCCGTGTTCATTTCCGCCAGCTTGCGATAGAGATCGAAGCGGGAAGATGTGTACTTGTTGGCCCGATCCATAAGCTTGGCGGCCATTTCCGGGTTGGCTTTCTTCAGAACCCGATAGCGGTTTTCGTTTGATGCGTATTCCTCAAAGGAGATCGTCGTGTCTTTGCTGTCGAGCTGCAGCGGGTTCTTGCCTTCCGCTGCCAGGCGCGGGTCGAAGCGGAACAGCGGCCAGTGACCGGAGGCAACCGCCTTCTTGCAGTTTTCGATCGCGCTGTTCATCTTGATGCCGTGAGCGATACAGTGGGTGTAGGCAATGACGATGGACGGCCCGTCGTAGGCGTCTGCTTCCAGGAACGCCTTGACGACCTGGTTCGGGTTGGCCAGCGACACCTTGGCGACATAAATATTGCCGTAAGTCATAGAGATCATACCGAGGTCTTTCTTCGGCACGCGCTTGCCGCCCGCAGCGAACTGGGCCACCGCACCGAGAGGTGTAGCCTTGGAAGCCTGGCCGCCGGTATTTGAATAAACCTCGGTGTCAAGAACGAGGACGTTGACGTTTTCGCCCGACGCGAGGACATGGTCGAGACCGCCGTAGCCGATATCGTAGGCCCAGCCGTCGCCACCCATGATCCACACCGATTTCTTGACCAGATAATCGGCTACGGACAGCAGGTTTTTGGAATCCTCGTCGGTGCACTTCTCAAGAACGCTCTTGAGCTTCGCCACGCGTTCACGCTGAGCCTCGATCCCCTCCTGGGTCGACTGATCGGCGTTCTTGATTTCGTTGAAAAGGGCGTCCTGACCCTTGCAGGCATCGCAGGGGCACTCGGCGATGCGATCGAGAAGTTCAAGGGCGTAGGCATTGAACCTGTCCACCGCCAGGCGCATACCGTAACCGAACTCGGCGTTGTCCTCGAACAGGGAGTTGCTCCAGGTCGGACCGCGTCCATCTCCGCGGGTCGACCAGGGCGTGGTGGGCAGGTTGCCGCCATAGATCGAGGAGCAACCAGTGGCGTTGGCCACCAGCATACGGTCGCCGAAGAGCTGGCTCGCCAGTTTGACGAAAGGCGTCTCGCCGCAGCCGGCGCAGGCACCGGAAAATTCAAACATGGGCTGCAGCAGCTGGGTGCCCTTGAGGGTGGCACGGTTCACCAGAGAAGCATCGGTTTCAGGCAGGCTCAGGAAGAAATCCCAGTTCTGCGCTTCGCGGACACGCAGCGGCGCCTGGAACTGCATGTTGATGGCTTTGTGCTGGGGATCCTCTTTGCTCTTGGCCGGGCAGTTGTAGACGCATGCGCCGCAGCCGGTGCAGTCCTCAGGCGCGACCTGCAGGGTGAACTTCTTGGCTTCCATCCCCTTGCCCTTGGCATCGACCGCCTTGAATGTCTCGGGCGCGCCCTGCAGCTTGTCGCCGTCGTAGATCTTCATGCGGATCGTGGCGTGGGGGCAGACAAAGGAACAGATGCCGCACTGGATGCACAGCTCCTGGTCCCACACCGGAATATTGATGGCGATATTGCGCTTCTCCCACTTGGCGGTACCTGTAGGGAAAGTGCCGTCGGCGGGCATCGCCGAAATGGGAAGTTCGTCGCCTTTGCCGTCGATGATCGGTCCGATGGTATTGCGCACGAAATCAGGAGCGTTGCTGCCGAGCCCGACTTTCATCTTGATATCGCTGGAGACCTGAGCAGGCACCTGAACTTCTTCGATGTTGCTGGCGCCGGCGTCCACCGCTTCGTAATTCATGTTGACGACCTTCTCGCCGGCCTTGCCGTAACTCTTGACGATGGCGCCCTTGATCTCCTTCACCGCCTGATCGAAGGGGATGATGTTGGAGATCTTGAAGAAGGCAGTCTGCATGATGACGTTGATACGGGGACCGAGGCCGATTTTTTCACCCAGGCGAACCGCGTCGATGACATAGAGCCTGAGCTGCTTGTCGATGATGGTCTGCTGCACTTCCCGGGGCAGTTTCTCCCACACCTCATCCTTGTTGTAGGGCGAGTTGATCAGAAATGTCGCGCCATTTTTGGCCGCCTTGAGAATATTGTACTTCTCAAGGAAGGCGAAATTGTGGCAGGCAATGAAATCCGCGGTTTTCACCAAATAGGGTGCGCGGATGACTTTTTTGCCGAAACGCAGGTGCGAGGTGGTCATGCTGCCAGCCTTTTTGGAATCATAGACAAAATAGGCCTGCACGTTGTTATCGGTGGTTTCGCCGATGATCTTGATGGAGTTCTTGTTGGCTCCGACGGTGCCGTCGGAGCCAAGACCGTAGAACTGAGCCTGGTAGACGCCTTCCTGAGGCACTTGATAGTCCGCATCGAAGTCGAGGCTGGCACCGGTCACATCGTCCTTGATGCCGACGATGAAGTGGTTCTTCGGCTTGTCCTGGGCGAGGTTGTCGAAAATCGCCTTGGCCATGCCGGGGGAGAACTCATAGGAACCCAGGCCATAGCGCCCACCGACGATCGCGGGGTAGCTCTTGTAATCGACCTTGCCGTCGGCCATGGCTTCGCCGATGGCAGTACGCACCAGCTGATAAAGGGGCTCGCCGAGAGAGCCGGGTTCCTTGGTGCGGTCCAGGACGGCAATCTTTTTCACCGTTTTCGGCAGCGCCTCAACCAGCCCGTCCACCGAGAAGGGGTTGAACATGCGTACTTTGAGCATGCCGACCTTCTCACCCTGAGAGACCAGGTGATCGACAAGTTCGTGTACGGTATCGGCGCCCGATCCCATGATTACCACTACACGCTCGGCGTCGGGGGCGCCGACATACTCCACCAGCTTGTACTGGCGGCCGGTGATGCCGGCGAATTTATCCATCTGCTTCTGCAGAATGCCGGGGAAGGCCTCATAATACTTGTTGACCGTCTCGCGTCCCTGGAAGTAGACGTCGGGATTCTGAGCCGAGCCGCGCAGCACCGGATGATCGGGCGACATGGAGCGGGCACGGTGGGCGCGCACCAGTTCGTCGTCGATCATCTGCTTCATCTCTTCGTTGGAGAGCTCACTGACCTTCTGCACTTCGTGCGAGGTGCGGAAGCCGTCGAAAAAGTGCAGGATGGGCACGCGGGACTCAAGCGTAGCCGCCTGGGCAATACAGGCAAGGTCCATGACCTCCTGCACGTTATTGGAACACAGCATCCCCCAACCGGTCTGACGACAGGACATGACGTCGGAGTGGTCGCCGAAGATCGACAGCGCCTGTGCCGCTATGGCGCGGGCGGAAACGTGAAATACTGTCGGGCTCAGCTCGCCGGCAATCTTGTACATGTTGGGAATCATCAGCAGCAGGCCCTGCGACGCGGTGAAGGTCGTCGTCAAAGCCCCTCCCTGCAGGGCACCGTGTACGGCACCGGCGGCGCCGCCTTCGGACTGCAGTTCGACCACTTTGGGGATCGTGCCCCAGATGTTTTTCTCGCCGATCGCGCTTTTGGCGTCACAGATTTCGCCCATCACCGAGGACGGGGTGATCGGATAGATCGCGCACACCTCGTTGGTGGCATGGGCGACGTGGGCCGCCGCGGTATTGCCGTCAATGGTCACCATTTTACCGTTTTGCGACATCGAAACTCCTCCTTTGTGTCATCTCTATCCTGCTGAAACGGTCGTGCCGCTCACAATCGCGGCGAACACTAAGTAACGTACGTCCATGCAAGAGGTTGCAACAAGGGTTTAAAAACCGGATAGACACCGAGCCGCGCCTGAAGCCAATTGGCGGAATCAATGTGTCGAAAAATTAAAAGTATACGAAAAAAAGCCTGAAAAGTACAAGCATACCCAGGGTATTTTCTGACTTTTATATTTTCGGGAAATTACAGGTCGCGGCGTCCGGAGACGGCCCTGTTGACGGTCGCCTCGTCTACGAACTCAAGATCGCTGCCCATGGGGATTCCATAGGCCAGGCGCGTGACTCGGATGCCGTGCGCCTTGATCAGATCGGCGAGGAAATGAGCCGTCGCCTCGCCTTCAACCGAAAAATTGGTCGCGACCACCACTTCGCGAATCGGTTCGTCTGCAAGCCGCTTTTCAAGCTGGGCCACCTTGAGATCTTCCGGTCCCACCCCGTCAAGAGGCGACAAGGCGCCGTGCAGCACATGGTAGCGTCCGCGAAAAGAACGACTGCGTTCAATGGCGATCATGTCGCCCGGCTGTTCAACGATGCACAGCAGATGCTCATCGCGGGACGAATCACGGCAAAGCTCGCAGGGGTCGTCCTCGGTCAATCCAAAACAGTTTGAGCACAGGACAACGCGCTGTTTGAGTTCAACAATGGCCGCCGCCAGAGCCTCTGCTTCGGAAGCGGGCTGTTTCAGTATGTGAAACACAAGCCGGGCCGCTGTTTTGCGGCCGATCCCGGGCAGTTTCGACATCTCGGCCACCAGCCGTGAAAATGACGGAATGGAGTCTAACATGAGCGCGATAAAATTCCAAACATTTTAAAATGGCGTTTTATTTTTTTAGAGGGGCGAAATTTTTTTTGTAATGCTAAAAATTTAAACGCTTTGTTGAGAAAAATCCTTAACGAAAAGACAAGTCTATCAGAATTTTCGTGGAAGGTCTCTATTTTACTGACACTAAATTTTATCTTTATCGATGTTAAAGAAAAAGGCCGCCACCGGCCTTGGCCGAGAGCGACCTTTTTCGGCTGAATTTGGTTGAAAATCTCAGAACATGCCGGGCAGGTTGAAACCGCCGGTGATTTTACCCATCTCTTCCTGCATCATCTCCTGGCTTTTTTTCAAGGCCTCGTTGGCGGCAGCCATCACCAGATCCTGGAGCATCTCGATATCCTCCGGATCAACCACTTCCTTTTCAATCTTCAGTGACACGATCTGCTGCTTGCCGTTGGCCACAGCGGTCACCATGCCGCCGCCAGAAGTCGCCTCAATGGTTCGCTCCGCCAGTTCTTCCTGCAGCTTGGCCATTTTCTGCTGCATCATCTGGGCCTGCTTCATGATGTTGCCTAAACCTTTTGCCATGCTTTCCTTCCTCCTGAAACGGTCGGCTGCACCGACCTCGATCTGTTGACGGCCCTACTCCTGCTCCGAAGACGGCTCACCCTGAGTAGGGGCCAGTGGCTTGACTTCTTTGACGTCCCCACCAAAAATCTCCAGCACCGTCCTGATTTTCGGATGCGCGAGCGCCTCCCTGCGCAGCTGGTCGCGGCGGGATTCCTGCCGGGCGCGACGCTCCTCCACCAGCGGCGGGGGAGCCGCGCCGTTGCCGTCAAGGACGGAGACTTTCAACTTGACGGCCTGTTCAAAATACTGGCTGGCCAGTTTTTCGAGCTGGGCCAGTTTTTCGGCATCCTTGAGCTGTTCAAGATAAAAAGAACCGGCGGGAAAAGCAATCTCAAGGTGCGGAAATTCCGATGAAACCAGGCTGCCATGCTCGAGAAAGCTGGCGAGAAGCGGTTTGACCTTGCGGATTTTATCCACCAGCCCCTGCCAATTGTGCCCCTTGCTCCCTCCGGGCTCGGGCGGCATTTGCTGCCGGGGCGGCGAACCCTCCGGCGATGGTGCTGAAGAAGGCTCTGCCGACGGCGGGGCGGGCGCAGCTGCGGGCGGGGTGGAACGGCGAACAGGATCGGACGGCTGTTCCGGCACAGGGCGCGCGCCCCCGGATGCAGAGGGCATACTGCTCTGAAGCGCCTCACCACCCCCCAGGCGCCGCTCGAAATCCTCCATCTTGCGAATCAGCGCGCCCACCTCCCGGGCGGGCGGCAGAGCCGTCAACCGAACCAGCGCCATTTCCAGCGTCAAGCGCGGAAAGGACGAAGCGGGAAGCTCGCTGGCCACTTTCATCAAGAGAGTGAGAATGCGCTGCAGATCCTCAAGAGAAACCTGCTCAATCAGAACCCTGAACTCTTCCAGTTCTTCGGCGGTTGCGTCCACAAGGTCGCAGGCATCGTCCGCCACCTTGAGCAGCACCAGGGTGCGAAAGGACTCCACAAGCTGCCCGCAGAACGGGCGCAGGGCCTGGCCCTGATCGTCGACCCGACGCACCACATCAAGAGCACGCCGGGCGTCGCGGCGCAGAATCGCCTCAATCGCATTAAGAAGGATGCGTCGTTCGACCTGCCCGAAAAGAGTCAGGATATCCTCATCCCTGACCTCCTCGCCGCAGAAAGCGATGACCTGATCGAGAGCCGAGAGCGCGTCACGCAGGCTCCCCTCGCCGCGCCGCGCAATCAGCGCCAGCGCTTGATCGGAAATGCGAATCCCCTCCTGGTCGACGATGTAGCGCAACCGCTCCGCGACGCGCGGCAGGGCGATCTTGCGGAAATCGAAGCGTTGACAGCGCGACAGGATGGTGGCGGGTATTTTGTGCGGCTCGGTGGTGGCAAAAACAAATTTGGCGTGCGGCGGCGGCTCTTCGAGGGTCTTCAACAGGGCGTTAAAGGCGTTGTTGGAGAGCATATGGACTTCGTCGATGATGAAGATCTTGTAGCGTGCCCGTGAAGGCAGATAGCGGATGCTTTCACGCAACTCGCGAACATCGTCGACGCCGGTATTGGAGGCGCCGTCGATCTCAAGGACATCGACGCTGTGACCGTTGGTGATTTCTGTGCAGGTGGGGCACTGGTTGCAGGGCGTGTCGCTGAGGCCCTGCTCGCAGTTGAGCGCCTTGGCGAAAATGCGCGCAGCAGAGGTCTTGCCGACACCGCGCGCACCGGTGAACAGAAAAGCGTGGTGCACCCGATCGGTGCGGATGGCATTGCCGAGAGTGCGACTGACGTGCTCCTGCCCGATGAGGTCGGAGAACGTCTGCGGTCGCCATTTGCGGGCCAGTACCAGGTAGGACATGCGGTGCTGTGACTCCGTAGAAGGATCGGACGACAGCGTCCTGATAAAAGAATTGCCGGCACAAGTGACAGCCAGGCACCCCCGCGGCACACGGAACCAGTCGTTACCGCTGCTCCCTTCCGGGCCTGACGGGGTTGGCGACCGTCCGTTGCACGGGACCCGGCTGTCACTTCTATCGGCAATTTATTAAAACAGAAAGGCAGAGGAAAAGAGAGGCGGAGAGTGAAAAAGTGGACTCGCTCCGCTTCGAATCCCTCCCCGGGATTTTTTAAATAGTGGCGGAGAGGGAGGGATTCG
>JAXHUR010000050.1:0-12040 GCA_034189505.1 Thermodesulfobacteriota bacterium | reverse complement strand
CTCGCTCCGCTTCGAATCCCTCCCCGGGATTTTTTAAATAGTGGCGGAGAGGGAGGGATTCGAACCCTCGGTACCTTGCGGTACACACGATTTCCAGTCGTGCACCTTCGGCCACTCGGTCACCTCTCCGCAAGGGGGAAAAGATACATGAACCCGGCGGTGTTGTAAAGAGTTTTTCCCGCTCCGGTATCAGCGCAGCGGGCCCTGATCGGGATCTTTGCGGTAGCGACCATTCATGCGATAGACAAAGGCGAGAATTTCCGCAACGGCGACATACAGATTTTCGGGGATTTCCTCGCCGATAGGCACCTGTGCAAGGATCTCGATCAGGTCGCGATCTTCGACAACCTCCACCCCCGCTTCCTGCGCCAGCTCGACGATGCGCGCGGCGACCTCGCCGCGCCCGCCGGCAATAACCTGGGGCGCTCCCGCCTGCTGGGGATCGTATTTCAAGGCTACGGCTTTGCGGCTTTTTTCCTGTCTCATTGAAGTCCTCCCCGCTCAGACGCGGGCATCAAGCAAATGGGTTTCAGCAGGGATCAGGCGCTGGATCAGAGCCTGTGCCGGGTCCTCGGCACCAGCGGAAAAAGACGCAGCCAGAAGTGCCGTATCTCCAAGGCCCTGGCGAAGCTCATCCTGCGCGGCTTCGAGAAAGGAAGCCACTTTCTGGTCCCGGCAGGAAAACCGCAGATACAAACCCTGACCCTGACCTTGATACAGACAATCGATCTGCAGTCGGCCCAGCCCTTCGAGTTCCAGGAAAAGCGAGATGGAGTGACTCTGTCCCGACTGAGCTTTGCCGCCGCCCCCTTCCGGCTCCAAATGCCGCCTGCACAGCAGATAGCCGCGCTCCAGGAAAGACAGCGGCAGAGGCAGGAAATCAACGCCGATTTCAGCCAGACGCGCGCGGCACATCTGCCACAGCTCGATATGACGCAGGGCGTCCTGCGTCTGCTCAAGAGCATTCTCCACGGACGAAGCAGCTTCCCGCCCGACAAATGATTGCAGGCGACGGGCGATCTCTTCTCCTTCCGCCCCGGCCAGTTGCCGGGGAGTCCCTCGCACCAGCCGCAGCAGGGTGGTCAGCAGATCGCGCAGACCGCCATCCAAGGGTAGAGTTCGCGCCTCAAATCCGGTGCTGTTCGCTACAGCGGTCGCAAAGGAATCAGCCAGCTCCCGCAGCTTCTGCTCGATGCCGCCACTGCCGGCGCCCGCTTCGAAAAGCCAGGCCTGCAGTGCCTGGCCGAAAGCGGTTAACAGGGCTGCGGCCTGCTCACGCCCAAGCCCCGACGGATTAGCCTGTGCAAGCGCCAACAACGGTTCCAGCACCGCCTTGACCCCCTGCGGCAAAGACGCAAGGCGAGCGGCGGCATCCGGGGTTTCCGGTATCAGCTGAGGCAATTGCGCCAGAGCCTGCTGCAGGGGGCGTAATCCAATTTCGACAGTGCGCATGGACTGCTCCATCCGACCAAGCTGTTCCAGCACGGCGCTTTTCAGAGATGCTGCGGCCTGGTCTGCCTGACCGGAGAGAATCTGCCTTTCATAGCCCAACCCAAGGCGGCGGGCAAGCAGAGACAGGTCCTCGGCGATTTGCGGAGCCGATCCGCCGCTGCCGGAAGCGGCGATTTGGGGAGAACGGGTCAAAGAACTGAGCAGTCCCTGCAGATTGGCGGTGCGAGATTCGGGCGAAGAACCGGACCGCGCGGCCAGATCCCGAGTCAGCGCAGCCATATCGGGCTTTTCGCTGAGCAGGTAAAGGGATCGCCCCAGGCGTTCGAGCAGTCCGGAATCAAGAATTTTCAGCTTTAATTCCGGGTGGGTTTCCACCACCTGCAGATTGAGCTGTTCTCCGGCCCGCAAAGCCACCCTGCTCTGCACCCAGAGTGTACGGTCGCCGAATTGCAGCAGTGCTTTTTCCTGCCCCCCCTCCTGAACGGTGGCACGAATCATCTGATGCATGAGCAGATCGTTGCGCCGCTCCTCACCACTGAGATGAGTCGGCTGCGAAGCGGGATGAACCACGATCTGCGGCAATGAAACGGGAGGCACAATATTCATGACGGATTTATCGGCACGGGCAGGTCGATTCTTTAATGATTTTTCCGTCGATTTCCTTATAATGTAACGAATAAAAAATTACTCTTAAATCTAAGATTCCGCTAATTTTTATAGACAGTCCTGTCGATAGTTATATTGAACACCGCAATGCCGCGAGGGAAATTGCTTCGCGGCCTGAACACAAGCCGCCAAAGGACGGATCCTTATGAAGCCTCAGGCACTCATTTTCGCTTATTCGATCGATCACCTTGACGCCCTTGCTGCAATGTCCGCCTGCACCGGCCAGTTCGAATCAGTTCTGCGCTGCCGCAATGAGCAGGAGCTGATGGCTGCGCTGGAGGAAAAAGGCGTCGACATCATCTTCTGCAGCGCGCGTCGTGACCATGAAAACGACCTGCTGTGGCTCAAGGACCTTTCTAAACGCGACGCCTGGAAAGACATCCAGGTCATGGTCTTTACTGAAGAGTATGATGTGGATAACCGTGTGGCCGCTCTTGAGCTTGGCGCGGACGACGCCCTGAGCTTCCGCGTGGCGCGCCGCGAGATCGAAGCCCGCGTCAGCACCCGCCTCAGGGCGAGAACGTTGTTGAGCAACCTGCGCAAGGCCCGCGCCGACCTGGCCCGCATGGCCCTGACCGACAGCCTTACCGGTTTGTGCAACCGCGCCTTTTTTGACGTCAGTCTCGAATCGGAGGCGGCCCGCAGCGCCCGCACCAACACCCCCTTTTCGCTGCTGCTGATCGATGTCGACCATTTCAAATGGATCAATGACACTTACGGGCACCAGCTCGGCGATACGGTGCTGCAGGCCATCGCCCGGGTGCTGCGGCAGACGGTGCGGAAATCCGATATGGCATTTCGCTACGGCGGGGAGGAGTTTGCCCTGGTGCTGCCCGATACGCCTATTCCCAGTGCCCGCATCCTGGCTGAACGCGTGCATAGCGAAATCGCGGAGCTGGCGCGCGGCTACAGTCATTTCCGCCAGCCGCTGACCGTCAGCGTCGGCATCAGCTGCGCCTCGGGCGACCTGCGGGATCCGCACCTGCTTATCGAACAGGCCGATTGCGCTCTTTACGCCGCCAAACGCAACGGCCGCAACCGCACGGAGATCTTTCATCTCGACAGCCGCGAGGACTTCAGCCGCAGCAGTGAAAGCAAGCTGCCGCTCGACGCCCCCAGCCGCATGACCTCCTGAGGAGGGCGGCGACAGGGATGACAGGATTCGCGCATCGCCAACAGGCGATAAACGCGATAAAACTTGACATTCCAACGTGAGAACTGATACCTTTCTCCAGGTAAACACGCTGTTCCCGGAAAAAAACGAATCACAATCGTCAGCCCCGGACTCCTCCGGGGCTTTTTTGTTGTGCGACACCTCTCTCATCACCCTCGATTTTCAGCCCTTTAAGGGAACAGACCAGGACGCACCCCACCTGGGGCCGCTTTACTCCGCCGGTGAAAGCCGTGGCACGGCCGATACGATAAGACGCTGAAGTTCGACGTTGAATATAAGGATCAAGATACATCATGAGTTTTTCCGCATTCGCATTCCACCCCCAGGTTGCTGCCGGCATCCAGGCCGCAGGCTACGACACCCCGACCCCCATTCAGCAACAGGCCATTCCCAAAGTGCTTGCCGGACGGGACGTTATGGGGCTGGCCCAGACCGGCACCGGCAAAACCGCTGCTTTCGCACTGCCGATCCTCGATCGCCTGACAAAAGGTAAGCGCAACTGTGTGCGCGCACTGGTCATTGCACCGACACGCGAGCTTGCCGAGCAGATCAACGACAACTTCATCACGCTGGGCCGGGAAACCCGCCTGCGCAGCGCGACGGTCTATGGCGGCGTAGGCATCAATCCGCAGATCAAAAAGCTCAAGCAGGGCACCGAAATTGTGGTCGCCTGCCCGGGACGGCTGCTCGATCATATCGAACAGGGTACCATCGACCTCTCAAATCTCGAGGTCTTGGTTCTCGACGAAGCCGACCAGATGTTCGACATGGGCTTTTTCCCGGCGATCCGCCGCATCCTCAAGCATCTGCCCCGGCAACGGCAGACCCTGCTGTTTTCGGCGACCATGCCCGATGAAATCAAGCATCTGGCCCAGGAAGTCCTGACCAATCCGGTGACGGTTCAGGTCGGCACCGTCGCCCCGGCCACCACCGTGAGCCATGCCCTCTATCCGGTTGCGCAGCATCTTAAGACCCCTCTGCTGCTCGAACTGCTGCAGAAAGCCAACACGGGCTCGGTTCTGATTTTCACCCGCACCAAGCATCGCGCCAAGCGCCTGGGCGAAAAGCTGGACAAGGCCGGCTACCGCGCCGCATCCCTGCAGGGCAATCTGTCGCAGAACAAGCGCCAGGCAGCTCTTGAAGGGTTTCGCGACGGCAGCTTCCAGATTCTGGTGGCCACCGACATCGCCGCGCGCGGCATCGACGTCAGCCAGGTTTCGCATGTGATCAATTACGACATTCCCGGCACCCCCGAAGCCTACATCCACCGGATCGGCCGGACCGGGCGCGCCGCTCGCAGCGGCGACGCCTTCACCCTGGTGACCGGCGATGACGGGGCGATGGTCAAAGCCATCGAGCGCACACTCGGCAAAAGCGTCGAGCGACACAAGCTCGACAGCTTTGAGTATAACAGCCCGGCGCCCCAGAAAGATCGCGAATTCGCCCGTCCGCCGCGCCAACCCAACCGGCCCCGCAAGGCCGCCGCCGGAGGAAACGGCAGCGAAAACTCCTCTGCTTCTGCCAATAACCCCCGGCGCCAGCAGGCCGATCAGGCCGGCCGCCCCGCCGGCGCGCAGCCCGCCGGCGTCAACCGCCGCCAGCGCAGTCGGCGCAGCAGTCAGAGTGCGGCCGGCAAAAACACTCTCTGATCACTAAAAAAAGGGGACAGGCTGCTTTTGAATAAAGCAGCCTGTCCCCTTTTTTAATCTAAAATGTGACGAATGCAGCAACCTGAAACAGCTTCATGTCCTTGCTTCCGTACAATTCCCCGGCGGCATTTTCCGGGCTCGCATAAGCGAAAACTGCCGAGAGATAGAGGTAGTCATTGACGGTATAGTCGGCGTACAGGTTGACCTCCTGAGCAAAATGATCATTGCCGCCCGCGGTTTTCTCGTCGAGAGTGAAGTCGTAATAGAGCGCGCCGGTGGAGAGCTTTTCGGTGGGCAGCATATTGAGGTGCACCATGTGAACTTCCTGGTTGCTGTTGAACAGGTAGTACTCACCGACGATCTCACCCATGTAGTGGGTTCCCCAGCCGCGGCTGAAACCGTAGAAGAGCGGATCGAACGCTTCGTAATCGCTTGTATCGTCTTCGTCGCCGCTGAAGAAGGCATAACGATAGCTCAGGGTCGGGTTCCAGGGGCAAATGGAGAAGGTATAACCTGCCTCGCCGTACCAGCCGTGAGCATCGACATCCAGATCGTCACCGCCGCCCTGGTAGACATACTCGCCCGCCAGGAACAGGTCTCCGGCGCCCAGGTTGGCAAAAGGAGTCCCCTGTCCGCGCACGCTGTAGACATCCATCCCGTCGCGGTTGATGTAGTCTGAGTCGGTAATCCGGAAATAACTTGCGCCGACGGTTCCCAGAGTCTCGTTGACATGCTCAATGTTGACACCATAGAGTTCGGTATCGCCCTGATCCGCATCGGATTTGAGATAGAACAGGTCGCCGCGCACGGGTTGGGTGTTGATATTGACCACCGCCGCCTGGTCGAAGGAGCTGTGGGGCGCCAGCCAGTAGGCGCCGTCTTCGAAGTCAAACTGGCCGTCCATGATCAGGAAGCCGTCGCCGATGGAGAAGTCCTGCTCGCCGACGGAGATATCGATGGCGTCTTCGCCCAGGGATTGGAACAGGCTGCCTGAGCGCCAGCCGACATAGGCGCGCTCGGACTCCCAGCCCTTGGAATCGCCGTCGGTGAAATTGGCCACATCGCCGTCGCCCAGAGTGCGGGCGCCGACATAGGCCATTTCGCCATAGAATATGCCGGCATGGCCGGTATCATAGGCCCCCTTGAGAACCGGCATGACATAATATTCGGACCAGCCGGTATTTTCCTCGTTCGGGTTGCCGCCGAACCCGGTGCTGTCGGCGCTGAACACGCCGGCACCGAGGTTGAGACCGAAATCGAGGGATGCGCCGCTGCGCTCATACAGATTGATATCGGCCATCGCAAGGGCGGGTGTGAGAAAAACGGCCAGGGCCGTGAAAAAGATCATCAAAGAACGCGTTGCGTTGTCAGACATCACAAATCTCCTGCTGCTTTCAAAAAAATTCAAAGACAATTCAAAACCTGGGGATGAAGGTCAGATCCACTACTCTGCGATATTAGAGCTCTGCGAACGGCCCCTCTTCTTCGAGATAGCGCTCGAAAGCGGGCAGCGCCGGTTCGCCGTCCACCGTCTTCACCTCTTCGAGCCAGCCGCGATAGATTTCGGGATGCCGGGCGACCCAGTGCATGCCGGCCTGATAGGGCTTGAGACCATCGTTTTCATACAGCATGGCCATGATCTCGTTCATCATCGGGATCGGAAAGATGAACTGCTTCAGGAATTTGGCGACATTGGGATTTTCCTTGTCGAACCCTTTGCGGATATTGGTATAGACGGTCGCGGTGCCGTCGTTTTCGCCGAAGGTTTCCGCAGTGCTGCCGGTGAGGTATTTCATGTCGATGATTTCGTTCATGTAGTGCGGCGCCCACCCCAGAAAGACGACCCATTTGCCCTGCTGGGTAAAGGCCTTCACCTGGGCCAGCATCCCCGCTTCGCTGGAAGGGATCAGCTCAAAGTCACCGAGACCGAACATATCCTGCTCGATCATCTCTTCGATCACCTTGTTGCCGTCGTTGCCCTCCTCGATGCCGTAAATCTTGTGATCGAGCTTGTCGGCATAGCGGGCGATGTCCGAGAAGTCCTTCAGGCCGCCGTCGACCACATAGGACGGTGCCGCCAGGGTGTATTTGGCGCCCGGCATGTTGGCGACATACTTGACCACCGTGCCGCGCTCGAAGAACTTGTTGGCGACCGTGGCCATGGACGGCATCCAGTTGCCGAGAAAGATATCGGCGTCGTTCATCTCCATCGCCTTGTAGGCAATCGGTAACGAGACCATGGTGTTGGAGGATTCGTAGCCCAGCGCCTCCATGATGCGCACGCCGATTTCGGTCTTGACGGTGACGCCGGTCCAGCTGACGCTGACGAAGCGCACTTCATCGGCAGCTGCAGCGGGGGCGGCCGCCAGGCTCAAGACAAGGGCAAAGACAACCAACATCCTGCGAGAAAAGTAATTCTTCATCGATACTCCTTTCAATTCATGTTCAAAAACCTGTCGCAGCGCGGCCGCCGGGCGGGGAAAACCCGGGGCGCAAACCTGCTCAGACTCCGAACCAGTTCAAGGGTTTCGCGCTAAAATTCTGGTAGACATGCTTGACCTCGGTGTACTCCTCGAGGCCCATCTTCCCCAGTTCCCGGCCGAGGCCGGATTGTTTGTAGCCCCCCCAGGGGGCCTGCGTGAAATAGACATTGAAATCGTTGACCCACACGGTGCCGAAGCGCAGCGCCCGGCTCATGCGTTGGATGCGGTCCGGGTCGCGGGTCCAGAAGCCGGCCGACAGGCCGTAGATGGTGCTGTTGGCGCGCGCCACCGCCTCATCCTCAGTCGAGAATTTTTCAATGGTGATGACCGGCCCGAACACCTCTTCCTGCACGATCTTCATGTCGTTGCTGCAGTTGGTGAACAGAGTCGGCTCATAATAGAAGCCGCCCTGCAGATGAGCCGCCTCGGGGCGACGGCCGCCCAGCACCAGCTTCGCCCCTTCCTGCCGGGCGACTTCGACATAGCGTTCGACCTTGTCGCGATGCTCGGCGGAAATCAGAGGCCCCATGCGGCTGTCGGGGTTGAAACCATCCCCCAAGACGATTCGCTTTATGCGCTGCGCCAGGGCTTCCACCAGGTGGTCATGCAGCGGCTCTTCCACCATGACGCGTGCGCCGGCGGAGCAGATCTGCCCTGCGTGGAAGAAGACACCGTTGAGCACGTAATCGAGGGCGGTGTCGAAATCCGCATCGGCAAAGATGATATTGGGATTCTTGCCTCCCAGCTCCAGCGCTACTTTTTTCACGTTATCGGCAGCGGCTCGCATGATCTGCTTGCCGGTTGCGATGCCGCCGGTAAAACTGATCAGGTCGACCTGGGGGCTTTCCGCCAGCTCGGCCCCCACTTCTGCGCCTGCGCCCAGCACAGTGTTGACCACACCGGCGGGGAAGCCCGCCTCCTGCGCCAGCTCGGTGATTCTGATCGTCGTCAGCGGGGTGATTTCGCTCGGCTTCATAACAAGGGTGCAGCCGGCAGCCAGCGCCGGTGCCATCTTCCAGGACGCCTGCAGCAGGGGGTAGTTCCAGGGGGAGATCTGCCCGCAGACGCCGACCGGCTCACGCACCAGAGTGCTGGAAGCATCGGGAACCGGCGAAGCGATGCTCTCGCCGCCTTCTTTGTCGGCCAGGCCACCGTAATACTTGAAGATGCCGGCGATATCGTCCATATCCCAGCGGCTCTCTTCAAGGGTCTTGCCGGTATCGAGGGTTTCAAGGCGCGCCAGCTCCTCGCGGTCCCGCGCCACCAGTTCGCCGAGGCGATATACCAGCGCGCCCCGTTCGCTGGCCGGCGTCCGCGGCCACTCGCCCCGGTCAAAGGCGCGGCGGGCGGCGGCAATGGCGGCGCGTGAATCTTCACGCGCCCCTTCAGCCACCTCGGCGATCACCTCCTGATTGGCGGGATTGATGATAGAACGCGTTTTCCCCGAGAGCGCATTAACCCACTGCCCATCGATGTACATACGTTTTTCAATCACTTTTTACTGGCTCCTGAATTTTTGCGGTTATACCGATAAAATCCAGCCGTGGACGGCTCCTCCAGCGCATTGCCGAGGATCGTGTCGGCGGCCTTTTCCGCAATCATCATGACCGGGGCATAGATATTGCCATTGGTGATGCTCGGCATGACGGAGGCATCCACTACCCGCAGGTTTTCCACGCCATGCACTCTGAGGTCGGCATCGACCACCGCCTGCTTGTCGTACCCCATTTTGCAGGTGCAGCTGGGGTGATATGCGCTCTCCCCTTCGCGGGCCACGAAATCGAGGATCTCCTCATCGGTCTGCGCCTCTTTGCCCGGCGCAAGCTCGGCGCCACGCAGCGCATCGAAAGCCGACTGCTCGATGATGTTGCGCGAGCAGCGGATCGCCTCGACCCATTCGCGGCGTTCCTGCTCAGTGGAGAGATAATTGAACAGGATGCTGGGATACTGCTTGGGATCGGCCGATTTGATCTTGACGTGACCGCGCACATCCGAGTTCATCGGTCCCACATGCAGCTGGAAGCCATGCCCCTGCTTGGGCGCAGAACCGTCGTAGCGGATCGCGATCGGCAGGAAATGAAACTGCAGGTTGGGATACTCGACCCTGTCATTGCCGCGGATGAATCCGCCGGCCTCGAAATGATTGGTCGCCGCCGCGCCTTTGCGCTTGAACAGCCAGTCGAAGCCGATCCTGGGCTGGTTGTACCATTTAAGCGCCGGATACATGCTGACCGGCTGGCGGCAGGCATACTGCACATAGAGTTCGAGGTGATCCTGCAGGTTTTCGCCGACCCCCGGCAGATCCTGCACCACGTCGATACCGAGTTTTTTCAGTTCCGCGCCGTTGCCGATGCCGGAGAGCTGCAGCAGCTGCGGGGAATTGATCGCACCGCCGCAGCAGATGATCTCGCCGCCGTAGGCCTTTTCGTTCTTGCTGCCCTTGGTATAGGCCACCCCCACCGCCTTGTTGCCCTCGAACAGGATTCGGGTCGCCAGACTGCGGCAGTGGATTGTCAGATTTTCGCGGTTTTTTACCGGGTGCACATAGGCCCGAGCCGCGTTCCAGCGACGCCCGCGGTAGATCGTCGCATCGAAGGCGCCCATCCCCTCCTGCTGGTAGCCGTTGACATCCTCTGTCAGGGGGTAGCCTGCCTGCTCGGCGGCTTTGAAAAAGGCGTCAAACAGGGGATTTTCGCAACGAGGCGTGGTCAGATAGAGAGGGCCGTTGGAACCGTGGTACTCATCGGCCCCCTTGAGCCGCGTTTCGACCTTGCGGAAATAGGGAAGGCAATGAGCGTAATCCCATTTTTCGAGCCCTTCGTTTTTCCCCCATTTCTCGTAATCCATGGCGTTGCCGCGAATGTAGATCATGCCGTTGATGCAGCTCGAGCCGCCCAGCACCTTGCCGCGCGGCTGGTAGATGCGGCGGCTGTGCATATGGGGTTCGGGGTCGGACTCATACCACCAGTTGTAGGTCTTGCTCTGCAGCGGGTAGGTCAGTGCCGCCGGCATGTGAATGCGAAAATCCAGTTTGTAATCGGGGGGACCGGCTTCAAGCACCAGCACCTTGTTGTCCGGGTTGGCGCTGAGGCGATTTGCCAGAACGCTGCCGGCGGAGCCGCCCCCCACGATAATGTAGTCGTATTGTTGTGTTGCCATGGTGATGCCTCCTCTTTCTGTTCGATTTCGGGCGTTTTTTATTTCTGTGCGCCGCCTATTGACTTTCCCCGCCCTTCTGGGCTTTTCCCTGCTCCCGTACGCAGCGCTGCAGCAGGACATAGTGATTGCCGATGAACGACAGGGCCCTGAGCGGTTCATTGTCCGCAATTTCGCGGGCGGTATCGTTCCAGTTGGCGATGGTTTTCTCCCGATAGTCGCGATCCTGATACAGGGCGTAGTCATTGGAGCTGAAGCCCAGCTGAATCGCCTGCATCACCCATTCAAAAATGGGGTTTCCCGCCATGCGTGCCAGACGGATGTTGAGTTCGCGGTCCATTTCACTCAACGCATCCATGTCCGGCTCGTCCAGCTCGAGAAACTGCCGCAGATGCGCCGCCCCCTCCACTAAATCGGCTTTCTCTTCCGGCGTGGCGCGGGCAATGGCCAGGGTGGTTATGGTGCGATCAATGCTTTCGCGAAACTCGATCAGATGCTCGGGGCTGATATGGTTCTGCTTAAGAAACAAAGCCAGGGATTCGCTGACCTGCCCCACCTCGATCTGCTTGACGTAGGCCCCGCCGCGCGCCCCTTTGCGGATCTCGATCAACCCTTTCTGCTTCAACGCCCGCAGTGCTTCGCGAATCACCCCGCGTCCGGTGCAGAACTGATTCTGCAGCTCGCGCTCGCTGGGCAGCCCCTCTCCAGGGGCGATCTGGCCGCCGATGATAGCAGCCTCTATCTGCAGCGCCACATCTTCGCCGGCACGCCCTACCTTGGCCGGGGAAAACCGGAGAGTATGTTTGCGCATTTCTTTTTTTGCCTGCTTTTCTTCCATAAAGGTCGTACCTTTTACTTGGTAAAAAATAACTTCAAACGCTTTTTAGGCAGATTATGGGGATTTTTAGTTTAGGATTCCGCGCTTTGGTCGGACCATTAGTTACGCGAATTTGCTGGCGGTGTCAAGAGGTGCGAAATTTTTTTTAGCCGGGGTTAGAGGAAAGGCACTAAAAAACGGGACGCCCTGTCAGCAGAGCGCCCCGTGGTGAGTTTCGCCAGATGTGGGTCGTCGGAGAATTCAGAGAGGTTTGGGAACGCAGACGTTTTCAGCGTTGTGCACCTTCACGCCACAGTTGGCGCACGCATAATGCGGATCTTCAAAGATTTTGTCGATTTCGGGATTTCTATTCTGGAACTTCAACTGGCAGGCATGCAATTCACAGTGTTCTTCCGGATTTGTGCAATCATTTTCAGCCATGGATCAATCTCCCTTTCTGGTATTTTTGCTTTCAGGTTAGCGCAATCTGAGGCCGAGTCAACTGATTATGCACACCAAAGATTAATGGCGTCGCAAAAACTCACCAACTGCTGCGTTGCTGCAATTGCTCTCGCTGCTTCGACGTACGTAAGTACGCCTCATTGCTCGACAATCGCGCGCCTTGCATTTGGCGCTTTTTGCT
>JAXHUR010000005.1:0-64834 GCA_034189505.1 Thermodesulfobacteriota bacterium | reverse complement strand
AACGGTCCAACTGGAAAAAGGCATATGTGACCCTTGAAGAGGGCAGCAATATCGACTTTTTCGGTGTCTAATCGGATATCAGCTCAGCTTACGGAGTCGCAATAATGGGAATCAAGAAGTTTAAGCCGACCTCACCCGGGCGGCGCCACATGAGTTCATCTTCTTTCGAGGAGGTGACCAAGGGTACCCCCGAGAAGTCTCTTCTGGCACCTTTAAAAAAGTCCGGTGGCCGCAACTCCTATGGCCGCATCACCAAGCGCCATACCGGAGGCGGACATAAGCGCAAATATCGCATTATCGATTTTAAGCGCGATAAAATGGAAGTGCCGGCCAAGGTTGCTGCAATCGAATATGATCCCAACCGTTCAGCACGTATTGCGCTCTTGCAGTATATGGATGGGGAGAAACGCTATATTCTCGCGCCGGTCGGGCTCAGTGTAGGGGATCAGGTGGTTGCCAGCGACAACGCCGATATCCAACCCGGCAACGCCATGACCATCCGCTCAATTCCTTTAGGGACCTGGGTTCACAATGTAGAACTCAAAGTCGGCAAAGGTGGGCAGCTTGCCCGCAGTGCCGGCACGTACGCCATGATTGCCGCCAAGGAGGGAAAGTACGCCCAGCTGCGCATGCCTTCTGGCGAGGTGCGATTGGTGATGCAGGATTGCCGCGCCACGATCGGCCAGGTTGGAAATGCGGATCATGAAAACGTTAAAATCGGAAAGGCCGGCCGTAATCGCTGGTTGGGCAAGCGGCCTCAATCCCGCGGTGTCGCCATGAACCCGGTTGATCATCCCCATGGCGGTGGTGAGGGCAAGAGCTCCGGTGGTCGTCATCCTGTGACTCCCTGGGGAGTCCCGACCAAGGGTTACAAGACCCGCGTGAACAAGCGTACCGATCGATTTATCATTCGCAAACGGAAGTAATTCCACCTGATTTAATAGGAGTTGTAAGTGGCTAGATCAATCAAAAAAGGGCCCTATATTCAGGACAGCCTTCTGCGCAAGGTCGATATCGATGGTGGCACTACCCGCAAGGCGGTCATTAAAACCTGGTCGCGTCGGTCCACCATCATCCCTGAATTTGTTGGGCACACGTTCGCGGTGCATAACGGAAAAAAGTTTATTCCGGTTTTTATTACCGAGAATATGGTCGGGCATAAGCTTGGCGAGTTCGCCCCTACCCGGACCTACTATGGACATGGTGCCGACAAAAAGGGCAAGGGCAAGAGAAAATAGGACATTCCGATAGGAGTCTAGATCCATGGAATCCAGTGCAAAATTGAGATACGCGCGACTCTCGGCGCAAAAGGCCCGCCTTGTGGTGGACCTGGTGCGTGGACGAAATGTCCAGGACGCGTTGACCGTGTTGAAATACAGTCCGCAGAAAGCTGCCGGGATTGTCTCCAAGCTCGTGGCCTCCGCAGTAGCCAATGCCGAGCAAAAAGGCGTCTCCGATGTGGATCGGCTCTATGTGAAGCAGATCTTCGTCAACCAGGGACCGGCGCTGAAGCGTTTCATTCCGCGTGCCATGGGCCGCGCCAGTCGAATTCGTAAGCCGACCAGCCACATTACCGTGGTTCTCGGCGTGAAATAGTCCGTTTGAGGAGGTGACAGCTTGGGACAGAAAGTTCATCCTGTTGGGTTTCGTCTGGGTGTGATCCGGACATGGGATTCCCGTTGGTATGCCGAGGAAAATTATGCCGATCTCGTGCATGAAGATATAAAATTGCGTGACTATTTGAAGAAACGCCTTTATCATGCCGGGATTTCGAAGATAGAACTGGAGCGCGCCGCGAACAAGGCTAAGGTCAACATTTATGCTGCGCGTCCTGGTATCATCATCGGCAAAAAGGGGTCCGAGGTCGAGGCGCTTAAAAAAGAGCTGGCCAAACTGACCGACAAGGAAATCTTTATCAATATCCAGGAAGTCCGCAAGCCTGAAATTGATGCCCAGCTTGTCGCCGAAAATGTCGCTTTGCAACTTGAGCGGCGTGTGGCCTTTCGTCGCGCTATGAAGAAGAGCGTCAGCCAGGCGCTGAAATTCGGAGCCCAGGGGATCAAAATCAACTGCTCCGGTCGTTTGGGTGGTGCTGAAATGAGCCGTACAGAATGGTATCGCGAGGGACGCGTGCCCCTGCATACCCTGCGGGCTGATATCGATTATGGCTTCGCCGAAGCGAAGACAACCTACGGCATTATTGGTGTCAAGGTTCTGATCTTCAAAGGCGAAGTGTTGAAGCAAGAGCAAAAATAAATGTGTTTTAGGAGTTAGCCGTCATGTTAATGCCCAAGAAGGTTAAATATAGAAAGCAGCAAAAGGGCCGCATGAAGGGGGCGGCCCAGCGGGGCACGGAGCTCAATTTCGGTGACTTCGGTCTCCAGGCGATTGAGTGCGGTTGGCTGTCGTCGCGTCAGATTGAGGCGGCTCGTCGTGCTATGACTCGCTACATTAAACGTGGCGGCAAGATCTGGATCCGTGCGTTTCCGCACAAGCCTTTGACCAAAAAGCCCGCCGAAACCCGTATGGGTAAAGGCAAGGGGTCTCCGGAGTCCTGGGTGGCTGTTGTCAAGCCTGGGCATATGCTCTATGAGATGCAAGGTGTGGAAGAGGGAATTGCGCGTGAAGCCTTCCGTCTTGCCGCTCACAAGCTCCCCATGAAAACCAAATTCGTGACTCGGGAGGCATTTGGCCATGAAGGCGACTGAACTGCGTGAAATGAGTCTGGACGAGTTGGACCAGAAGAATCAGGAACTGAATAAGGAACTTTTCAACCTCAGGTTTCAGATGCATACGGGGCACCTCGAGAACACTGCACGTCTGTCTCAGGTGAGAAAAGACATCGCCCGCATCAAGACCATCATGGTTGAGCAGAAGGTATAGGCGGGATTGCGAGGATTATTATGACGAAACAGCGTGGAAACCGGAAAACCCGCATCGGGATTGTGGTCAGCGATAAAATGGACAAAACCGTTGTGGTCCGTGTGGATCAGATGGTCAAGCATCCCGTATACCGCAAGTATATTCGCCGAAAGGTGACCTGCAAGGCGCATGACGAACTTAACAGCTGCCAGGCGGGAGACAAGGTTCTGATTGTCGAGTCTCGCCCCTTGTCGAAGGAAAAGCGGTGGCAGGTTCGTGAAATTCTTGAAAAGACTACAATGGTTTAGGAGAAACGAGCCATGATTCAGATGCAGTCAATGCTTGACGTGGCCGACAATTCCGGAGCTCGGAAATTGTGCTGTGTCAAGGTTCTCGGTGGCTCCAAGCGTAAATACGCCGGTCTCGGCGATATTATTATCTGCTCGGTCAAAGAAGCCCTGCCGAATTCTAAAGTAAAAAAAGGCGACATCGTGCGTGCGGTCATTGTTCGCACCGCCAAGGAAGTGCCGCGTCCCGACGGGTCATATATCCGTTTCGACAACAATTCCGCCGTTGTCGTGAACGCTGCGGGTGAACCCGTTGGAACACGGATCTTCGGCCCTGTGGCTCGTGAGCTTCGTGCGCGCCAGTTTATGAAGATTGTGTCGCTGGCCCCTGAAGTTCTTTGACCGGAGCCGACAGAACATTGGAGAGCAAAACCATGGCAACAAAAAAAATGCATGTCAAAACCAACGACATGGTGATGATAACCGCCGGAAAGGACCACGGAAAAACCGGTAAGGTGCAGAAGATTTTTGCCGACAAGGGCCGTCTGATCGTTGAAAATGTCAACATGATCAAGCGGCACACCCGTCCCCGTCCAGGACAGTCCGAAGGGGGAATCGTCGAGAAAGAAGCGCCTCTGGACGCTTCAAACGTTATGCTTGTCTGCCCATCGTGCAGCAAGCCCACCCGCACGGGTAAGCGCGTCCTCGATGACGGCAGCAAGGTGCGTTTCTGCAAAAAATGCAACGAAATTGTGGATAAGTAAGGGAGAAAATCCATGGCCAGGCTGAAGGAACATTTTGCCACTGACATCGCACCCAAGCTCATGAAGGAATTCCAGTATAAGAATGTAATGGAAGTCCCTCGTGTTGAGAAGGTTGTGGTCAACATGGGGCTTGGTGAGGCGATCCAGAATCCCAAACTTCTGGAATCTGCGGTGGAGGAACTGACCAAGATGACCGGTCAGCGGGCCGTCATCACCCGTGCCAAGAAGTCGATTGCCGGCTTCAAGCTGCGCGAGGGGATGCCTATTGGCTGCATGGTGACTCTGCGTCGCGCCAAAGCCTTTGAATTTCTCGATCGTCTCATCAATGTCGCCCTGCCTCGCGTTCGTGATTTCAAGGGTGTTTCATCCAAGGCTTTTGACGGACGCGGCAATTACACGCTCGGGATTCGTGAGCAGATCATCTTTCCTGAGATCGACATTGATAAAATCGCTAAAGTCAGCGGGTTGAACATCAGCATCGTGACCACGGCGAAAACAGACGAAGAGGCCCGCCAGCTTCTTGCAGGGCTTGGAATGCCCTTCAGGAAATAGTTTTTCAGCGACCGGAGGACGTTGTGGCAAAAAAATCGATGATGATCAAGGCCACCAGGCCTAAAAAATTCAAGGTGCGTGAATACAACCGCTGTCCTCTTTGCGGGCGGCCCCGTGCCTACTATCGTAAGTTTAAAATGTGTCGTATCTGCCTGCGCAAGCTGGCATCCGAAGGTAAAATTCCCGGCGTTGTCAAGTCCAGCTGGTAGAGGGTTCTAGGAGTTGTCCCATGTCTATGACTGATCCCATTGCAGATCTTCTCACCCGCATTCGTAATGCGGGTACCGCCAAGCACGCCAGGGTCGACGTGCCGTCGTCCAACGTCAAGGTGGCCATCGCCACTGCCCTGAAAGAGCTTGGCTATATCAAAAACTTTAAAGTTATCAGCGATGACAAGCAGGGTGTCCTGCGCATTTACTTACGTTATGACGAGGACAGCACCCATGTCATTCATGAAATTAAACGTGTTTCCACGCCTGGACGCCGCGTCTATGTAGGAAGCGATGACATCCCTCAGGTGAAAAACGGTCTTGGCGCCGCGATTCTTTCAACATCGCGTGGTGTGCTTAATGATGTCGCCGCCCGTGAAGAAAAAATCGGCGGCGAAGTCATCTGCACCATCTGGTAGAGGGAAAAGGAGTTAATTGTCATGTCACGGATTGGGAAACTGCCTGTCCAGATTCCTGGCGGCGTCAAGATTGCTCTTCAGGGGACCAACATCAGGGTTGAAGGTCCCAAAGGCAAGCTTCAGCGCGATCTGCCGGAAAAAGTAAACATCGTTATGGAGAACGACGCGGTTGTTGTCACTCCCCTCAGCCCTGACGCAAAAGATCGTTCCGTTCAGGGATTGACACGGACGCTTGTGGCTAACATGGTTGAAGGGGTTACCAACGGTTTTGAGAAAATTCTTGAAATCAACGGCGTTGGCTACCGTGCGGATCTTAAGGGCGACGTTTTGAATCTTGCTCTCGGATACTCGCACCCCATTGAATACAAGTTGCCGCAGGGAATCAGTGCTGAGGTTGAGAAGCAAACCAAGATTACCGTGCGCGGCATCGACAAGGAGCTGGTCGGTGCGACGGCTGCGAAAATCCGTTCTTTTCGTGCGCCTGAGCCTTACAAGGGCAAGGGAATCAAGTATGCTGACGAACGGATTATTCGTAAGGCCGGCAAGACCGGCAAGTAAATAAATAGATACGCAATTCAGAAGACTTTTTCAGCATAAGGAGACAGGTTGTGAGTTTCGCACAGCAAAGAAGAAACGCGCGGCTCAAACGTAAAGCCAGGGTTCGCCGCAAAGTCCTGGGGGCCGCTGCTCGTCCGCGACTCTGTGTTTTTCGCAGCGCCAAGCATATATATGCCCAGATTATCGATGATACCACCGGGACGACCCTGGCAGCTGTGTCCACGCTGAATCAGGAGGTGGGCGAGGGTTTGAAATCCCGCGGGAATGCGGAGGCGGCCAATGCCGTCGGTAAATCCATCGCGCATAAAGCTCTTGAGAAGGATATCAAAGAAGTTGTTTTTGACAGAAACGGTTTTTTGTATCATGGGCGCGTCAAAGCGTTGGCCGATGGTGCTCGTGAAGCCGGTCTGCTTTTCTAAAAAAGGAGATCACCCTTGCAGCGCAATGATCTGAATGAATCGAATCTTACCGATCGCGTGATTCATATTAACCGTAATGCCAAAGTCGTTAAGGGCGGCCGCCGTTTCAGTTTTTCGGCCCTTGTTGTGGTTGGAGACGGCCAGGGCGGTGTTGGCGTCGGCCTTGGGAAAGCTAAGGAAGTCCCTGAAGCTATTCGCAAAGGTGTCGAGAAAGCTAAAAAGGATATGGTGAGGGTGCCACTGGTTGAAGGCACTATCCCTTTCGATGTTCTTGGTAAGTTTGGCGCTGGCAAAGTGCTGCTCAAGCCTGCTTCTGCCGGTACCGGTGTGATTGCCGGTGGTGCAGCTCGTGCCATTCTTGAGGCTGCCGGTGTTGAGAACGTGCTGTCGAAGTGCCTCGGTTCCAATAACCCGCACAATGTTGTCAAGGCCACAATCAATGCGCTGACTCAGCTCAAAAGCGCTGAAACTATTCTGGCCCGTCGCGGCGTTGGTGCGCAGGAAAACGCCTGAGAGCAAAAGGAGAGTCTGTGATGGGTGGTCAACTGAGAATCACGTTGAAGAAAAGCGCCATCGGGCGCAATAAGTATTTCGGTAAGGTTCTGTGCGGACTTGGCTTGCGTCGTCTTAACCAGACGGTTACGCGCCGGGATTGTCCTGAGATCCGTGGCATGATCAGTAAAATCTCCCACATGGTTGTGGTCGAGGAATAGCAGGTATCAATAAGGGACCAGATATGAATTTGAGTGAATTGCGGCCCGCTGCGGGCTCCAGAAAAGATCGCAAGAGAATCGGGCGTGGTCCCGGTTCAGGACTCGGTAAAACTTCCGGCAAGGGACACAAGGGGCAGAACGCGCGTTCCGGCGGTGGTGTCAAGGCCGGGTTCGAGGGTGGCCAGATGCCTTTGCAGCGGCGCCTTCCCAAGCGCGGATTCACTCCGCTGACCAAGAAAGTGTATTCACTTGTGAATCTACGGCAGTTGGAGAATTTCGAATCCGGGAGTACCGTTGATGTCGAGGCCCTCATTGCTGCCGGCATGATCAAGGAAGTGGCTGATGGAGTCAAGATCCTTGGTGACGGAGAGCTGACTAAATCCTTGACTGTCAAGGCACATAAATTCAGCAAGTCGGCCCAGGACAAAATTGTTGCGGCCGGCGGCCAAGCCGAGGTGATTTAAATTGATCTCGAGCCTGAGAAATATATTCAGCATCCCCGAACTTCGCCGGCGCATACTTTTTACGCTTGGCATGTTGGTGGTATACCGTATCGGGTGTCATATCCCGACTCCCGGCGTCGACAGCCAGGTTTTGGCCGGTTTTTTCCAGGGAACCGAGGGGACACTTCTCGGGCTGGTCAGTGCTTTTACCGGTGGCGCCCTGGAGCGTATGACGGTTTTTGCCCTTGGAATCATGCCTTATATCAGTGCCTCTATTATCCTTCAGCTTCTTACGGTAGTTTTTGAACCCATAGAGAAGCTTTCCAAGGAGGGCGAGGCTGGGAAAAAGAAGATTACCCAGTATACGCGGTATGGCACCATCGTGCTGTCGATCATTCAGGGGGCCGGCATCGCCGTTGGCCTTCAGACCATGCAAGGACCTGCCGGCGAAATGGTGGTTCCCAATCCCGGTATTGGATTTATTCTGCTGACCATCATCACCCTGACTGCTGGTACGGCTTTTATCATGTGGCTCGGGGAGCAGATTACCGAGCGCGGGATCGGCAACGGCATTTCACTTATCATTTTTGCCGGTATTGTGGCGGCTATCCCTTCCGCCATTGTTAATACCATGAGATTGACCCGCACCGGCGCTCTCTCGCCTTTCGGCCTCATTGCCATTGGCGCACTGATGGTAGCGGTTGTCTGGGCGATCATTTTTATGGAGCGGGGGCAGAGGAGAGTTCCCATTCACTATGCCCGGCGTGTGGTCGGCATGCGCAACCAGGGCGGGCAGAGCAGCCATCTTCCACTCAAAGTCAATATGAGCGGCGTCATTCCTCCGATTTTTGCCAGTTCCATTATTATGTTCCCTGCGACGGTCGCCAACCTGGTGGATGTTCCCTGGGTGCAGAAAGTTGCGTCCTACATGACGCCGGATCACATTATCTATAACGTTTTTTATGTTGCTTTTATCATTTTCTTCTGTTATTTCTACACGGCTGTTACCTTCAACCCCGTCGATGTGGCCGATAACGTAAAAAAACAGGGTGGCTACATTCCTGGTATCAGACCGGGCAAGGAAACAGCGGAGTATCTCGATACCGTGCTGACCCGCCTTACTTTCGCTGGCGCTCTCTACGTTTCCGCTGTCTGCGTGCTTCCGACAATTCTTATCGGGCAGTTCAATGTTCCGTTCTTCTTCGGTGGAACTTCCTTGTTGATTGTCGTCGGTGTGGGTCTTGATACCGCTGCACAGATTGAAGCTCATCTTGTCAGTCGTTCCTATGAAGGGTTTATGCGTGGCGTAACTCTTAAGGGCCGGCGCGGCTAGAAGGAGATATCGCTGTATGAAGTTGATTCTGCTTGGGCCTCCCGGGGCAGGCAAGGGAACACAGGCGCAGATGCTGATGGAAAAGTTCTCCATCCCCCAGATTTCCACCGGGGATATTCTGCGTTCCGCGGTCAAAAATGCGACTCCGATGGGGGTCAAGGCTAGAGAGTACATGGATGCCGGAGCCCTGGTCCCAGATGATGTTGTCGTCGGGATTGTCCGCGAACGGCTCCAGCAGGCGGATTGTGCCAACGGTTTTATCCTCGACGGTTTCCCGCGCACGGTTCCCCAGGCTGATGCTCTGAAGGATACGCTGAGCGAACTCTCCCTTGAGCTTGACGCTGTTATTTCGCTTGAGGTCGACACTGAGGCTCTGGTCGCCAGGTTGACAGGACGTCGCACCTGTTCCTCCTGCGGCAAAGGCTATCATGTGGACTTCGATCCTCCTTCGAAGGAAGGGGTCTGTGACGCCTGCGGCGGTAACCTGGTGCAGCGCGATGACGATCGGGAGGAAACCATCCGTAAGCGCCTTGAGGTATACCGGGAGCAGACTGCGCCTCTGGTTGATTACTACCTCCGTGATGGGTTGCTGGCAGAGGTCGACGGGATGGCTGGAATTGATGAGGTTGGTCGCCAAATTCTGAGTGTTCTCGGAGCACGGTAAAGTGATCGTCCTCAAATCGCCCGACGAGATCGACCGCATGCGCACGGCCGGTCGTATCGTGGCTGAGGTGCTGGAGAAAATCAGGGAAAAGATCGAGCCTGGGATTACGACTCTCGAACTTGATCGTTTAGCTGAGGCCGAATGTGCAAAAAGGAAAGTCCGCCCTGCCTTCAAGGGGTATGGCGGTTTTCCTTTTACTATTTGCGCTTCGCCCAACGATAAGGTTGTTCACGGTTTTCCTGATTCGATTCCACTGCAGGAAGGCGATATTCTGAGCATTGATTTCGGCGTGGTCGCTGACGGATTTTACGGCGATTCCGCCGTGACTTTCGCTGTGGGACGAATTGAGGATAAAAAGCAGAAACTTTTGGCGGTGACCGAGTCTGCTCTCATGCACGCCATTGATCTGGCCGTTGCCGGTATGCGTTTGTCCGATCTGTCGCATGCCGTTCAATTGCATGTCGAACCTGCCGGGTTCAGTGTGGTTCGAGAGTTTGTCGGCCACGGAATCGGCCGCCAATTACATGAAGAGCCGCAGTTGCCCAACTTTGGCCCTCCCGGTCACGGTCCGCGACTTAAGGAAGGAATGGTTCTGGCCATCGAGCCGATGATCAATGCGGGCGCGGCGGCTGTGAGTCTCGAACCCGATGGCTGGACTGCGGTGACTGTGGATGGTGAACCATCTGCGCATTTTGAACATACAGTGGCCATCACCCCACATGGTCCCGAAATTTTAACTGCTCTGTAGTTATTTGCTCAACAGCCGGTTTGGCTGTTCAGGGTAAACCCTCATTCGGTAAGGACGCTAAAGATGAAAGTTCGAGCTTCGGTGAAGTGCATCTGCGACAAGTGCAAGGTGATCCGGCGCAAGGGTGTCATTCGCATCATCTGTGACAACCCCAAGCATAAACAAAGACAAGGTTAACAGGATTAGGAGGGTCGGACATTGGCACGTATTGCTGGTATCGATTTGCCCAGAAACAAACGGATTGAGGTCGCTCTGACCTATATTTACGGGATTGGTCGCTCCAAAGCCAGAGAGATTCTGGCTGAGGCCGGGATCTCCACCGACACCCGCTCGGATGATCTGGCTGAAACTGAAGTGGCGAAAATCCGTGAAATCATAGACCGTGATTACAAGGTTGAAGGTGATTTGCGGCGTGAGGTGACCATGAACATAAAGCGCCTGATGGACCTCGGCTGCTATCGAGGACTTCGTCATCGGCGCGGCTTGCCCGTGCGGGGCCAGAAAACCAAAACCAACGCACGCACCCGGAAGGGCCCGCGGAAGACGGTTGCCGGTAAGAAGAAATAATTGGAGGAACCATGGCTAAGCCTGGAAAAAAAACGGGAAGAAAAAAGCAGGAAAAAAAGAATATTGCCAAAGGTGTCGCTCATATCCAGGCCACCTTCAACAATACCATTATTACGATTACCGACATTGCCGGTAACGTTGTCTCATGGGCAACTGCCGGGGGGATGGGGTTCAAGGGGTCTCGCAAGAGCACACCCTTTGCTGCTCAAATCGCTGCGGAAACTGCAGCGAAGAAAGCCCAGGAGCATGGCATGCGCTCAATTGAAGTGTTTGTCAAGGGGCCCGGCTCCGGTCGTGAGTCTGCTGTGCGCGCCCTGCAGGCCGCCGGTTTTTCCGTCTCCATGATCAAGGACGTCACGCCTATTCCCCACAACGGCTGTCGGCCGCCCAAACGTAGAAGAGTTTAATCCGAGAAGGAGGAAGAACCTTGGCTAGATATACCGGTTCAGTTTGCCGTTTTTGCCGTCGTGAAACGACTAAGCTGTTTCTTAAAGGGGACAGGTGTCATACAGATAAATGCGCTATTGAGCGCCGCAACTACGCACCCGGACAGCATGGGCAGGGGCGGATCAAGGTCTCGGATTACGGTACCCAGTTGCGTGAAAAACAGAAAATGAAGCGTACTTACGGTCTTCTTGAGGGGCAGTTCCGTGCCTATTTCAAGCGTGCAGACCGCATGAAGGGCGTAACCGGTGAAAACCTGTTGATCCTCCTTGAACGGCGTCTTGACAGTATTGTTTATCGTTTAGGCTTTGCAACTTCTCGTAATGAAGCTCGCCAGCTTGTTCGACACAATCACTTCAAGGTCAATGGCCGCAAGGTCAACATTCCTTCTTTCCTGGTTCGTCCCGGTGACGTGATTGAACTGCGAGAGAAAAGTCGCGAAGTCACCCGTGTCAATGAAGCTCTTGACGGTGTCATGCGTCGCGGCGTTCCTTCCTGGCTTGAACTCGACCGGCCTGCCTTCAAGGGCAGCCTGAAGTCCTTGCCGGTACGTGAAGAGCTGACGACCCCCGCTTTCCAAGAGAAGCTGGTCGTCGAGCTCTACTCCAAGTAATCGTTGCCTTTTCTGGCAGCGAAATCGCAAGGGAGGATCAAGTATGTATAAAAACTGGAGAGACCTGATTAAGCCTAAGCGTCTCCAGGTTGACACGGATACCCTCAGCGACACCTACGGAAAATTTACTGCTGAACCCTTTGAGCGGGGATTCGCCACGACCATGGGGAACTCTCTGCGACGCATCCTGCTTTCTTCGCTGCAGGGAGCAGCGATTACGTCAGTGCGTATCAAGGGTGTTTTACATGAATTTTCTTCTGTTCCCGGCGTGACTGAGGATGCATCCGATATCATTCTGAATCTCAAAGGGGTCAGGCTGCGTCTTCATGGACACGAGGATCGCAGCATCCGCATTGTCAAAAAGGGCGCGGGAATCATTAAGGCAGGGGATATCATTACCGACTCCAATGTCGAGATCATGAATCCCGAGCACCACATTGCCACATGCGGGGATGATGCAGATGTAGAGATGGACATGACGGTCAAGCTTGGCAAGGGATATGTGCCTGCCGAGCGCAACCGGGACGAAAAAGCCCCGGTTGGAACCATTGCGACCGATGCTCTGTTCTCTCCGATCAAGAAGGTCAACTTCACCGTCAGCAATGCCCGTGTTGGTCAGATTACCGACTACGACAAGCTTGTACTGGAAGTGCAGACCGACGGCAGTGTTCGCCCCGATGACGCTGTGGCTTTTGCCGCAAAGATTCTCAAGGAACACCTGCAGCTCTTCATCAACTTTGACGAAGGCATTGAGCCTCCGGAAGAGGAAAATGAAGAGGAAGGCAAGAAGATCAACGAAAATCTGTATCGCAGTGTGGATGAACTTGAACTCTCCGTGCGCGCTGCTAATTGTCTCAAAAATGCCAATATCCAGCTGATCGGCGATCTCGTTCAGAAGTCTGAGGCAGAAATGCTCAAAACTCAGAACTTTGGACGCAAGTCGCTCAATGAAATTAAGGACATCCTGGCTGAGATGGGACTGTCTCTTGGAATGAAGCTGGAGAACTTCCCGGACCCTGAATATCTGCGCATGATTCAGAAGGGTGACGAGGAAGATTGATCGAACCGAAAGTAAGAAAGTGAGGAAATAGCAATGCGTCACAACAAGGCAGGAAAAAGGCTCGGTCGTAACTCCAGCCATCGTCGCGCAATGATGCGCAACATGGTGACTTCTCTGCTTGAGCACGATCGGATCACGACAACCGATGCCCGTGCCAAGGAACTGCGCAAGCTTGCCGATCGCATGATCACACTTGCCAAGCGCGGTGATCTGCATGCCCGTCGCCAGGCACTGCAGGTTGTGCAGGACAGAAAAGTCGTTGCCAAGCTCTTCGATCGGCTTGCGACTCGTTACCAGGAGCGTCCCGGCGGCTACACCCGCATCATCAAGCTCGGCTCTCGCCCCGGTGACAATGCTTCGTTGTCTATCATCGAACTGGTCGAAGAGGAGTATTCCGCAAAGCCGACCGGAACCGGAGATGAGGGTTCTTCGGGTTCTTCCTTGGCGGAAAAATCCGAAGGCACACCTCAAGGCACCGACGAGCAAGCCAAAGAAGCTTAGAGACATCAGGTATATACACTAAAAAAGGCAAGGGCTTCCCCCTTGCCTTTTTTAGTCTGTGGCCCAAAACGCCGGTTCGGTATCTCTTTGGACGTTTTGACGTTGTTGACCGGTTCGACCGGAAGATGCTATTGTGCTCCGATTATCCTCAGGAGTTTACATGATTTTTCCCACTGTCGAAGAATTCACCCGACTTGCGCGGCGAGGCAACCTGATCCCGGTCTTTCGGGAAATTTTTGCCGATATGGAAACGCCGGTCTCTGCTTTCTATAAGATCAACCGTAGCTGCAGCAACGCTTTTTTATTTGAAAGTGTCGAGGGGGGCGAAAAGTGGGGTCGCTACTCTTTTCTCGCAGCCGGGGAGGGGCGCCTGTATCGGTCCAAAGATACTTTTTACGAGATCTTGTCCGGCGACCAGGTGCTTGAACAGGGACATTGCGATGATCCCCTCCAGCGTCTGAAGGAGTGGATGTCTATCTACCAACCGGTTGAAGTCGCAGGTTTGCCTCGGTTCAGCGGCGGCGCCGTCGGATACCTGGGTTATGACATGGTTCGTTTTATTGAGAGCCTGCCATCCTCCAAACCACGAGAGATTGACGCCTATGACAGTTGTTTTCTTCTGGCGGATGATCTTTATATTTTTGACAATAAAAGACAGAAAATTCTCGTTGTTGCCAACGTCCACCTTGATTCGGGCAGCGATCTGAAAAAGTTGTACCAGCAAGGACTCGACCGGGTGGACGCGATGGTTGCCCGGTTGCGGGACGCGGGTTCCGCCTATTCTCTGCATTCAGCCGGAGATCCTTTTCTATCTCCACTGCAGCTTGAGTCCAACTTTTCCAAAGTTCAATTTATTGACGCCGTAGAACGCTGCAAAGAGTATGTGCGCGCCGGCGATATTATCCAGGTGGTTCTTTCCCAGCGATTCACCGCGTCCCTGGATGTCGCCCCCTTTGATATCTATCGTGCTCTGCGTACCGTCAATCCCTCCCCCTACATGTTTTACCTGCGATTCAACGACACTCTTGTTATTGGAGCCTCGCCCGAGGTTCTCGTGCGCAAGGAGGGCGATCTGGCCGAAGTTCGCCCCATCGCCGGAACACGCCCCAGGGGCAGGAATGCCGAGGATGATGAGCGGTTGGCCGATGAACTCCTGGCGGATCCCAAGGAGTGCGCCGAACACGTCATGCTGGTCGATCTGGCCCGCAACGATCTCGGACGTGTCTGCGCGACAGGTTCTGTGGAAGTCAGTGAGTTCAAGACGGTCGAGCGTTACAGCCATGTCATGCATATTGTATCGAATGTAAGAGGGCGGGTGCAGGACGAACTTGATTCCTTCGATGTGTTCCGGGCCGCGTTCCCTGCAGGAACGCTCAGCGGTGCGCCCAAGGTCCGAGCCATGCAGATTATTGATGAGCTCGAGCCCTGCCGCCGTGAGATCTATGGCGGAGCCGTCGGTTATTTTTCTTTTTCGGGAAATATGGATATGGCCATCGCAATCCGGACCCTGGTTGTTCAGGACGGCCGAATCAACCTTCAGGCTGGGGCAGGGATCGTTGCAGACTCGGATCCAGAGTCCGAGTTTCAGGAAACGGTCAACAAGGCGCGAGCCGTTGTTCGAAGCATTGAGATTGCCCGGCAAGGACTCGACTGACATGCTGCTGATGATTGATAACTACGATTCCTTCACTTATAACCTGGTGCAGTATTTCCGTGAGCTGGGGGAAGAGGTCGAGATTTACCGCAATGACAAAATCACATTGGATGAGATTGAGAAAAAGGCTCCAAAGCGGCTTGTCATCTCACCAGGACCTTGTTCGCCGGATCAGGCAGGCATCTCCGTTGCCGCGATCCGCAGGTTTATCGGCCGTATTCCCACGCTTGGCGTCTGTCTCGGCCACCAGTGTATCGGGCAGGCGCTGGGCGGACGAGTGATTCGTGCCGAGCGCTTGATGCATGGCAAAACCAGCGATGTCTTTCATGACGGAAAAGGATTGTTTGCCGAAATCGACAACCCCTTTGCCGCCACGCGCTACCATTCTCTGATCGTCGAGCGGGAAACCCTGCCGGCCTGTTTGGAAATCAGCGCCTGGACGGAAGAAAATGAAATCATGGGGCTGACCCACCGCGAACAGCCCCTGTGGGGGATTCAATATCACCCCGAATCGATCCTGACCCTGACGGGAAAGCGCCAGTTGAAAAACTTTCTGGAGATGACCTGAAGAAAGAAACGGAGCGGCCATGATAAAGCAGGCAATCGCGCAAGTTGTTGAAGGAAACGACCTGCCGGAGGCGCAAATGGTGGAAGTGATGGATCAGATTATGGGAGGGGAAGCCACCCCGGCTCAGATCGGCTCTTTTATCACCGCCATGCGCATGAAGGGGGAGACGGTGGAGGAGATTACCGGCGCCGCCAAAGTCATGCGTGCCCATGCCACGCCGATCCGCGTCGGGGGGGTGCTCGATCTTGACCGCGATGAGATCAACATCGACCGCGAGACGATTCTTGACACCTGCGGGACCGGCGGCAGCGGCACCAAGACCTTCAATGTCTCGACCACTGTGGCATTCATTGTCGCCGCCTGTGGAGTCAAGGTGGCCAAGCACGGCAACCGCAGCGTGTCTTCGGCCTGCGGAAGTGCCGATGTCCTTGAGCATCTGGGGGTCAATCTTGAGGTGTCTCCGTCGGTGGTCGAAAATTGCATCGACGAACTCGGTATCGGCTTTCTGTATGCTCCGGCGCTGCATGGCGCCATGAAATACGCGATTGGGCCACGCAAGGAGATCGGGATCCGTACCATTTTCAATCTTCTCGGCCCCTTGACCAATCCGGCCGGCGCCAACCGCCAGGTGCTCGGCGTCTACCGGCCGTCGCTGGTCACTCCCATGGCTCAGGTCCTTTCGCGCCTGGGGTGTCGCCGCGGGTTTGTCGTGCACGGCAGCGACGGGATGGATGAGGTGACGCTGACAGGGCCCACCTACATTGCCGAAATCAACGGGGGGAAGGTTAACGCGTATGATGTTGCTCCGGAGGATTTCGGCCTCAGGCGTTGCAAGTTGGACGAATTGCGCGGCGGGGATGCGGCATGCAATGCCGAAATTGTACGCAGCGTCCTCAGGGGGGACAAAGGACCACGCCGAGATATTATCCTCCTGAATGCCGCCTTCTCTCTGTGCGCGGCCGAAATTGTCGATGACATCCCCCAGGGGCTGCAGATGGCGGCGGAAGTCGTGGATAGCGGCCGGGCTCTGGAACGGCTCAAGGGTTTGGTCCGCCTGACCAATGATATAACCTGAAAGAAAGGTTTTTTGTGATACTTGACCGTATACTGAAACGCAAGCGGGAAGAGGTTGCCGAGGCATGCAGCCGCGTGCCGCTGATCGAGCAGAAAAGGCGTGTGGCCGAACAGGAGCCGGCGCGCTCTTTTGCGGCCGCCCTTGCCGACAAGGCGCGCGAGCAAACTGCCATCATCGCCGAGGTAAAAAAAGGTTCGCCGTCCAAAGGGGTGATCCGAGCCGATTTTGACCCCCTTGCCATTGCCCGGATCTATGAGCGCGCCGGCGCCGCCTGTCTGTCGGTTCTGACGGACCGTGATTTCTTCCTGGGGGATCTGGCTTATCTCTCCCTGATTCGCGCTGCGGTGCAACTGCCGCTCTTACGCAAGGATTTTGTCATCGATGCCTACCAGCTTTACGAAGCGCGTAATGCGGGGGCGGATGCGGTCCTGCTGATCGCGGCAGCTCTGAACGATTCGCGCCTGAGTGAATTCAGCGAGCAGGCCCTGGAAATCGGCCTCGATGTGCTCCTTGAGGTTCACGATGAGTCTGAACTGGAGCGGGCGCTGGCAACATCTGCCCCGTTGATCGGCATCAACAACCGCAACCTGTCCACTTTCGTTACGGATCTGTCCGTGACCGAACGCCTGCTTCCCCAGGTGCAGCCGGGGCGCCTGATCGTTTCCGAGAGCGGCATCAACAGCCGTGCCGACATCGAACGGTTGCAGCTAGCAGGTGCCGACGCGTTTCTGGTGGGCGAGAGCCTTATGCGGTGCAACGATATCGCGACAAAACTGCAAAGCCTGCTGGGTGCAGTGAAGGAGAAGGTTTGAAATGCAGACCCAAGTTGTTTTAAGGGACGATCAGATTCCCATGGCCTGGTACAACGTGATTCCCGATATGCGCGGATCACTGGCGCCGGCCATCAATCCGCGCACGGGGGCCCCGGCCGCCCCTGAAGATCTGATTTCTGGCTGCTCGGTGGCACTGGCCAACTCCTTCTTCGGGACTGAAACGGCGGTCTATATGGTCCGGGTCAGTTTCACCCGGAAGCCCTACCGGAAGAATCTGATGGAGATGTGGGGCGCGGATGTGATCCCTATCACCAAAATGTATACCCTCGAGCATGATTTCGTACCGCCCGGCATTCATGCCGGTAGCCTGCGCTACCCTGGCGACAGCGCCCTGGTCAGCCAGCTGCTGGATGAAGGGATTGTGCCGGCACCTGAGTCGTCTCATGCCATCAACGGGGCGGTGGATGAAGCGGTGCGTGCCCGAGAAGAAGGACACGAGCGCACCATCCCGTTGTGCTTGTCCGGCCATGGAAATTTCGATATGGCGGCCTACCAAGACTACCTGGCCGGGCGGCTCGAAGATTACGCTTATCCCGAAGAGCTGATCCGCTCATCCCTGGCCAATCTGCCCAAAGTCGGTTAAGGTGGTGTGCGGGTGAGCGGGTGCAATGAAGCAAGGGTACGTGTCAAGATCTGCGGCATCACCTCTGTTGAGGATGGCTTGCACGCGGCGCGCTGCGGTGCGGACGCCCTCGGCTTTGTCTTTTATGATCGCAGCCCGCGCTGCATTGCACCGGAAGAAGCCGGTGAAATCGTCCGGCGCCTGCCCCCCTTTGTTTCAACGGTGGGTTTATTCGTCAACGAGGAGCCCGCACGCATTGAACGCATTGCACAAATGTGTTCACTGGATATGATTCAAATGCACGGCGATGAAGAACCCGGGCAGTGCCGTATCGCCGGGCGGCGGGTGATCAAGGCCCTGCGCTTGCGAGAATCCTCTTCGTTGCCGATGGTGGAGCGTTTCTCCGACTGCGCTGTCCTGCTCGATGCCTGGGTACCCAACAGTTACGGCGGAACCGGACAATGCTGCAACTGGGATCTGGCGGCAGATGCTGCGCGGGTCCGTTCTGTTATTCTGGCGGGGGGGCTTAATCCTGACAACGTCGGTGAGGCTATCTCCGTTGTTCACCCCTTTGCTGTTGATGTCTCCAGCGGGGTTGAGAGTGCTCCAGGCAAGAAGGATCCACTCAAGGTCGAAGCGTTTATTCGCAATGTCAATCAAACGAGGTCTGATTAATGAGTAAAATGCCTGATGAGCGAGGTCATTTCGGTCAGTTCGGTGGGCGCTATGTGGCCGAAACGCTTATGCCCGCGCTGATTGAGCTCGAGCTGGCCTACGGCGAAGCCTGTCAGGATCCAGCATTCCAGGAAGAATTCCGCGATTATCTGACCCACTACGTGGGGCGGCCTACGCCGCTTTATCACGCCCGCCGCCTCTCCGAACATCTGGGGGGCGCCCGCATCTATCTCAAGCGTGAAGATCTCAACCATACCGGCGCCCACAAGGTGAACAACACGGTGGGGCAGATTCTGCTGGCACGCCGCATGGGAAAAAAACGGGTTATCGCCGAAACCGGCGCCGGGCAGCATGGTGTCGCGACCGCGACGGTGGCTGCCCTGTTCGGGTTGGAATGTGAAATTTTCATGGGCAAGGAGGATATTCGCCGTCAGGCCCTCAACGTGTTTCGCATGAAGCTTCTGGGGGCCAAGGTTCATGAAGTGACGGGCGGCAGTGCAACGCTCAAAGACGCCATGAACGAGGCGCTTCGCTACTGGGTGACCCATGTGCGCGATACCTTCTACGTCATCGGCACCGTCGCGGGCCCCCATCCCTATCCTCAGATGGTGCGTGATTTTCAGGCCGTCATCGGTGAAGAAACCAAAAGCCAGATTCTGGAGTGCGAGGGGCGCCTTCCGGATGTTGCGGTGGCCTGCATCGGCGGCGGTTCCAATGCGATGGGGATGTTCTACCCCTTTCTTCAGGACCGCGATGTCCGCCTGATTGGCGTCGAGGCCGCCGGATACGGGATTGACAGCGGAAAGCACGCTGCCTCCATCGGCGCCGGGCGGGTCGGGGTGCTGCACGGCAATAAAACCTTCCTGCTCCAGGATGATGACGGTCAGATTATCAATGCGCATTCTATTTCCGCCGGGCTTGACTACCCCGGAGTGGGGCCCGAGCACGCCCACTTGCATGAAATCGGCAGGGCCGAGTACGTTTCGGTCACGGATGAGGAATCTTTGCAGGCATTTGAGCAACTGACCCGCCTTGAAGGCATCATTCCGGCTCTGGAGAGTGCTCATGCCGTGGCGCATGTGATGAAGATTGCGCCGAAGCTGTCACCACAAAAAATCATCGTTCTCTGCCTTTCGGGGCGGGGCGACAAGGATATTCATACCGTTGCCGAGGCGATGGGCGTGGATCTCTAGTCTTTTAATCACGCCCTTCGCTGAACAGCGAGAGGCACAAAAAGGAAATCCATGAAATTTACTGAACTAGATCTGCCGGCCGAAGTCCGTCAAGGGATCGAGGCGGTGGGATTCACCGACCTGACTCCTGTTCAGGAGGAGTCGATTCCGTTGGCGCTGGCCGGTCACGACGTGACCGGCAAAGCCCAGACAGGCACCGGCAAAACGGCGGCTTTTCTCATTTCTCTCTTTACCCGCATGTTGCGCAATCCTCGCAAGACCGGCTCTCATCCGCGAGCGCTCATTCTTGCGCCGACCCGCGAGCTTGTCGCGCAGATTCACGACGACGCTCAAGCCCTGGGAGCGCACTGCCCTTTTAAGGTGCAGCCGATATTCGGCGGGGTTGATTATCAGAAACAGCGCGACGCACTGCGCAGCGGTGTCGATGTGATCGTGGCGACTCCGGGGCGTCTGATCGATTATGCCAAACAGAAGGTTTTCAGTTTCAACCATATCGAATTTCTGGTGATCGACGAGGCCGACCGCATGTTCGATATGGGCTTCATTCGCGATTTGCGCTTTATCCTGCGCCGGCTTCCTCCTTTTAGCCAGCGGCAGACCATGCTCTTTTCCGCCACGATGTCCCATCGGGTACGGGAGCTGGCCTACGAATTCATGAATGTGGCAGAGCAGGTTGAGGTCGAGCCGGAACAGGTTACGGCCGAGTTGGTCGAGCAGCTCTTGTTTCATGTGTCGCGCCGGGAGAAGTTTCCGCTGCTGCTCGGGCTGCTGGCGCAGGAAGAGAATGCCGATCGAATCATGATTTTTGTCAACACCAAGAAAGAAGCTGAACATCTGACCGAGCGTCTCAAGGTGAATAATTTCAAGGCCGCCGTTCTCTCGGGCGATATCCCGCAGAAGAAGCGGATTCGCATCCTTGATGATTTCAAGCAGGGACGCCTGCGGGCGCTGGTGGCGACTGACGTCGCTTCGCGTGGAATTCATATTGACGATGTCAGTCACGTCATCAACTACGACCTGCCGGAGGACCCGGAAGACTATGTTCACCGGATCGGACGGACTGCCCGCGCCGGTGCTAAGGGTAAGGCATTTTCTCTGGCGGATGAAAACCTGGTCCTGCATCTGCCGGATATTGAAGAATACATCGGGCGCAAAGTTCCGAGCTGCATCCCCGGTGAAAACGATTTTATCTGGGATTATAAACGACCCCATCCGCGCAAGAAGGCTCCGGTGCCGGAAAAGAAAACCAGCGGCGCGGAAAAAAAGAAGACCTCCCGGCGTCGGCGGCCGTCGCGGCGTAAGCCCGAAGGGAGCAAACCGGCAGGATCTTGAGAGGTAGAGCCTTTACCTGTGGGTCTTTAAGGTCTTTTGGGGGCGAGGGAAGATGCAATGCTGAAAAAACTCGCTGCACTTTTGACCCTGACGTTGATTGCCTTCGGTGTCATGATGGCGACTACCAGTCAGTCTGTTTTTTCGGTGGAGGATTCCATCATCATTGAAACGCCTCTTGAGCAGACCTGGGATTTTCTGGCGGCCGTATCCGCATGGCCGCAATGGTGGCCAGGCGTTGAGGCCGCCCGCGTGGTCCCCAGGCTGCAGGCGGGTGCGCGTTTTGAATTGACCCTGCAAGGGGACGCCGAAGCACTGCCGGCCACGATAGAATCGATCGTGAGGCATAAGCAGCTGAGCTGGATTCGCGACGGTGTTCTCGGAAGCAGCACACGCACCGGTTTAAGACTTTCCGCTCACCAGCACGGTACCGAAGTGACTTTGAGCAGCACCATCCGTGGGCCGCAGGCTTTTCTCGCGCGCCTGACGGGACGGCAGAATTTTGAATCCTATCATCGTCAGGTGCTTGAGGCCATGCGCGACCGCCTGGTGACAGTGGACGTGGATGGGGCAAGATGATGGTTGCAAACAAAGTACATTTTTCTTATAACAATTGAAATTTACTATCGAGATGTGACATGGGACGAATCTCCCGAACCTTTCAAAATTTAAAGAAGCGTGGCGAGACAGGCTTGATTCCCTTTCTCACTGCCGGTGACCCTGATCTGGGGTCGACTGAGGAACTGCTCAGAACGCTGGCAGTGGCGGGAGCGGACATCATCGAACTCGGCGTGCCTTTCTCGGATCCGATGGCGGATGGGCCTACCATTCAGAAAGCCAGTGAACGGGCGTTGGCTGGGGGGGCGAGTCTGCGGGGCATCCTTGAAATAGTAGCGCGTTTTCGAGCCGAAAGCGATATCCCCATAGTGTTGATGGGATATTTCAATCCGGTCTTTGTATTCGGAATCCGGGAGTTTGCCATTGAAGCCAGCCGGGCTGGCGTCGATGGCGTGCTGCTGGTTGATCTACCCGCCGAGGAGCGGGAGGAACTGCATCCGGACTTCAAGCAGGCCGGGATCGATCTGATTCAGCTGATCGCACCGACCACGCCTCCGGAAAGAATGGCGAGGCTGGCCTGCAATGCTGAAGGCTTTCTTTATTATGTCTCCATGACAGGTGTGACCGGCAGCCGCCGTGCGGATCCCGAAGGTATTCGTGCAGCGGTTGGCGCCTTGAAAGCGCAAAGCCCTGTGCCTGTTGCTGTCGGATTCGGCATTGATTCCCCTGAGGCGGCGGCCGAAATAGGTGCCTTTGCCGATGCTGTTGTGGTGGGGAGCGCCCTGGTGAAGGTGATTGCAGAACATGGCGGCAGTTCAGAATTGGTGCCCCGTGTCGCTGAATTTGTGCAGGCCTTGAAGCGGGGGCTGCTCAGTTAACAATCAGGGGCTGCGACCCCGTGAAGAGGAAATAAATTTCAGGGGAGCCGTTTTGCTGCGGATTTTCGGCCTTTCATAAGGATAAATTCATGTCTTGGTTTAAAAAGCAGAAAGCGCCTATCGCGCCGGTGGAGCAGAAGCAGGTGAAGATGCCGGAGGGGATCTGGACTAAATGCAAGAACTGCAGCGAGATCATTTACACCAAAGAGATCGAGCGCAATCATAATGTCTGCCCGAAATGCGATTACCATTTCCGGATCAGCGCCCGCGAGCGTATCGAACTTATCCTCGACGCGGATTCGTTCCACGAAATGGACGCTGGCATGCATTCCACCGACTTTCTCGACTTTAAGGATTCGAAAAAGTACAAGGACCGGATCAAGACCACCATGAAGAATACCGGCATGAGCGATGCCGTCGTCTGCGGCACCGGCGCTATTGAAGCGCTGCCGGTGGCTGTGGCGGTGTTCGATTTCGGGTTCATGGGCGGCAGCATGGGCTCGGTGGTCGGGGAAAAGATTACCCGGGTCATTGAACGCGGCCTTGCGGATCGCACGCCGGTACTGATTTTCAGCTCCTCCGGCGGAGCACGCATGCAGGAGAGCATTCTTTCGCTGATGCAGATGGCAAAAACCAGTGCCGCGCTGGCCAAGCTCAAGGCGGCGGGGCTGCCTTTCATCTCTGTTCTCACCGATCCGACCACCGGCGGGGTCACTGCGAGTTTCGCGATGCTTGGTGACCTTAACATTGCCGAGCCCCGGGCTTTGATCGGATTTGCAGGCCCTCGAGTCATAGAGCAGACAATTCGGCAGAAACTGCCGGAAGGGTTTCAGCGCTCCGAGTATCTGCTCGAGCACGGGATGGTCGATATGATCGTGCGCCGCCAGGAGATGAAAGCGCGCCTGTCCCAGGTTCTGCGTATTCTGACCAAGAGCTGACTCTTGTCGTATAACGAGGCGCTCGATTATCTTTACAGCCTGCAGCGTTTCGGTGTCAAACTGGGGCTGGACAATATCCGGCAACTGCTCGCCCGGCTTCATCACCCCGAGCACTCCTTCCCTGCCATTCACGTTGCCGGAACCAACGGCAAGGGGTCGGTCTGTGCGGCGCTGGCCCGTACTTTAACGGAAACCGGCGCGCGCACCGGCCTCTACACCTCCCCCCATCTACACAGTTTCACTGAACGCATCCAGGTTGACGGTCGACCTGTTGCTGAACTGGACGTGGTCGACCTTGTACAGGAGCTGAGCCGACTGGGCCGGGGAGTGCCGGCGACCTTTTTTGAATTTACAACGGCTCTTGCATTGCGTTACTTTCAGCTCCGGCAGGTCGATTGGGCTGTGCTGGAGGTCGGTATGGGGGGACGCCTCGATGCTACGAATGCCGTAACTTCGGCTCTCTCCATCATTACTCCCGTCTCTGTCGACCACGCCGAGCATCTGGGGCAAACACTTGAGAGTATAGCGCGTGAGAAGGCAGGAATCATTAAACCCGGTGTTCCGGTCGTGGTGGGCCGCCAGGAGCCTGATGCTCTCGCTGTGATCGAAGCGGTAGCCGCACAACTGCAGGCTCCGTTATTTGTGGCGGAGCGCGACTTCAGGGTGGTTGCGAGAGATGATGGTTTTGATTATCAGGGTCGGGCGATGACTTTGGAAGGGCTGCGCCCGCGCTTGGCCGGCCGTCACCAGTATGATAATCTCTCCCTTGCCCTGGCAGCCCTTGAGTTGCTGCATCCTCGAGTCTCTGGCTTTGACAGGGACGTGGTGCGCAAGGGGATCGAAGGGGTGCAGTGGCCGGGGAGGCTTGAATTTGTTCCCGGCACGCCCCCGATTCTGCTGGATGGAGCGCACAATCCGGCCGGTGCCCGCGCTCTGGCCTCGTTTTTGGTGGACCGTCATTATGGCCCTCTGCCCTGGGCGATCGGGCTGAGCGGACTGCGTTCCCCCGAAGATGTGTTGACGCCATGGCTGCCCTATATCGCCGAAGCCTATGTGGCTGAGCCAGCCGTCGAGAAGGCGGTTGATGCCGCAGATATCGCCGATTTTCTCCGCGGCAGAAAGTGTCGCGCCGTCGTATGCGGTTCTCCATCGCAGGCATTGGAGAATCTATGTCGCAGTTGGCCCGAGGCGCCTCTGGCCATAGTCGCCGGCTCTCTGTACCTGGTTGCTGAACTTCGTGAGCTTTTGCTGCCTGAAAAGGAAGTTCTGTCGTGAGATTGTTTCGCCGTATTTTTCTTCTTATACTGCTGTGGCTTCTTTTTCCCGTGATTGCGGGTTTTTCTGTAGCGGCGGGATCTTCCCTTGATGAAGACCAGCCGGTCCATCTCGACGCCGACCAGCTCGAATATGACCAGCAGAGCGGCGAATACCGGGCGGTTGGCGAGGTTGTTCTGCGACAAGGACAGATGACCTTGTTTGCCGACGAGGTGTGGTGGCATCCCGAGACAGGCAAAGCCAGGGCCCGCGGCGACGTGCGTCTGCTTGACCCCAGGGGTGAGATGGCGGGCGAAGAGCTATCTCTGGAACTGGATACCGGAGGGGGGCGCCTCTCCTACGGGACCATTTTTCTGCGGGATCGCAATCTTCATGTGACCGGGGATTCCATCGAGCGGCTGAGCTCGGTGGATTATCGTATCGAACAGGGCGAGTTTACCACTTGCGACGGCAAAAACCCCGCCTGGAAATTCCGCGTCAGCGACCTTGAAGTGACACGCGGTAAATTTGCCCGTGGCCGCAATGCCCGGTTCTATCTAAAAAATATTCCCATTTTCTACACCCCTTATTTTCTTTATCCTGTCCAGACCGAACGCCAATCCGGCCTGCTGATGCCTCGTTACGGTTATTCCAATGACCGTGGCTGGCAACTCTCGAACGCCTACTATCAGGTTTTGGCCCAGAATCAGGACATGACCTTTTATCTGGATTACTTCAGCGACCTCGGTATCGGTAAAGGATTGGAGTACCGCTACGCGTTTCGCCGCCAGGAGGGGGAGGCGAAAATTTATCATGTCAGCGGCTTTGGTGAAGAGGGAAATGCGCTGGCCATCGACTGGCGGAACCAAGGGTGGCTGCCGGGGAAAATCCGCAGTGTGGCGGCGGTGGAATATGTCGACGACGATGATTATTTCTCCCGCTTTGGGGAGGTCGCTGGTGAATACAACAAGGATAAGACCGAGTCGAAAATTTTTCTCAGCCGTGCCTGGGGAAATCGCAACCTGACCGCACAGTTTAAACACCTCAACAACCTTGACCGGGATACCGATCGTACTCTGCAGCGCCTCCCCCAGATCCATTTCACTTCTTTGCTCCGGCGCGTTGGCGATACCTCCTTTTTCACCCGGCTGGATGCGACCTATGATCACTTCTACCGTGAGGAAGGTCAAAGCGGTCAGCGCCTGTTTGTGCGCCCCGCGTTGTCAGCCCCTTTTCAGCTTGGGTTTCTTGAGGTTTCGCCTGAAATAGGGTTTACCCAGCGGTTTTATTACGCCGATGAAGATTCCGACGGCGAAAGTGGATCCCGCTGGGAGCAGAAGGGCGTTTTCGACCTGGGCGTGCGCATGAGTTCCTCCTTCTCCCGTGTTTTTAGGGGTGGCCCGGGAAATGTCAGCAAAATCCAGCATATCATTTCACCGGAAGTCACCTATACCTATGTGCCTCGTCATGGTGAGGATGACCTGCCTTATTTCGATCGCGGCGACCGTCTTGCCCGCGTCCATCGTATTTCATACGGCCTGACCAATCGCCTGACCGCCCGCATTGAACCGCAGGATGGAGCCGCTTTTTATCACGAATTTCTTTATTTCCGCCTGTCGCAGGAATACGATTTCGTCGAGTCGCGCAAGGATCCCCTCAACCCTCGGGATAACTTCAGACCTTTTTCCGCCCTGCGGACGGAGGTTCTGTTGCGCCCCACCCGCTGGAGCTATGTGAACCTCGACAGCCGCTATGATTTTGAAACCGCGGCGGGAGATTCGATGAAGGTTGCCGATATGCGTCTCGAACTCGGGGCGGATGATGGGAGGGGCAATGGCGTTTCCGCCGGCTACCACTATCTGCGCGACGACCAGGAGTATGTGCAGGGAGAACTCCGCACCTCTTTGCTGGATCCTGTTCATCTACGCTATCTGCATCGTTATGATCTGGTTGCGGGCAGAGATCTGGAGAAGGTTCTCGATGTGGAATATCGCGCGCAGTGCTGGAGCATGTTTTTCACTTTGCGCGACCGCCTGGAGGATACGGAATTTCTGGTGACCTTCTCTTTATCGGGGCTCGGCCGTATTGCCAATTTCGGCGGCGCCCTCGGCAGTGGTGGTTAATGAATCATTTTTTGGCAGTTGACCGTCTTTTATGCAATGTGCTACTTATTGCAGCGTCGGGAGGGGCTGATGCCATTTAATGCTGATTTTTGAATCAGGGAGGGTTTTATGAAATTTGTAATTACACTGGTTTTTGCCGTTATGCTTTCCTTGGGGGGAAGCTTTGCAACGCTGGCACAGACTGAAACATCGTCTGCCCCGGTACAAACTGCATTGGTCAACATCAATACCGCGACTGCAGCGGAGTTGCAGTCGCTGACCGGCATTGGATCGGTCAAAGCGGACAGCATCGTGGCCCATCGGGAGAAAGAGCCATTTTCATCCGTAGACGACCTGACCCGCGTTGAAGGGATCGGCGCGGCGACGCTGGAGCGCATTCGCTCACAAATCACGGTCAACTGAAAATAATCTTGTCATCGGTCCTCTCCCGACTTTTGCTGAACCGGCCTTTGCCGGATTCTGGCGCTTCTTCTGTGATAGACACATCTTCTGCAAAATCGATGCGGCATGGCCTCTGAAGACACAGGTGATGAAACACCCCGGCGTGTAAAATTTCGTCCCCCCTTGTGGATGGCAATCGTGATTGTGCTGTTGTTCGCTCTGGCGTTCTTTGGCGAACGCGGTATTATACGAACCTTCCGCATGTTGGAGTACCGCTCTGAACTGCAGGGCCGCATCGAACAGCTGGAGGCGGAAAACCGCGAGCTGAGACACGAAATCGAACGGTTGCGCAACGATTACTTCTATCTTGAGGGGTTGGCCCGCAAAAATCTCGGAATGGTCAAGGAAGATGAGCTGGTCTATCAGTTTCCGCGTACGCCCGATTCTGCTCCTGCGAACACTCCCGATAAGTCTTCTGCTGAATAACAATTCTGTTTTTCCATTTACGGGGCCTCCGATGTCACGCTTGACTCCTGAGTGCGCGGGAGCTAGCATGATTTTTTGGACAAAATCAAGAAAACAAGGAGGATCCATGCCCTATGATGCACCCCGGACCTGCCCGGTCTGCGCCTGGCGTGCCCAATGCGTGAAGCGTCACACCATGGGTGGTGACTCTTCCCTGCACTGCCCTGATTTTTCCGAGGATGTAGCTCTGCTGCGTGCGGCGGAAAAGGAGGCGGGCGTCAAGAAAAATTCAAGCGAGAAAGAATGACCTTCAGATGAAACAGCGACTAAGAACGAATATAGAGCGGGCGCTGGAGGCCTGCTTTGGGAGTGGAACCCTGAATAGCGGCATTATTCCGGAAATCGTACTTGAAGTCCCCAATCACAGCGATCACGGTGATTTTGCCACCAACGTCGCAATGACCATGGCGCGCGCTGAAAAAAAGGCGCCGAGACAAATAGCTCAGGCATTGATTGATGCCCTCGGTGACGGCGACGGTCTGTGGGACAAAGTCGAAATAGCCGGTCCCGGGTTCATCAATTTTTTTCTCTCGCCGCGGTGCTGGTACGGGGTATTGGACGACGTCGCCCGGGCGGGAAGCGATTATGGGCGCAGCACGCTGGGCAGCGGCAAAAGGGTTCAGGTGGAATTCGTCAGCGCCAATCCGACGGGGCCCCTTCATATCGGCCATGGTCGCGGCGCCGCTACCGGCGATGCGGTGGCGTCGGTTCTGGAGTGGGCTGGATATTCGGTCGATCGCGAATATTATATCAATGATGCCGGCAATCAGATGGATACACTGGGGCGCTCGCTTTTTCTCCGTTACCGCGAGAGTTTTGGAGAACTTGTTGATTTTCCAGACAGCTGTTACCAGGGAGACTACATTCGCGACATCGCCCGCGAGGTGGCGCAGCGTGACGGACGGCGTTACCTCGATGTCCCTGAAGATCAGGCCGTGGCATTTTTCGCACGTTTCGGCGGAGAGCGTATACTCGCCGGGATCGGGGAAGATCTGCGGACATTCGGTGTTCATTTCAATAAGTGGTACAGCGAGCAGAGTCTGTACGACCGAGGAGAGGTGCAGCGGGGGATCGATCTGCTCAAAGAGCGAAATCTGACCTATGAAAAAGATGGCGCCCTCTGGTTGCGGACCACGGACTATGGCGATGACAAGGATCGGGTGCTGGTTCGTTCCAACGGTGCAACCACCTACTTTGCCTCGGATGTGGCTTACCACAAGGAAAAATTCGAGCGAGGGTATGACCTGGCTATCGATGTCTGGGGAGCTGACCATCACGGTTACGTACCGCGCATGAAAGCGGTGCTTGCCGGTTTGGGACGCGACCCGGAGGATCTGCAGATCATCCTGGTGCAACTGGTCAATCTGCTGCGCGGCGGAAGCCCGGTGGCGATGAGTACCCGCAGCGGAGAGTTTGTGACCCTGCGTGAAGTCATTGACGAGGTCGGTCGTGACGCCTGCCGGTTTTTCTTTCTGATGCGGCGCTCCGACAGTCAGCTTGATTTCGATCTCGATCTGGCCAAGCAGCAGAGCAATGACAATCCGGTCTATTATGTGCAATACGCTCATGCCCGGGTGTGCAGCATCAATCGTAATGCTGCCGAGCAGGGAATTATTGCCCCTGATCTGGGAAAGGTCGATTTTGACTGCCTGCAGTTGGACGAAGAGCTTGCGCTGGCTAAATGCCTGGCGCGTTTTCCGGAAACCGTGGCAGGGGCGGCACGTGATTTTGCACCGCATCGAGTGGTTTTTTATCTGCAGGAACTCGCATCTCAGTTTCACAGCTATTACAATCGTCACCGGGTGGTTTCCGAAGATGAAAATGTTACCCGTGCACGTCTTTATCTAGTCAACTGCATACGTACGGTTCTGGCCAACGCATTGGGGCTTCTTGGGGTTTCAGCGCCGGAGAGCATGTAGATACGGGAGGTACTCGATCATGACGCGTGAAACGAAGACTCGCAGTCAGCGTCGCATGGAACGAAAACAGGCTGTTCTGCTGCTGGTGACCATGCTGGCGGTCTCGCTGGTCAGCTTTTCCCTCGGCGTTATGGTCGGCAAGAGCGGTTCTCCGCAGACACCGTCTGCAGCTCTCACGCCGGCTGCAACGGAAAAAGTTGTGGTGGAAAAGCCCGCGTCTCGCAAATCAGATCCCGAGACGAAAACGACAGGTTCCGCGGAAGACCCCGCGGACGAGAAGACGTCCCTGACTTTTTTCGATACCCTCCCGAAGAGTGATGAACCTCCGCTGGGCAGCGGTATCAATCAGCCGCCGGCGCAGAAGAAGCAGAGCCCGCCGCGTGACAGCCTGAAGCCCGGGTTGGAGCAAGCACAGATCAAATCTGAAACTGATTCTTCCGGGAAAGAGCAAGCTGCGGGGACTGCAGCCGAGCCGGCACCGGCGGTTGCTGGCGGACGCTTTGTGGTTCAGGTCGGCTCCTTTCGCGACGAGGACGATGCTCGGACTTTGCAGGAGAAGCTGCTGAAGAAAGATTTTGCCGTCTTTATCCAGCAGGCGGATCTTGGCGATAAAGGCACCTGGTACCGGGTCCGGGTCGGTCCATTTGCCGATGCGGAAACGGCGCGGGGCGCAGCGGATCTCCTCAAGGCGCAGGAGAAGATAGATGGTTTTGTCACCCGCCGCTGAGGCCGGGTTGCGATGGTTTTCCGCCAGGGCAAAAAATAACTTGACTTGCCCCCTGAATTTGGTTAATTTCCTGTTTCGCGTGTCGCGGGGTGGAGCAGTACGGTAGCTCGTCGGGCTCATAACCCGAAGGTCGCAGGTTCGAATCCTGCCCCCGCAACCAAGCTCTTTCGCCCCTCTCTGGAGGGGCTAGGTTTTATATCCCGCTTTCAGGCGGTGTAGCTCAGTTGGTTAGAGCATGCGGCTCATATCCGCAGTGTCCGGAGTTCGAATCTCTGCACCGCCACCAATCACCACAAAGACCCTTCTCGGACTCCGGGGAGGGTCTTTGTCTTTTCGGCACATAATCCATGAAAAATGAGGTGCTCGACGAAATCGTCGATAAAAAACTTTTGCGAGAGGGAGACAGGGTCCTGGTTGCCGTTTCGGGTGGGAGCGACTCGGTCGCGTTGTTGCACCTGCTCAAGGAGATTGCCGCAGACCTGAACCTCGACCTGGTCGCCGCGCACCTCGATCATGGTCTACGTCCACGAAGCTCAGACGACGCACTTTTTGTTGAAAAGCTGTGCCGGCAGTGGAATATCCCGTTTGTCATACATCGCATTACAGGGTCTGAAATCAGTGCCGCGGGGCGCGGCGGGATCGAGCAGGCGGCCAGAAAAGTGCGGAGGACGTTTCTGGAGGAAACCGCCCGGCGCTTTGATTGTCGAAGGATCGCGCTGGGGCATCATCACGATGACCAGGCCGAGACGGTCCTCCACCGTCTGCTGCGAGGCAGCGGTCCGGCAGGGTTGACCGCCATGCGCCCCCGCAGTGGAATCTATGTGCGTCCCCTGCTGTCTGTTCCCCGATCCAGAATCAGGAGTTATCTCGATTTTCATGATTTGACGTTTTGCCATGATGAGAGCAATGACGACCTGCGCTTTACCCGCAACCTGATTCGGCATCAGCTGCTGCCCCTGTGCCGTTTGATCAATCCGCGCGTTGAAGAGGCCCTCACCCGACTGGCCCGGCGTCTGAGCTGCGAGGAGGATTACTGGCGCAGGCAGGTAACGGAGGCGGTCTCCGGTTGGTCTTTGGCATCAGGGTTCACCTGTGCCCCCCGGGAGGAAATCAATAGGCTTCACCCGGCGCTTCGGGACCGCGTACTGCGCCATCTGGTCGAGGTCGTGCGGGGGAACCTGAGGGGGGTGGAGGAAAAGCACATTGCCGCTCTGGCCCGACTGGTGGAAGGTACGCAGGGGAGTAAGGAACTTCACCTGCCCGGAATCACGGCCTGCCGCAGCTACGATGAGCTTCATCTGCGGGCCGGACCGCCTGGAACGGCAGAGCCCTATCACCAAACAGTGACGGCTCCGGGCCTGTACAGGCTGCCGGGCGGCTGGCGGGTCGAATTTACTCTGGCCTCGAAACCGGGCCCGTGTGATGGCCGTACCGCGGTGGAATTCGACGCAACTCAGGTCACATTTCCCCTGATTCTTCGCTCCCGCGAGGCCGGAGATCGGATGGCGGTTGCGGGGATGAGCGGGCGACGTAAGATAAAAGATATTTTTATTGATGAAAAAGTGCCGCAGAATTTAAGAAGATCCTGCCCCGTGCTCGAATATGACGGGCGGATCCTGTGGCTGGCGGGGTTGCGCCGCTGCAACGACGACCGGCCCGACGAAAAAACCAGAAAAATTCTGCGGGTCGCGCTGCTGCCCTAAAAAAGGTCAGTCCCGACTTGTGGACTTTCGTCCTTTGTGGTACTTTTCCCCGATAGTTAAACCGGGCTTAGCCCCTTTATATCAACCGAACCAAGCGAATATATTTCCTGTATTAGGGGGGAAAGTGAATCAGTTTTATAAAAATCTTGCGCTGTGGCTGGTAATCTCCTTATTGATGATTCTGCTTTTCAATATGATGACGCAGAAAGAGCAGGAGATAAAGCCTGTTAACTACACCAATTTTCTCAGTGCTGTTGATGAAGGAAGGGTCCAGGAAGTTACGATTCAGGGACAGCAGATCAAGGGCCTCTACGACGATGGGACTGCATTCAAGACCCATGCGCCAGGTGATATGGAGCTGATCCCCAAGCTTAAGGAAAAAGGTGTCGTGATCGAAGCCCAGCCGGTGGAAGACCAGGGGTTCTGGTTCACTCTGCTGGTTTCCTGGGGACCGATCCTGCTGCTGATCGCCGTGTGGATCTTCTTTATGCGGCAGATGCAGTCCGGTGGCGGCAAGGCCATGAGTTTCGGCAAGAGCCGCGCCAAACTTCTCAATGAGAGCACTGCACGCGTAATGTTCAGTGATGTTGCCGGAGTCGAGGAGGCCAAGGACGAGCTTGAGGAAATCGTCTCCTTCTTGAAGGATCCCAAAAAATACTCTCGCCTCGGCGGCAAAATCCCTAAGGGTGTTCTGCTGGTGGGACCGCCTGGAACCGGGAAGACGCTGTTGGCGCGTGCCATTGCCGGCGAGGCTGGCGTGCCGTTTTTTTCCATCTCCGGTTCTGATTTTGTTGAAATGTTCGTCGGGGTCGGCGCGAGCCGCGTGCGTGACCTGTTCGTTCAGGGTAAGAAAAATGCGCCCTGCATCATTTTCATCGACGAAATCGATGCGGTCGGGCGCCATCGCGGCGCCGGGCTCGGCGGAGGGCATGATGAGCGGGAACAGACCCTCAATCAGCTGCTGGTCGAGATGGACGGTTTCGAGTCCAACGAGGGAGTGATCCTGATTGCCGCCACCAACCGTCCCGACGTGCTCGATCCCGCCTTGCTGCGTCCCGGACGCTTTGATCGCCAGGTCGTCGTACCTGCACCCGACGTGCGCGGCCGCGAAAAGATTTTGCAGGTTCATTCTCGCAATATCCCCATGCAGGAAGATGTGGATATGGCGGTTCTGGCCAAAGGCACTCCAGGGTTCTCCGGCGCCGATCTGGCCAATCTCGTAAACGAAGCAGCTCTGCTGGCCGCACGCAAGAATCAGGACAAGGTTGCCATGGCCGACCTGGAAGCGGCCAAGGACAAGGTCATGATGGGAGCTGAGAGGCGTTCCATGGTCATCACCGAGGATGAGAAAAAGGTTACCGCCTGGCATGAAGCGGGACACGCTCTGGTGGCCCTGTTCATCCCTGGTTCCGACCCGGTGCACAAGGTGTCGATTATTCCCCGCGGCCGAGCCATGGGCGTGACCATGTATCTTCCCCGGGAAGAGAAATACAACGAGACCAAGGATGGCCTCAATACCCGCATTTGCACCCTGCTTGGCGGACGCATCGCCGAGGAACTTGTCTTCCCGAGCATCACCAGCGGCGCGGCCAACGACCTCGAGCGCGCCACCGCCATTGCACGCAAGATGGTGTGTGAATGGGGGATGAGCGAAAAACTCGGTCCCCTGACTTTCGGGGAGAAAGAGGGCGAAATTTTCCTCGGGCGCGACATGGGGCACACCAAAAATTACAGCGAAGCGACCGCGATCGAAATCGACAATGAAATCCGCGATATCGTTCAGCGCAATTATGAGCGAACCCGCAACATCCTCAGGGAGAACCGCGCTGGCCTTGATCGCGTGGCAGAGGCCCTGCTGGAGCGCGAAAACCTGGATGGCCACGAGCTTAAAGAGTTGGTCTTCGGTTCATCTGAGGCCGGGGAGGAAAAAAGCGGAAAAAACATAGCTCCTTCAGAAGGCGGTTGTGTGGATCAGGATTCCCGCACAGAAGACGAGTAGATGACGTCTTCGCCTCCGCGGTTGCTTCAGATATTCAGCGAGTCGCAGGCACTGGAGGAGTTGCGGCGCCTTAATGCAGGCTCTTTTGAGCCTTTTCTCCCTCATCTGTTGTCTGGTGCTGACCTGGTTAAGGTGCATGAGGTTCCGCAGGAGCTGTTTTGCCGCCTGCAAGCCTGTGTCGGCACCTCAATCAAGCAGATCGTGCCCTCAGCCTCGTTGCTGGGCGGGAATGCCGCAGGTGGTGATCTTCTCTTATGCTCAGACCGCCCCGGGCTACGGGCACTTTGCCAGGCCCTGCAAAATGAAGACGGGAAACCGGAAGCTCGGCTGGCGCAATCGCTCAGCCTTCTTCTTGATCGCTCCGAGCGCCCGGCAGCATATGTGCGGGGTCGCACCCGCACCCTGGATCTGAGTCGCCCCCGTATCATGGGGATTCTCAATGTCACCCCGGATTCTTTCTCGGATGGCGGCTGCTATCTTGATCCCGATTGTGCCTTGGAACAGGCCAGAATCATGGTGGAACAGGGGGCCGATCTCCTCGATATCGGAGGGGAAAGCACGCGGCCGGGGTCGGCCGGTGTTGACGAAGCCGAGGAATTGCGGCGGGTGGTCCCCATTGTTGAACGGATTGCCGCACAATGTGCCGTTCCCATTTCGGTGGACACGACAAAGAGCCGCGTTGCCCGTGAGTCGATTCTGGCCGGCGCGGAATTTATCAACGACGTCAGCGGGCTGCGTTTTGACCCCGAAATGGCGCATGTCGCTGCGCAGACCGGTGCCGGGTTGTTGCTGATGCATACGCGCGGTCGCTCGGACATTATGCAGAATTGTACGGATTATACCGATTTGCTTGGGGATGTCTGCCGCTACCTCGCAGAGGGGATCGAAATTGCACTGGTCGCCGGGGTTGATGAGGATCGTATCGTCGTGGACCCGGGTGTCGGATTCGGAAAGGATGCAGCCGGCAATCTGGAGATCCTGCGTCGCCTGGCCGAGCTTCATTGCCTGGGGCGGCCGATCCTGCTGGGGACTTCCCGCAAAGGTTTTCTCGGTAAAATTCTCGACCGCCCCCAGCCGCGCGAGCGTCTGTTCGGGACTGTCGCTACCACGGCTCTCGGCGTCGCTCAGGGGGCACGTATTTTCCGGGTGCATGATGTCGCCCCCAATCGTGATGCCGCTATGACAGCCTGGGCGATCCATCCGTATGCATGACTGATCTATTTACCGTTTAACCTCTTTGATCCTTTGCAGGCCAGGCTGAAATGGACGGGTTTTTCGATGTTGTCAAAAATGTGCGCTGGCTGGACCTGCTGGATATCGGCCTGGTCGCCTTCATTATCTACCGGATCATCCTGCTGATCAAAGGCACGCGTGCCGTGCAGATGCTGCTCGGGCTCGCAGTCATTCTTTTCGTCTATGTGGCCTCGCAGCTTAGCGGCCTTTACACGCTGCACTGGCTTCTCGATAATTTTCTCTCCTCGATCATCCTCGTCATTATTGTCATCTTTCAGAACGATATACGGCGCGCCCTGATGCATGTCGGCCGCAATCCTTTTTTTGCCGGCCTTTCCTATCGGGAGGAAGGTGAAGTAATCGATGAGCTGGTCAAGGCCAGTGTCGTGATGGCCAACCGCCGTATCGGTGCTCTGATCGTGATAGAGCGTGAAACGGGGCTTAAGGATTTTCTTGAAGTGGGTACAGAAATCGATGCACGAGTATCGAGTGATCTTCTGACGTCCATTTTTCTCCCTTATTCTCCCATCCACGACGGTGCGGTAGTCATTCAGCAGGGGCGGCTCAAACAGGCTGGCTGCTTTCTGCCTCTTTCGCAGAATCCGGACATCAGCAAAGCACTGGGAACCCGGCACCGTGCCGCTATTGGGCTGACCGAACTTGTCGATGCAGTGGCCATTGTGGTCTCGGAGGAAACAGGGCGCATCTCTGTCGTTGTGGGCGGCCGGATCACCCGTGACCTCGACTCGTCGTCGTTGAAGCGTGTTCTCAAGCGTCTTCTGGAAAACCAGAACGCTCGAAGAAAGAAATAGATCCTTATGCTGAAGATCCTGACCGAAAACTGGATTCTTAAGATCTTTTCGCTGGTCTTCGCCCTGGTCCTGTGGTTTTTTGTCATCGGCGAGCGGCGGGTTGAAGTCGGCTTTACCGTGCCCCTTGAGCTGGTCAACGAACCCGAAGGACTGATGGTTGCCAACGAGGTCCCCAATCTCGTCGACATACGGCTTAATGGCCCGCGCACGCTGTTGATGAATCTGTCGCCGGCCGATATCAGCATCGCTGTTGACCTGTCCGACCTCAAACCCGGACTGACCTCCTTCAAGCGCCTGGAAGAACGGCTCAATATCCCGAGCGGTCTCAAAGTGACCCGCTTGTCTCCTTCTTTCGTTGATGTCAAACTTGAAAGAATCAGGGACAAGGAGGTGCCGGTGGAGGTGGTGTTGCGCGGAGAGCCGGCCGAGGGCTACACCCTTGCGGGATATGATATCACGCCGCAGAAGGTGGTGGTCGTGGGCGCTGAGAGCGAAATCAAGGATGTCTCACAGGTGCTGACGGAACCGGTTGATATTGAGGGAATTCGTGAGAGCTTCACCCTGATCGTTCCTCTCGATTACCAGGGCAGATACACGCAGCTCAAGGAGGATCGCACCGTTGAAATCCAGGTGCATGTCGTAGCGCTGCCCTCCGAACCGGGGCCGGCCCCGGAGAATGGAACTTCGGGATCATCCGAATCGAAGCGCGAGAGCACATCGCTTGAGAAAGGTGAATAAAATCTGTCATGAAAAAAAAGCTTTTTGGAACAGACGGCGTGCGGGGTGTGGCCAATATCCCGCCCATGACGACTGAAACGGCCATGCAGTTGGGGCGCGCTGCAGCCTACCTGTTCAAGGACGGCAATCGCCGCCATCGCATCGTCATTGGCAAGGACACGCGTTTGTCCTGCTATATGATCGAGAACGCTCTGGCGGCCGGCATCTGCTCCATGGGGGTCGACGTATTGCTGGTCGGGCCGCTGCCCACTCCAGGCATCGCTTTTATCACGTCCTCCATGCGGGCCGATGCGGGGGTCGTGATCAGTGCTTCGCACAATCCTTACCAGGACAACGGCATCAAATTCTTTTCCAACGACGGTTTCAAGCTGCCCGATGCTCTTGAACTGAAAATGGAGGATCTGATTTTTTCCAAGAGGATCGAGAGCCTGCGTCCGATTGCCTCCGAGGTCGGCAAGGCCTATCGTATCGATGACGCGGTAGGGCGTTATGTCGTGTTCCTGAAAAATTCATTTCCCAAGGATCTTGACCTCAAGGGGCTGCGCATTGTGCTCGACTGCGCCAACGGTGCGGCATATCGCGTGGCTCCCGCGGTGCTTGAGGAACTTGGCGCCGAGGTCGTCCCCCTGGGGATTTCACCCAACGGCACCAACATCAATGCCGGTTGCGGTTCGCTGCACCCGGAAGTCATGTCCGAAGCGGTCAAGGAGCACCGGGCCCATCTCGGGATTGCCCTGGATGGCGATGCGGACCGGGTCATTTTCTGTGATGAATTCGGCAACGTGGTGGATGGCGATCATATCATGGCGCTGTGCGCCGTCGACCTGATCAGGCACAAAAAGCTCGCGCACAATACTCTCGTGGCGACCGTCATGAGCAATATGGGGCTCGATATTGCACTGAAGCAGGCTGGAGGCAAGGTGGTCAAAACGGATGTAGGCGACCGCTATGTCGTTGAAGCCATGCGCGAGGGCGGCTATTCCCTCGGCGGTGAACAATCCGGGCACCTGATCTTTCTGGAGCACAACACGACTGGTGACGGGATGTTGTCGGCGCTTCAGGTGCTGTCGGTGATTCAGCGCAGCGGCAAGCCGCTCTCCGAGCTTGCCGAGGTGATGGTGTCTTTGCCGCAGGTGCTGGTCAACGTGCGGGTGATCGAAAAGACCGATCTCGAGAGCATCCCTGAAATTAAAAAAGAGATTGATCATGCCCGCCGGGTTCTGGGTGAAAATGGTCGAGTCCTGATCCGCTTTTCGGGGACCGAGCCGCTGGCGCGCATCATGCTTGAAGGGCAGGACAAATACCAGATCACCGAACTCGCACATCAGATTGCGGCGGTTGTCGAGCAGGTCATGGGGGAGAAGAAACAACCATGAAAGCTGCCAGACTGGGAGTCAATGTCGACCATGTCGCCACGGTACGCCAGGCGCGCAAGACACATGAACCCGATCCGGTCACCGCAGCGGCGCTGGCGGAACTGGCCGGTGCCGACGGCATCACGATCCACCTGCGCGAAGATCGCCGCCATATTCAGGACCGGGATCTGGCCGTTCTGCGCAGGACGGTGCGCTCCCGCCTGAATCTTGAGATGGCCGCCACGGATGAGATGGTGGGCATCGCGCTGAAGTTTCGACCGGATGAAGTCACCCTGGTGCCGGAAAAGCGACAGGAACTGACCACCGAGGGCGGCCTCGACGTCGTCCAGAACCGGCAGACGTTGAAAAATTCCGTCGCCCTGTTGCGCGATGGCGGAATCTCTGTCAGTCTTTTTGTCGATCCTGACCCTGAGCAGATCAAGGCCGCTCATCGCTTGGGGGTGAATGCCATAGAAATTCATACCGGCTGTTACTGCGATGCGGCAGACGCCAAGGTGCGGCGTGCTGAGCTGACCAAGATCGAGCAGTCGGTCAGGCTCGGCCAGAAGCTGGGGTTGGCGGTTCACGCCGGCCATGGGCTTAATTACGACAATGTGCGAGATGTCGTAGCCGTTGGGGGAATCGAAGAATTCAATATCGGGCACAGCATCGTGGCGCGCGCCGTTCTGGTCGGTATGGATCGGGCTGTGCGTGACATGGCGGCACTGATTAAAGGAAGCTGACCATGGCGATCCTCGGCGTCGGCACCGATCTGGCGCGCATCGGTCGCTTCAGGGATTTTCTCCATCAGGGCAAAACGGCGCTGATCGACCGCCTGTTTACCACGGAAGAAAAGGCCTATGCTCTGGATCGCAAGGACCCCGCGCCCCATCTTGCCGCGCGATTTGCCGCAAAGGAGGCGTTTTTAAAGGCGCTGGGACTGGGCTTGCGCGAGGGGATGACCTGGCACGATATGAGAGTTGTGCGCGATCCTCTCGGTAAGCCCTCTCTGGTTCTGACTGGAGCCGCAGCTATTATCTGCCGGACCCGTGGAGTGGGTCGCGTGCATCTTTCTTACAGCCATGACGGGGACTATGCACAGGCCGTTGTCATTCTGGAGGAGCAATGAGAGTTCTGAGTGCCGCACAGATGCAGGAGCTTGATCAGAAAACGATCAAGGAGATCGGTCTGCCCGGTCCGGTACTGATGGAGAATGCCGGGCAGGGCGCCGCGCGGTTGATTGATGAACGGTATCGCCATCTCTATCCCGGGCCAGCAGTCGTTATTTCGGGCAAGGGCAACAACGGCGGTGACGGATATGTCATTGCGCGATCGCTGCTGCAGCGTGGTTGGCAGGTCCGCACTCTGGTCCTGGCGGATGATGCGGCGGTGGAGGGAGACGCCCGCCTTAATCTCGAGATTCTGCGGAAGGTGCGCGGGGAGATTCTTTTTGCGCCCGATGACGATGGGCTTTCGACCGCACTCTCTCAGTGCAGCGGGGCCCGCCTGCTGGTGGATGCGCTTTTCGGTACGGGCCTTTCGTCCAATGTCCGAGGTCGATATGGCCGTGCCATTGCCTGGATGAACGAACAGCCGGCGCCGACTGCCGCCGTGGATATCCCCAGCGGGCTCGATGCCACAACCGGCCGCATTCTCGGATGCTGCGTACAGGCCGACCTCACCGTAACCTTTGCCCTGCCCAAAATCGGGCATGTCGTCTATCCCGGAGTAGACCAGGTTGGAGCCCTGAAAACGGTGGATATCGGAATTCCTCCCTTTCTGCTGGAAGCCCAGGCGCCGGCCCAGATTCTGGTTGATGGTGAATGTGCCCGCCGTTTACTTCCTTCCCGGCCGTCCGACGGCCACAAAGGCACCTTCGGTCACCTGCTGATCATCGGCGGTTCCACCGGAAAATCGGGCGCAGTCGCTCTTGCGGCCGAAAGTGCCGTGCGAAGCGGCGCCGGCCTGGTGACAGCGGCGGTGCCGGCGGGAATTCATGATATTCTCGAGGTAAAATTAACGGAACCCATGACGGTGCCGCTGCCTGAGATCGATGGCGCATTGCGGTTGGAAGCACTTGATGCACTGATTGCAGCCTGGCGGGATAAACAGGCCCTGGCGATCGGTCCCGGTCTGGGGCAGAATGAGCAGGCCCGGCAGTTGGTCAGGCATCTGGTGCGCGACTGCGATCTGCCGCTGGTGATCGATGCAGATGGGCTCAATGCTCTTGCCGGCCATCTCGAGGGATTGTCGTCCCGCCGGCCGGGGACGACCGTCATAACTCCCCATCCCGGGGAAATGGCGCGTTTGGCGCAGATCTCCGTGGAGAAGGTTCAGCATGACCGTCTGTCGGTGGCACGCGACTTCGCACATCGTCATGGCGTGGTTGTTCTGTTGAAGGGAGCACGTACGGTGATCGCTGCCCCTGAGGGGACCGTCTGGATCAACGCGAGCGGCAACCCCGGTATGGCGTCCGGTGGCATGGGCGATGTGCTGACCGGAGTCGTGGGCGCTCTGCTGGCCCAGGGGATGCCCGCCGCCGAAGCGGCAGTTCTGGCGGCCTATCTTCACGGTGCCGCTGCCGACCGGCTCGCCTGCCGGGAGGGATGTGCCGGGTTGGCTGCCGGCGAGGTCGCCGGCGAACTTGCGGCTGCGCGATACGATCTCACTCTGCGCCCATAAGGCCGATGGGACTATTTTCACCGGATAACGTTTACTTCTTGATAAAGGATGCGATGCAATGCTCAAAGCTAAGGATATCATGACCCGCAACGTCATTTCCGTTCAGCCCGATACCGGTATTGAAGAGCTGGCCCGCCTTTTTATGGAAAAAGGGATCAGTGCCATGCCGGTCGTCAAGGAAGACGGACAGCTTTTCGGTGTGGTCACCGAGACAGACCTGGTGGCTCAGGACCGGCCTCTGCATTTGCCGACGGTTGTTTCGATCTTCGACTGGGTGATTTATCTCGAAAGCGAGAAGGAATTCAAGAAAGAAGTGGAGAAAATCACGGCGCGCAAAGTCGATGAGATCTGCTCTACGGAGGCGGTGACCTGCTCTCCGGAGACCCCTGTTTCGGAAGTAGCCGCGCTGATGACCGAGAACAAAGCGCACCTGATTCCGGTGGTTGAGGACGGCAAAGTGGTCGGAGTCGTCGCACGCCTCGATGTCATCCGGTCGATGGGACGATGACCAGAAACGTTCTCACCGTTGAAACTGAAAGTGCCGAAGAAACGGCTCGTCTCGGGATGCTGCTCGGCCGGTTGATCGAGAAGCCTTTGCTGATTCGCCTGGCAGGTGATCTGGGTGCGGGCAAGACCTGTTTTGCTCAGGGAGTGGCCCGCGGGCTCGATATCCCCGAAGACGAGCCGGTCACAAGTCCCAGCTACACCCTGATGAACCAGTACAGCGGCCGTCTGCCGCTCTACCATTTTGACCTCTACCGCCTGACAGGCGCCGATGACCTTGAAGATCTCGGATTCAGCGACTATCTCGACGCTGATGGGGTGACCGTGGTGGAATGGGGGGATCGGTTCGAGGAAAACCGCAGCGAAGGTCTTTTTATCACCCTGATACGTTTGGATGAATTCCGTCGGCGCCTGATTTTAGAGGCGCATGCTGCACCGGAATGGCGTCTGATTGAGAATCTAGACGCCCGCTGGCGAAAGGAGACCGCACCATGAAGGAATTCGATATTGCTGTGATCGGTGCCGGCCCGGGTGGATATGTCGCTGCAATCCGTGCCGCCCAGCAGGGCGCCTGTGTGTGCCTGATCGAAAAAGACAAGGTTGGCGGCACCTGCCTCAATCGTGGTTGCATCCCCACCAAGGCTCTTTACAGCACCGCGCATTTCTGGCAGCGCCTCAAGCATGCTGAAGACCACGGCATCCGGATTGATGAGCCCTCTCTGGACTATGCGGTCGCGGCCGAACGGCGGGATAACATTGTAAAGCGGCTGGTCGGCGGGATTGAACAGCTGCTCAAGGCACACAAGGTGGAACTGTTCCGGGGACAGGCTCTGATTGAGGAGCCGGGGCGGATTTGCATCAAGCGACCCGAGGTCACCGGGCGCATTCGAGCCAAAAACATCATCATCGCTACCGGCTCGCGGTCAGTGCGCCCTAAAGCCCTGTCGATAGACGGGAAAAATGTTTTGACCAGCCGGGAAATCCTTGCTATTAAAGAACTTCCCGCCAGCCTGATGGTTGTCGGAGGCGGCTATATCGGCTGCGAATTTGCCGGAATTTTCGCCGCTCTCGGAACCAGGGTCACGGTGGTGGAACAGCTCCCGGGCCTGCTTGAACAAAGCGACCGCCAGGTGGTCAAGGAGGTTGAGAAATCCTTTAAATCCCTGGGTGTGGAAGTTCACACAGAGACTTCGGTAGAGCGTCTCGATGCCAAGGGTGGCGGCGTCACGGCCTACCTCTCTGGAGATAAGCAGGTTGAGGCTGAGAAGGTTCTGGTTGCGGTCGGCCGTGTTCCCAACATCGATAATCTCGGCCTTGAAGATGCCGGAGTTGAAACAAAAGACGGCGCCATTGCCGTCGATGACGGGTTGCGGACTTCGGCCCCTGGAATCTACGCGATCGGCGATGTGACCAACATTATTCAGCTGGCGCATGTGGCTTCCTATCAGGCCGGGATCGCTGTAGCCAACGCCATGGGGGGCGATGAAAAAGCTGATTATCGGGTGGTCCCCAGCGCCATCTTCACCCTGCCTGAGATTGGCCAGGTCGGCCTGACCGAAGAACAGGCCAAGCAGCAGGGGATCGAGGTGGAAAGCGGGCGCTTTTCCTACCAGGCATCAAGCAAGGCTCAGTGCGAGGGGGAAAGCCAGGGGTTGGTCAAGATCGTCGCCGATAAAAAAGACGGCGCCATCCTCGGCGCCGCCATCGTGGGCGCCGAGGCTTCGAGCCTGGTGGCCGAAGTGGCCGCTGCCATGCGTGCGGGCATGAGCGCGCATGAACTCGGCGGGAAAACGATTCATGCCCATCCCACCCTGCCGGAAATGATCATGGAAGCGGCGGAAGATGTCGCCGGTCTGGCTGTTCACAAAGCCGGGCGCCGCCGCGACCGCAGATAACGTCATACCCGAGTGATGGGCGCCCAGGCCCGCTACTCATCATACGGAGGAGAAAACGATTATGGCCCTGGTGGTTCAGAAGTATGGAGGAACCTCGGTCGGTACCATCGAGCGTATTCGCAATGTAGCACGCAGAGTCGCCAAGACCTATGATGACGGCAACGATGTGGTGGTGGTTGTCTCCGCCATGGCCGGCGAGACGAACAAGCTCGTCGCTCTGGCCAACGAAGTCTGCGAGTTCCCAAGCGAACGTGAATACGATGTGATGGTTGCTACGGGTGAGCAGGTTTCGATCTCTCTACTCTCGATGTGCCTGCAGTCCATGGGGTACAAGGCGAAAAGTTATCTCGGTTTTCAGATTCCGATCATCACCGACAGCGCCTATTCCAAGGCGCGCATTCAGAAGATCGAGGATAAAAAGGTTCGGGAAGACCTCAAAAACGGATCGATCATCATTGTCGCCGGCTTCCAGGGGATCGACAAGGAAGGCAATATCACCACGTTGGGACGTGGCGGTTCGGACACCTCGGCGGTTGCCATGGCGGCAGCGCTCAAGGCCGATGTCTGCGAAATCTACACGGATGTCGACGGCATCTATACGACTGACCCGCGCCTTGTCCCCGAAGCGTCGAAGATGGAAAAAATCTCCTACGACGAAATGCTGGAGATGGCCTCTCTCGGCTCAAAGGTGCTGCAGATCCGCTCGGTGGAATTTGCCAAGAAATACAATGTGGTGATCCACGTCCGTTCCAGTTTCAACGACAATCCAGGAACCCTGGTTACGAAGGAGGATGCAGATATGGAAACCGTGCTCGTTTCGGGAGTCACATACAATAAGGATGAAGCCAAGATCTCTGTGTTCCGCATACCTGACAAGCCCGGAATCGCATCACGGATCTTCTCGCCGTTGTCCCACGCCAATATCACGGTCGACATGATCATTCAGAATGTCTCCAGCGACGGCTACACGGACCTGACTTTTACGGTTCCCAAGACCGACTATAAAAAGGCGATTAAAATCGTCGAGGAGACGGCCAAGGAAGTGGGCGCCAGCGGCGTCAAGGGCGATGAAAATATCGCCAAGGTCTCCATCGTCGGTGTCGGCATGCGCTCTCACTCCGGCATCGCCAGCAAAATGTTTCAGACCCTGTCGCAGGAGGGAATCAACATCCAGATGATCTCCACCAGTGAAATCAAGGTCTCCTGCGTGATCGAGTCCAAATACACCGAACTCGCAGTGCGCGTGCTGCATGAAGCCTTTGACCTGGCGAAGAAAGACGTCAAGGCCGAATAGACGCCACTCCTGGTAAGAAACGTGGAATTGAACGGGGGCGGCCTGCGGGTCGCCCCTTGTGCAAAGGATGGAGATGCAATGAGCCTGATTCAACTCTATGACACTACCCTTCGTGACGGCACGCAAGCGGAGGATGTTTCCTTTCTGGTGGCGGACAAGATCCGCATCGCGGAACAGCTTGACGAGCTGGGCATTCATTATATTGAAGGCGGTTGGCCGGGATCGAATCCCAAGGACATCAGTTTTTTCAAAGAGATCAAGAAGGCGCGCCTCAAGCAGGTGAAAATCGCGGCTTTCGGGTCGACCCGCCGCGCCCGCAGCACTCCGGAAAAAGATGCCAACATCCGCACCCTGATTCAGGCTGAACCCGATACGGTGACCATCTTCGGCAAAACCTGGGATTTCCATGTCCATGAGGCGTTGCGCATCAGCCTGGAGGAAAACCTCGAACTGATCAATGACTCGCTGGCCTATCTCAAGCAGCATGTCGGCGAGGTCGTTTACGACGCGGAGCATTTTTTCGACGGCTACAAAGCCAATCCTGAATATGCCCTCAAGACTTTGAAGGCGGCCGAGGAGGCGGGAGTCGACTGCATCGTGCTGTGCGATACCAACGGCGGTACACTGCCCCACGAAATTCCACCGATTATGGAGAAGGTTCGCGCCGAGATCGGCACTGCTCTCGGCATCCATGCCCACAACGACAGCGAGTGTGCCGTGGCCAACAGCCTGATGGCTGTTCAGTGCGGCGCTGTGCATGTTCAGGGGACCATCAACGGGTTTGGCGAGCGATGCGGCAATGCCAATCTCTGTTCCATTATTCCGGCGCTTAAGCTCAAGCTGCAGCATGACTGCGTCACTGACGAGCAGTTGGCCAACCTGCGTACAGTATCGCGTACCATCTATGAAATGGCCAACATGATCCCCCGCAAGCATCAGCCGTATGTGGGCAATTCGGCTTTCGCCCACAAGGGAGGCGTGCATGTCTCCGCGATCCAGCGCCATCCCGAGACCTATGAGCACATCCGCCCGGAGCTTGTGGGCAATGTGACGCGCGTGTTGGTCTCCGACCTGTCCGGCCGCTCCAACATTCTGGCCAAGGCGGAGCAGTTCAATATCAACCTCGACAGCAAGGATCCGGTTACCCAGGAAATCCTTGAGAATATCAAGGACCTCGAGAATAAGGGATTCCAGTTCGAGGGGGCCGAGGCTTCCTTTGAACTCCTCATGCGCCGTGCTCTGGGCACCATGCGCCATTTCTTTTCCGTCATCGGCTTCCGTGTGATCGACAGCAAGCGCCATGAAGACGAAAAGCCCCAGTCCGAGGCGACGGTGCAGGTCAAGGTCGGCGGACGGATCGAGCACACGGCTGCTGAAGGAAACGGGCCGGTCAATGCGCTGGACAACGCTTTGCGCAAGGCCCTCGGCAATTTTTATCCTCAGCTGCGCGAGGTCAAACTCTTCGACTATAAAGTCCGGGTTTTGCCGGCGGGTAAGGGTACGTCCTCGGTTACCCGTGTTCTCATTGAATCCGGCGACAAGGAAACACGGTGGGGCACGGTCGGTGTCAGCGACAACATCATCGATGCTTCCTACCAGGCACTGATCGATTCATTCCTGTATAAACTGATTCGAGACTACCGCGCCGAAGGATGAACGCTCGGCAGGGCGTGCTGTTGCTGATCGGCGCGATACTGACTTTTCTGCTTCTGAGCCAGGGCCGGTTGCTCTTTTCTGCGCAAGAGCCGCCGGTCCTGCCTCCCGCCCCCTCCTCACAGATCATTGTGGAAATTGCCGCCGGTGTCCCTCGCCCGGGGATCTATCAATTTTCTGACGGTTTGCCGTGGCTTGCCGTCATTTCGTTGACGAATTTGGATTGTGTGAGGCCCGCTCTCCAATCTGGTATTCCCGACGCCTCTATTGCGAACGGACAACGCCTGGCGTTTTTCTGCAACTCCCTGAATAAACTGGAAGTTGAAACCTCATGGATGTCTGCCGCACATCGGATGGCGCTTGGGGTGTCGTTGCACCCCGACCGCATGTCTGTGGATGATTGGCAGGCATTGCCGGGAATTGGGCCGCGTTTGGCAGAGAGAATCGAACAGGACCGTCAATTGAATGGCGATTTTGGCCAGATCGATCGTTTGAGACGTGTTAAAGGCATTGGAGCCGGCCGAATTTCCCAGTGGCAGAATTTTTTTTGTAATAGGCTAACGCCTTGAAAAATAATAACAAAGTTTGTCCTTTATTGCTGAAGCCCCCCCTTTTTAACCATTGATTCTAGGCAGTTGGCACATCTGGTGAAAGAGTGATTCACTATCGATGGCTGATATTGCCAGAGTCACACTTTAAAATTCGTGATTAACTTCAAAAGGGGGAAAATCCGATGAAATGTCCCAAATGCAAAGGAAGGATGTACACCGAAAAGTTTTATGATTTTGTTCGTTCATTTGAAGCATGGAAGTGTTGCTCCTGCGGTGAAGTGCTGGATCCCACCATCATTGCCAACCGCGCCCGCAACCACAATGTCTATATTGGGTGATCCGGTTTAAGGGCACTCCTGCTGCAACACCATATTATACACTCACCGGAAACGGGCCAACGGCAGAATACGTTGGCCGGTTTTTTTTTAGACTTCGCGCTTTTCCTTCCCCAACCATATCTTTTACTCTCTTGTTTCAGGCATAAGGTCGCCGCTTGCCAAGCAGAACTTACTTGATACCATTAACCGAAAGTCCCAATGATATGGAGATGATCGGCTGTATTTCGAGTTGGTTCGCAAAGCAGGGAAAGGATGAATTATGAAAGAGAAGCAGGACGCCGCCTCCCTGTCGCGTCAGCAATTTCTTGCCATTTATCGCGACATGGTGCGGATTCGGCAGTTTGAGGAAGCCTGCCCGGAACTCTACAGTCAAGGGAAAATGGGAGGATTTCTTCATCTTTACAGTGGCCAGGAGGCCGTAGGCGTCGGTGTCGCCCACGCCATGCACACAGACGATTACATGATTGCAGGATACCGGGAACACGGCCTGATCCTGGCCAAGGGCGCCGATCCGAAATATGTGATGGCGGAACTGTATGGGAAAAAAACCGGGGTCAGCCGAGGCAAGGGGGGATCCATGCACATGTTCGATGCCGACCTTCGTTTCATGGGAGGGTACGGGATCGTCGGCGGGCATCTGCCGCTGGCAGTCGGTATGGGGTATTCGATCCTGTACCGCGAATCCGATGAGGTGGTGGTGTGTCTCTTCGGTGATGGCGCCACCAATCAGGGCGTTTTTCACGAAGCCATGAACATGGCGGCGCTTTACAACGCGCCGGTGATCTTTGTGTGTGAAAACAACATGTATGGAATCGGAACCGCCGTGGGTCGCGCCAGTGCCGTGGATCAACTCTATAAAAAAAGCTGTGCCTATGAAACTCCCGGTTCTAAGGTTGATGGGATGGATGTCCTTAAAGTTTACGAGGCAGTGAGAAACGCAATAAAGGATGCCCGTCGGGGCAACGGCCCCAGCTATATAGAGGCGCGGACCTATCGTTTCCGCGGACATTCCATCTCCGACCCGGGCAGCTATCGCAGCGAACAGGAAGAAAAAGTCTGGCGTGAACGCGATCCCATCCCAAATTTTGCCGGCTGGTTGATTTCTGAAGGCAATGCCAGTGAAGACGATCTGAAAGAGATCAAGGCGCAAGAGGAGGAGAGGATCGCGCAGGCGATTCGTTTTGCCGAGCAAAGTCCCGATCCCGAGCCTCAGGAATTGTGGTCCGATGTTTATATTGAATCCTGATTTCTCAAAACGCAATTCCCGCAGGAGAATCCAATGGCTCAGATAACCTGTCGTGACGCGATCAATCAAGCCCTGCAAGAGGAAATGGGGCGTGACCCGCAGACCATCCTCCTTGGGGAAGATGTCGCCCTGTATGAAGGCTCTTTCAAGGTAACCAAAGGCCTGTTGGCCCGTTTTGGTGAAAAGCGAGTCATCGATACGCCGATTTCCGAAGCTGGCTTGGTGGGTTTCGGTTGCGGGGGAGCCATGACCGGGCTGCGCCCCATCGTTGAGTTGATGACGGTGAATTTCGGCCTGGTGGCCATGGACCAGATCATGAATCACGTGGCGGTGGTGCGCTATATGTTCGGAGGGCAGACCAAGGTTCCTCTGACGATTCGCGCCCCTGGCGGAGCCGGGCATCAACTCGGCGCCCAGCACTCCCACTCCATTGAGGCGCTGTTGATGCACTGCCCAGGTCTGCGAGTTGTTGCGCCATCGATGCCGGCCGATGCCAAGGGGTTGCTCAAAAGCGCCATCCGCAGCGATGATCCCGTTTTCTTCGTTGAGCACGAAGGCCTCTACGGGGTCAAGGGAGAGGTGCCGGAAGGCGACGTCACGATTCCCCTCGGAGTTGCGGATATCAAGCGTAAGGGCAAGGATGTGACGCTGATCACATTGTCGCGTATGGTCTATGTCTGCCTGGAAGCTGCTGAAAAGCTCGCCGAGCAGGGGATCGAAGCCGAGGTTCTGGACCTGCGCGGACTCAATCCGCTGGACCTGCCCACTGTGCTTGAATCGGTTGAGAAAACCGGCCGTGCGGTGACGGTGGAAGAGTGCTGGTTGACCGGTGGCTGGGGAGGAGAACTTGCGGCCCTGGTGATGGAGCATGCATTTGCCTCTTTGTCGGCGCCGGTGCTGCGGGTCGGATCGGCCGATGTCCCCATGCCTTACAACAAGAAATTGGAGCAGGCCGCCCTGCCTGATGTCGACCGGGTGGTTGCACGTGTGCGCGAAGTCATGGAGTTTTGATTTAAAGGGAGACCTTAAAGGGAGACCGTCATGTCCCAACAGATAAAAATGCCGAAGCTCAGCGATACCATGGAAGAAGGCACTCTCCTTCAATGGCGTATCAAGGAGGGGGAAAAAGTCGAAAAAGGCCAGGTTGTCGCGGAGGTCGAAACGGATAAGGCTGCCATGGAGATGGAAGCGTTCGAATCCGGGGTGGTCAAGTCGATCAAGGTCGAGGAAGGAGAAACGGTCGCAGTTGGGACCGTTCTGGCAGTGCTTGACGCCCAGGGTGAGGCACCGCAGGCGGCAGAGGAAGAACCTCCGGTTGAAAGCGAACCGCCCGCCCCATCGTCATCGAAAGAGGAAGAAGAGGAAGAAGAGGAAGAAGAGGAAGAAGAGGAAGAGGCTGCCGAGCGTCGCGGCGATGACGGAGCCGAGGAATCGCCCGAAGGGGGGCGGGAAACGCCAGTGCGTGCCCGCGTCTGGCAGGTCAGCCGGATTTCGGACGAAGCCCGCAAGCTCGCTGAAGAGCATGACCTTGATCTGCGTCATATTCGAGGGACCGGTCCCGGTGGCCGCATCGGCGTCAAAGATGTCGAGCGTTTTCTGCAGCAGCAGAGTTCTGCGGCAGAGAAGGAAGAGGCCCACCGCCCGGGACGGAGGAGAAGAAAAGGCCGTCAGGGTGGATCCGGCAGGCAGAAATCGAAACGCGGGGCTTCCAGCGAAAGATCTGGCGGGATTCGCCGCTCCATCGCAAAAAAAATGACGCAAAGCTGGCAGAATGTGCCGCATTTTTATGTCACCGTCGCGGTGGACATGAGCGATGTCATGCATTTTCATTCGCAGCTCGGTCTTTCGGTCAATGATTTTATTCTGGCCGCCGCGGCGCGTGCTTTACGGGACCATCCTCAAGTCAACAGCCGCTGGAATGGCGGAGAGGTTGAACTGCTTGACGAGATCAACGTTGCACTCGCCGTCGCCACTGAAAAAGGTCTTTACAGCCCTGTCATCCGTGATTGTGCACAGATGTCGGTACGTCGTATTGGTGAGCGGGCGCGGGAACTGGCTGAAAAAGCGCATCAGGGGCGCCTGAAGACTGAAGAGATGACTGATGGGACTTTTACCGTTTCCAATATGGGGATGCTGGGGGTTGAGTCTTTTACGGCCATCATCACCCCACCCCAGGCTACCGCACTGGCTGTCGGCGCGGTGCAGTATGAACCGGTGGCGGATGGTGGACAGGGAGATCTCGCAGTCATCCCGCGCATGCGCCTGACCCTCTCTGCCGACCACCGTGTCCTCGATGGCGCTGATGCCGCCGATTTTCTCAATACCGTACGCGACTATCTGGAGGCGCCTGTCACACTCGTGGCGGCAGAGGACGACGGATAGGCGGCCAGGAAAAAGGCCCTTTGCGACCGCTCTGTTTTAATGTTTTTTCGGGGAGGATATCTCTATGCCCACTGATCATCTGCGACTTGATCCCCAGGCTTTGACCTGGCATTGCGATCCGAATCAGTTCGAATTCGAGACCACCCGGGAACTGCCGCCACTTGAAGGCACCATCGGCCAGGACCGGGCCTTGACGGCTATCGATTTCGGTCTTGGCATCAAGGACAGCGGATTTAATATCTTTATCCTTGGAGAACCAGGCACCGGTCGTTCGTCCTCCATCAAAAAAATTCTCAACAGCCGTTCCAAGGGGCAGCCTGTCCCCGACGACTGGTGCTATGTTCACGACTTCGATGATGGGACCCGCCCTGATTACATTCGTCTTCCGGCCGGAAAGGGGCAGGAGCTCAAGAAGGATGTCGACCGACTGGTGGAGCGTCTGACGGAAGAAATCCCGAAGGTCTTTGAAAGCAAGGAGTACGAAGAGCAGAAGAACAAGATTTCCTCGGAACACCAGGAAAAGCACAAGGCCCTGTTCCAGGAACTGGAGCGCCAGGCTGAGGAAAAAGGATTTATGCTGCAGCGCACCGTCAGCGGTCTGGTCCTGGTTCCGGTGAAGGAGGGGCACCCCCTTTCGCAGGAGGAATACGAAGAACTCTCCGACCAGCAAAAGGCTGAACTTGACGAGCGCGGCACGGCTTTACAGAATAATCTCAACGATACCCTGCGTGAAGTGCGAAAACTCGAAGAGCAGGCACGGCGGGAAACGGCCGAGATGGAAAAAGAGGTTGTCAATTACGGCATGGAGCCGCTGTTCGAGGAACTGGAGAAAAAATACACGGACCAGGAGCGGGTGCTGGAGCACTTCAAAAACTGCAAGAAGGACATCCTGGGGCGCATTGAGGAACTGCGTCCCAGCAAGGGGCCGCAGATTGCGCTGCCGGGTATGAAGATGCCGGAGCAGGGCCCGTCTTTCGAGCGCTACCTTGTCAACCTGTTTGTCGATAATCATCAACTCGAAGGCGCCCCTGTCGTTTATGAAGCCAACCCGACCTATTTCAACCTGTTCGGCCGTGTCGAGCATGTGATTCAGATGGGCAACGCCTCCACCAATTTCACCATGATCAAGCCCGGCGCCCTGCATCGGGCCAATGGCGGCTACCTTATTCTGGACTGCCGCGAGGTGCTGATCAATCTTTTCTCCTACGAGGCACTCAAGCGCTGCATCCGCAACAGGGAAGTCAAGATCGAGGACATGACCGAACAGTTCCGGCTCCTGGCTACGGTCACCCTCAAGCCCCGTCCGGTGCCTCTTTCCTGCAAGATTATCCTGATCGGCACGCCGCTGCTGTACTATCTGCTGTTTCAGTACGATCCGGATTTCCGCAAATTTTTCAAAGTCAAAGCCGACTTTGACCGCATGATGAAAAATACCTGGGAGAACACCCAGCAGTACGCCCTTTTTATCGGCGCGAAATGCACCGATGAAGAACTGCTGCATTTCGATCGACAGGCGGTTGCGCGCACCATCGAACATTCTGCGCGGCTGAGTGAGGATCAGGGCAAATTCTCCTCCTGTTTTCTCGAAATCGCCAACCTGATTCGCGAAGCAGCTCATTATGCGGGAAAGGAGGGGTGCGACCGGGTCGGCTCCAAGCACGTTGACCTGGCCATCGAAGCACGCGTCTACCGGTGCAACAAGATCGAAGAGAAAATTCAGGAATTGATCGAAGACGGCACCCTGCTGGTGGACACCGAAGGCGAAATGACGGGGCAGATCAACGGCCTTTCGGTTTATCAGCTCGGCGACTATTCCTTCGGCAAGCCGTCACGCCTGACGGTGCGTACCTATCTCGGCAAAGGCTCGATGATCAACATCGAGCGCGAGTCCAAGCTCTCCGGTCCGATTCATGACAAAGGCGTGATGATTCTCACCGGCTTCTTCGGCGAGCGCTTCGCCCAGGACAAGCCTCTGGCCCTCTCTGCATCCATCTGCTTTGAGCAGTCCTATGCCGGAGTTGAAGGGGACAGCGCCTCATGCGCCGAACTCTATGCCCTGTTGTCCTCTCTGGCCGAAGTCCCCATCAAGCAGGGGATCGCGGTGACCGGTTCCATCAACCAGCACGGCAAGGTGCAGCCTATCGGCGGCATCAACGAAAAGATCGAGGGCTATTATGCCGTATGCAAGGCCAAGGGCCTGACCGGTGAGCAGGGGGTCATCATCCCCCGCCCGAACCTCAAAAGCCTGATGCTCGATCGCGACGTGCGAGAGGCGGTGGAGAAGGACGAGTTTCATATCTGGGCTGTGGAGACCGTGGACGAGGGGATCGAAATCCTCACGGGCATGCCTGCCGGCGAGCGGGACAGCGGCGGGAACTGGCCGGAGGGCACCATCAACGGGAAGGTCGATCAGCGCCTGCTGAAAATGGCCGAAACACTGCATAAATTCGGAAAGGGGGACGAGAAAGGCGGATAAATCAGTTCAGCCCGGTTCGGTTTGCTTTTCCGTTATATTTTGCCTGGGGCCTTGAACCTTGGCGGAAACTATACATTTTAAATCGGCGCATAGCTGGTAGCTCACAATTGCATCAGATGTAAGAACATTTTAATTTTTTGGGATTTCAAAAAAATCTGTTAGATTTAATAGTAAAGTAAGGGTTCGCTCGGCTTTCGACTCTTAAGTTTGGGCCTCTTTATTCTGTGATGTGGACGTGTCTGTATGCTGCGAATGTTTGAACGGTTGGGCGATCAATGCCTTTTTATTCTAGAGCAATTGGGCCGGATGGGGCTCTTTCTCGGCCTTTGCCTGTTTTCTATCTTCAAACCACCCTATAAAATATATCCCATCCTGCGCCAAATTCATTTCATCGGGACGCGTTCTACCTTTGTCATCGTCTTTACCGGCGCTTTTACCGGAATGGTTCTGGCACTGCAGGGCTATTACACGCTGCGCAAGTTCGGCTCGGAAGGGATGCTTGGTTCGGCGGTGGCGCTCAGCCTGATTCGTGAACTCGGGCCGGTCGTTGCGGCCCTGATGGTCGTCGGACGCGCTGGTTCGGCAATCTGTGCCGAGATCGGCATCATGCGCAATTCCGAGCAGATCGATGCCCTCGAATGCATGGCGATCGATCCCTACAAATACCTTATGGTCCCCAAGTTTGTGGCCGCGCTGCTTTCCATGCCGCTTTTGACCGCAATTTTTGATGTTGTCGGCATCTTGGGCGGGTGGCTGATCGGAGTGGTTCTGCTCGGGATCAATCAGGGGGCTTATTTCCAGGGAATGTATGACAGCGTCGTTTGGGCTGATGTCAAAATGGGACTGGTCAAGTCGTTTGTTTTTGGGCTGATGTTGGTATGGATCAGTGCGGCCAAAGGGTATTTTCTTCATCTTGAGCGAGGGGGAGGCTTCGGAGCTGAAGGCGTCAGTCGTGCAACGACCGACGCGGTGGTGTTGTCCTCCGTGTCGGTACTGGCATGGGATTATCTGATCTCTGCCATCATGCTGTAGACTGGCAGCGGGCGAAAAGGTTTTGACGGGATTTTTGAGGGGATGAATAATGGGCGAAACGTCGGAAGACATCGTCATAGAATTGTCAAGTCTATATAAAGCTTTCGGTCGTCAGGTCGTACTCAATGGAATCGACCTTGCGATCCGCAAGGGTACAACGACCGTCATTGTCGGCGCAAGCGGCCAGGGCAAAAGTGTGATCCTCAAGCATATGCTGGGTCTGATGCGGCCGGATAAAGGGCAGGTCAGGGTTTTCGGGCGTGATATCAATCGCATCCGTTCCCGCGAACTCAAGGAGATCCGAACCCGTTTCGGTGTTCTGTTTCAGAATGCCGCGCTGTTTGATTCCATGACCGTCTTTGATAACGTGGCGCTGCCGTTGCGAGAGCGCACCCGCCACGATGAACTGTGGGTGCGGGAGAAGGTGATGGACAAGCTGTCTCTGATGGATCTTGAAGGTTCGGAAGATAAATATCCTGCGCAGATCTCGGGCGGTATGCGTAAGCGAGTGGGGCTGGCCCGGGCGCTGGTGCTCAACCCGCAGGTCGTATTCCTCGATGAACCGACCACCGGGCTCGATGTGCACAAAAGCAATGAAATCTATCGTTTGTTTCACAAGACCCAGCAGAAACTTGGTTATACAGCGGTCATCGTCAGCCACGACGTGCCCAAGATTTTTAAACTGGCTGATTTTGTTGCGCTTCTCGCTGACGGACAGATACAGGGATGCATGTCGCCGGAAGAGTTTCAGCTCAGCAAAAACCCGTTAATTCGAGAATATGTCGAAACCACTATGGGACCGATCTATTCGAGTGACCAAGAGGAGTCCGTGCTTTATGAAACGGTTTAATCTGGAAATGGCCGTCGGCATTTTTCTGGTCGCCGGATTTCTATGCTTTGCCTGGATCTCCATCCGTTTGGGCGACATTGATCTTCTGCAGCGCGATACCTACCGGGTCGAAGCGCGATTCGGCTCTATTGCCGGTCTCAAAGAGGGGGCGGTCGTGCAGGTGGCCGGTGTGCCGGTCGGCAAGGTCAGCCGTATTCACCTTGACCCGGAGATGTATGAAGCGGTCGTCGAACTCTCCCTGAACAATGATGTCCGGTTGACTGTGGACAGCATTGCCTCCATCCGTACCGCAGGAGTCATCGGCGACCGATATATCAGCATTTCTCCAGGGGGATTTCCTGAATACATCGAACCGGGCGGCGAGATCGAAGAAACTGAGTCTGCCATCAACCTGGAAGAACTCATCAGCAAGTACATATTTGAGAGCCAGTAACTTCGGACTGAAAAAAACGGGTTGAAAGGGTCAGATGAATGTGGCGTTTTATCTTTTTGGTAGGAATTTTTTCGACGCTTTTGCTTTTTTCTGCACCGGGGTTTGCGGCGGAAACCGGAAGTGCCGACCAGACTGTTGGGAAGACCAATGCCGAACCCTTTGATCCTTTTGCCGGTGAATACGAGGAAGAACTCATGGTGGTCTACGACCCCATCGAGCCTTTCAACCGCGCCATGTTCTGGTTCAACGACAAGTTGTATTTCTACCTGCTGAAACCTGTTGCCCGAGGCTTCAGGATCGTGCCCGAGCCTGCGCGGGTCTCCGTCGATAATTTCTTCAGCAACGTGGCGACACCGGTGCGGTTTGCCAATTCTCTGCTGCAGTTCCGCTTCGGGGATGCAACTCGCGAGCTGGGGCGCTTCGTCGTCAATTCCACCTGGGGAGTGGCGGGGTTGTTCGATCCGGCCAGCAAGCACCTGGGGTGGAAGATGAAAAACGAGGATACCGGGCAGACCCTTGGGTATTTCGGAGTGCCGTCGGGATTCTACCTGGTCCTGCCGGTTTTCGGTCCATCGACACCCCGCGATGCCGCGGGACGGGTCGGCGATTTCTTTCTTGACCCCTGGAACTACGTATTCGACGAAAACTGGCACAAAACAGCCGTCAAGATGACCGACCGTATCAATGCCCTCTCCCTCGACGAGGACACCTATGAGAGCATCAAGAAGGAGCAACTCGACCCTTATCTGTTTATCCGCGACAGTTATATGCAGCGCCGCGAAGCACTGATTGTCGAATAATATTTTCTCCCGAGGAGTGAGTCTATGTTCAGCAAGTGGATGGCGACGGCCTGTCTGCTGCTGTGCCTGTCCCCGGTTCCGGCACTTTCTGCCGACACTGGACCTATGGCGCAAATCGAGCAGACTGTCGAGCAGGTGATTGATACGCTCAAGGATGACACAATCAAAGGTGAGCAGCAGCGCCAGCGTTTGACCGAGCTGATCAAGGCCCGTTTCGATTTTCAGGCCATGTCTCAGTGGGTGCTGGGACCCTACTGGAAAAAAGCCGATGCCGACGAGCGTGAGACTTTCATGGAGCTCTTTTCCGAGTTGCTGGAAGCAAACTACCTGGGGCGTATCGAGAGCTATACAGATGAGGAGGTGCGTTTTGTCTCTGAAAAAATCGACGGTCGCAGAGCCGAGGTCGAGACTCTGATCATCACCGACAGCGCCGAAATCCCCATCTCCTACAAACTGGTCGATCGCCAGGGCCAGTGGCTGGTCTATGATGTCATTGTGGAGAAAGTCAGCCTGGTGCGGAACTACCGTGGCACTTATACTGAAATCGCCCGCAAGGAGGGGATGGAAGGTCTGTTCGAGCAGATGCGGAACAAAATCGGTGAATTGAAAAATCGACCAAAGGAGGCTTAACGTTGAGGAAAACTCCCGATGCCGTTTGTCGCCAGATCAAGGAAGATATGCGATATTTCCGGTACCTCGATAAAGAGGCAATCGAAATCCTGAAACCCCGCTTAACCTGTCTGCAGATTTCAGCGGGGGAAATTCTCTGGACCGAAGGCGATCCGGGCGACACTACGGTTTTTGTGGCCTCAGGTCACATTGAGGAAAAAAAGAATACCCAGTTTGAAGGAAAACAGGTGGTGGTCGGGGTTTATGGACCGGGCACGGTGCTTGGGGAGTTTGGCCTTCTGGAAAATCATCCAAGGGCTTTCACCGTTTTAGCGTTGGAAGACACGGATCTGCTTGTGTTGGGGCGCGAAGATTTCGATCGTCTGCTCGAAGAACACCCCACTGTGGGAATCGGTCTGCTTAAAGGAATTCTGCTTGCGACTGCGATCCGTCTCGAAAAATCCTATGATCGGCTCGCTTCGATATTTTAAATGGAATGTAGAAATAATCAGGAGATGTTTTATTGGCTCTGGAAATTGAACGGAAATTTCTTATTCACGGCCTGGAATGGAAGAGTGCGGCCACCTCGTGCTCTTTTTTGCGCCAGGGGTTTATCTCCATCGGCCCCGAAGGGGTGGTGCGGGTGAGATTGATCGATGACCAGGGGGTGTTGACCATCAAGGGCCCGGCCCGGGGGACTGTGCGTGCAGAGTATGAATATGAGATCCCCGCAAGGGATGCAGCGCAAATGCTGGAAGAGCTGTGCCAGCGACCTTTGATCGAGAAAACCCGCTATCGGGTGTCTTTCGGTGGTCGTCTCTGGGAGGTGGATATCTTCGCCGGCGAAAATGAAGGGTTGTGTGTTGCGGAAGTGGAACTTGAGGAAGAGGGGCAGCAGATCGAATTGCCGCCCTGGGTTGGCTCTGAAGTGACCGGAGATCCTCGCTATTACAATTCCAGCCTGGTCCGCAATCCTTTCAGCCGTTGGCGGTCGGAAAAGACAGATCGTTGAATTGCGGCAAAAAAGTTGTTCGAGGTTCTTGAATTTTTGAAATTCTGTGGGAAAATATAACTGCAAGCAAGGAGAAAGGAGGATCCCCGAAAACGGAAACCACAGATGAAAATAATTACAAAGCGCTCCTGATGAGGAGTATCTAGCGTCCTGAACCGCAGGACTCTTGAGCCGAAAAATAAATCGTGAAGATTTTCGGCTGACAGCTTAAAAGAAAGCCCCTCGCGATAATTGCTGCGAGGGGCTTTCTTTATAAAAAAGATGAGCAGAGCGGATTTTTTTCAGCATGCGGGGAATTCTTCCCCAGTTAATCCGGGTTAAAAGGGCGTTTTTGCGAAATGACGCTTGGTGGCGTCCTGCAGCTTGCCGACTGCCTGGAAGGACTCCCGCAATAGATCCTGCTCGGTCTTGGACAGATTGTATGGATTGATGTGATGGCTGGGTTTGCGGCCGGCCTGTACCAGGGCGATTTCGTTCCGCAGCCTCAGAAAGGTCAGTGCCTCGAACGCCGCCCGGATATGTTCGGCGGTCTCCGGGGCAAACACATTTCTTTTCACCAAGGCTTCCAGTCGGGCGAAGGTGGTGACTTCGGAGAGTTCCTGCTCCAGCGCGAACATACGGATGCAGTCGACGATATAGACCGTGCCGCCGTGCTTGAGAGACAACTCCCCTCTGTGCTCACCGCTTTTTTCCAGCACAAACCGCCCCAGTAGGCCGATCGGCACTTTGTAGCGCAGATCCAGGGACATCATGTGATAGAGAAAGCCCTGGAAGGAGCGGATGTGGCGATGCACGATATCCCGCAGATCCTGGGCCAGGGTCCCGTCGCCGGCCATGGGAACGAAATCGAAGAAAATCGATGAGTAGCGCACCTTCTGCGGCTCCGGCTCGTTGACCCAGTTCTCGATCCGTTCATCCCATTCCCATAAGCGCCCCCGCCATAAAGGATTGTTGACCATGACCTTGCCATGGCAGAGCGGATAGCCGACTTCGGCGAGGGCATCGACGATCTTCTCCGAGAAGGGTACGAAAAAGGCGTCGATTTCCTCCTGCATCGCATCAGGATAGTTTTCGAAAATAAAGCCGTTGTCCTGATCCGGATCCAGCAGCATCTCTCGGCGCCCGCCGCTTCCCATGATCAGAAAGCAGTAACGGATTGCCGGCGGTTGGTGCCCCTGCTGCTTCATCTCTTCCAGGCACAGATCGAAGGTGCGGCGGATGATGGTGTGATGGATGTAGCTCAGGATCTCCATCACTTCGGGGGTAGAGCGGGTTTCGGACAGCAGGGTGCGGGCGACGGTTGCGATCTCGCTGCGAATGGCTGCCAGGGTTTCAAGATCCTTGGCCTGGCGCGCATTGCCGACCAGCAGCATGGCTTTCTGGCTGCGAAAGCGCATCAGGTCGCGCAGCGTCACGATGCCAACCACCTGCTTGCCGTCAGTAATCGGCAGATGCCGCATGCGATGCGCGCTCATGTAGGCCATCGCTTCATACATATAGGTATCGGGGGCGAGGGAATGCGGCTGAGGCGTCATGATGGCGGCGGCGGGAATGGAATCCGGATCGACATTCGGCAGACTGAGCACTTTTCCCACCAGGTCCCGCTCGGTAATAATCCCTACCAGCGAACCATCCTTTTCGCACACGAGGACCGAACTGACGCGTTTCTCCGAAATCCTGCGGGCCACCTCCCGTGCGGTATTCTGCGGCGTGCAGCAGACCGGCGGCGTTGCCATGATTTCAGACAGGCGCTTTTTGAAGGGGTAGGCCTCCATCTGGGTGATGGCGTCCTGGGTCTGGTCCGTGACGATCTCTGAATAGAGGTTGCGTACCCGGGAAAGGACGATGCGAGTGAAATATTCGCCGATGCGAGGATATTCTTCCTCTACCTTCTTCACCTGATCCGCATTGATGACGAAGCACTCCGTGGCGCGCACTGCGCGTGCGCCGCCGGTATAGGGCTCCCCGGTAAAGATCGGTGTGGCGCCGATAAACTGCCCTTCCTTGCGATAGTCCACCACCATCTCCACCCCGCCGGGGTTCATCACGGTAATCTCCACCAGTCCATCCTTGATGATATAGAGATAGCCGGTCGGCCGATCGTTCTGCTTGAAGATATGCGTGTTGGCCGGAAATTTCTTCAGAACAGCCGCTTTGCGGAGTTCCTCAAACAGATGGTCCGGCAGGATGTTGAAGGGTTCGCTTTCTCTGAGATGTCTGATCAAGCCGATATCCCCGGTGGAAAATGGCGTCGTTAAAAAACCCCCCGGAATGTTCGGAGGGTTGAAAAAATAAACAATCTTAACATTGATGCTTTCGCAAAAAAGCATCAATGTCGATGGCTAAGCAAAAAGCGCCAAATGCAAGGCGCGCGATTGTCGAGCAATGAGGCGTACTTAGGTACGTCGAAGCAGCGAGAGCAATTGCAGCAACGCAGCAGTTGGTGAGTTTTTGAGACGCCATCAACATTAGCATCATACCTGGAAAGGGCAACATTTTATTCGTTTAACCTGCGTTAATCCGGACCTTTTGAATCCTTTGATGCATCCTGGTCGTGCGAGGGGGCTTTTGGGCGTGGCGAGCGGTCGAGATAGATGGCGGCGGCGAAACACAGCAGGCTGGCCGCCATCAGTTCACCGATGTGAGTAAAAAAATCGCGGGTCAGCATCAGATCAAGCCCCATCAGGGCCAATCCTGCCCCGGCGAACAGCAGAGAGCACCGCTTGCGAGCGAAAAACTTCAAGGACCAGCGCCTTAATGGGTGCGCCGCGGCGGCGTATATTCATCGGGATCAGGGGCTGCCACGGGGATCGGGACATTGTGCAGTTTGCGCAGCACCCGGTCACTGCGTTGTGCCGATTCGTCACTGATGCGCTCATAAGTGATGTTGGAAACCACAATATTGATGAGAAACGCCAGGGGGCAGACGATCAGGGCCGAGGAGGTCGCCGGAAGAAGACCGTCGGCAGAGAACAGCGGCACACGCATGACCCAGCCGACCATGGCGATCAGGGTCATGGCCAGCCCGAAAATCATTCCTGCCAAAGCGCCGTATTTGTTGGAACGCGAATACCACACCGCCAGCACGCAGGCGGGGAAAATAGTGTTGCCGGCTATGGCAAAAGCCATGGCCACAATCTGAGCAATCAGCGCGGGCGGGTTGAGGGCTGTCAGCACCACGATTGCGCACAGAACCGCCGTAATCACACGCCCGACGAAAAGCTGCTGGCGGTCGGTGCTCTCAGGGCGAAAAATGGTAGCATACCAGTCGTGCGCGACCGCGGAGGCACCTGCAACAAGGAGCCCAGCCACAGTAGAGATGCCAGCCGCAAGGGCTCCCGATGCGAGGTAGCCGAGGAAGGCCGGCCCCAGCCCCGCCCGTTCCGGGGCGCTCAGGATAATGACATCGGCCACCGCCTGTCCGCCAAGGGGGTTCCAGAATTTCCCCATCACCGCATACACTGGAGAGGACCAATAGAGCAGCCCGATGAAAAACAATCCCCAGAGTACCGATTTGCGAGCAATATCTTCATTTTTGACGGTGTAAAAACGGATCATGATATGAGGCAGGCCGGCCGTGCCCACCATCAGGGTAAAGACCAGTGCCAGGAAATGGTAAATATTGCCCCCCGTTCCCCAGGGGAGAAACGTACGGGAAGCTTCGGCCAGTTCTTTGCCGGTTAGTTGCCCCCCTGCTGCCGGGGCAACCTGGCCTTCCATCAGCCCTGACAGCACGGTACCATACTCAAGCTGCGGCAGGATGCCGGCTCCGCCCGCCTTTTTGATCAGGATCCACAGCGGAATCAGGAATGCGGAGATCAGCACCACGTACTGAATCTGCTGGTTGCGCGTGACGCCCGACATGCCGCTGATCAGCAGGTAGGCCAGCACCACGCCGGCGGCGAAAAAGACGCTGGCGGTGTAGCTCATTCCGAAGATCCAGCCACAGATCAGGCCGATCCCTTTGAACTGGGCCGTGGAATAGGTGATGGCGATGATGACGGTCACAGCGGCCGCGATCAGGCGTACCGAATGGCAGTCATAGCGGTCACCAAGAAATTCAGGAATCGTGTATTTGCCGAAGCGTCGGATCTGTGCGGCCAGCAGGACCAATAACAGGACGTAGCCGCCGGTCCAGCCGATGATGTAGCCCAGGCCGAACCAGCCTTTGAGGTAAAGCAGCCCTGCGACCCCCATGAACGAAGCGGCCGACATCCAGTCCGAAGCGATAGCGGCGCCGTTGCCGTATTTGCCGATTCCCTGTCCCGCGACCCAGTAACCGGAAGTGGTTGAAACTTTAGATAAGAAACCCACTCCGATATACACGCAGAGGGTTGCGGCCATAATCAGGGCCGGAACCAGCTTGAACCCTCTCTCGATCTGAAAGATCTCCTCGCCCGCGCCCCACAGCGGTGCGGCGGTGAACAGAAACAGTCCCAGAGGCATCCAAAAGAAAAATCTTTTCATTGAACCAACCTTCCAGCGACGCGGGAAACTATCTCCTGCGGACTTTTTTATCCCACAGCAGGCAATACAATTTGCACAGCAGAACGTAGCCGATGGTGCATCCCTGCGCCACCAGCCAGTAGTGCAGAGGAAAGCCGAGAAAACGCGTCTCGGTCAGAACAGAGCGACCCAGGCCGCTGGGGTCTCCCAGGCCTGCCAGCCAGATGGTCACGGGAACGCCGCAGCTCAGAATAAACCAGAACAGCAGAACAATGCGGGCCACTGCGACCTCGTTCTGCATATTCGGCGTGCTGGGCCGGAAAAAATTGACTTCCAACCGGGGGGGGGAATCCATGAATTGAATTCTCCTTCCTTGGCGCAATTAGTGGAAACTTATTCGCTGTTATATCTAATATGGGCTTATCGTCACGAAACTAATACGCTGTTTTATTTTTGTCAAACTTAAAAGTCTGTTATGGCATACTGTCCTTCAGATCCTGGTATTGCGCTGATTCTCAATTTTTCGACAATGGGCTGATCCGCCGGCAGTATTTCGAACTGGTCGAGTTGCGTTGGCAGGATCCAGCGGTGGTCACAGACTTCGATATTGCGAATCGGGCGGTCGTCGCACTGTCTGCATTCATAGGCCATGATCAGCACCGGCCCGCGCTCGTAACGGTAGTATACCACCTCGAAGATGGGTCCGACCTCGATTTCGATCCCTAACTCCTCGATAATCTCGCGCCGCAGGCCTTCTTGCGGTGACTCTTCTTCATCAAGCTTACCCCCGGGAAACTCCCACCATCCGCCGAGGCGCACATGGGGAGGGCGCCGGGTGAGCAGGATGCGATCCTCGCACCGGATGATGGCGGCGGTGACCAGAAGTGGCGGCATGCATGTTCTCCTTGTTGGCCGTAATCGTGCGTTGTAAGAGGTCTTCGGCAAAATGGCTGGCGCGCTTTCGGGGCTTGTGATACAAAAACAGGCACCGAGAATACCGCCAGGAGATGATATTCATGTTTCAGCTTTCCGAAAAGGGGCGCCGCATCCGTGAGATGTTCGATGCGATTGCTCCCCGCTATGATCTGCTCAATCGTCTGTTGTCTTTGGGAATCGACCGCCGCTGGCGGACCTTTGCCGTTGGTTGTCTGGAGATTCCGGACAACGGGTGTGTCCTGGACCTGGCCACCGGTACCGGGGACGTGGCTCTGGAGATTGCCCGCCAAACGCCTGATTCGGTAAAGATTGTCGGCGAGGATTTCACCCAGGGGATGCTGGTGCGCGGCCGGGAGAAGATCGATCAGTCCCCTTTCGCCGGGCGGATTTTTCTGGTCAATGCGCCCTGTGAGACGATTCCCCACCCTGCCGGGGTGTTCGATGGTGTGACCATCGCATTCGGTATCCGCAACGTGGTGGACCGCGCCGCCGGGCTGCGTGAGATGTGGCGTGTACTCAAGCCCGGCGGACGGGTGGTGATCCTGGAATTTTCCACCCCGACGAACGCGCTCTTCAAGAAACTCTACTATTTCTACTTTCTGCGCCTGCTGCCTTTTATCGGCGGCCTTTTCTCCAAACGCAGCGCTTATCAGTATCTGCCCGATTCCGTGCTGGAGTTTCCCTCGCGGAAAGAGTTCAAGGCGATGATGGCGGATGCCGGTTTTGCCAATATCCGTCATGTTGACCAGACCGGCGGGATTGCAAGCGTGTATGTAGGGGAAAAGCAAGGTTCCTGAGGGGCCTTTTCCCGCACCGAAGGTGCCGCCTGCCTCCTGCGTCCTACTGAGTTGCCTTTTCCAGATCGGAGAAAACCTTTGCCGGCAACCCCAGCACCCGCCTGAAAACGCCGCGAACCTTCTCTGAAATGGATGTGATGGGGATCGCTTCGACCTCGGGGCTTCTGCGGTCTCCCTTTACACGAAAATGAGTCATGATCAGTGACTCATCCTCCCCATTGAGAATCCAGCCTGCAATTGGAATTTTTGAAATAACGGAATCCACCGTTTGCAGTGGTTTGACACCGAGTACGGCATCTATCTCGTTATTCACCAGGTCGATCTCTCCGACCATCGACATATTGATGGCATTGCTGTCCACCAGGAGGTCCTCGCTAGCCAGAACGCCCTTGCGCAGGCTGAAACTGGCGGTTATCTTCTGGTACGGCATTCCTTCGCGCGCCATGTCCGGCAGCTGAAACGAAAAAATCTGTGCCACGTTGAGCAGCGAGAAAACCTTGGAGAGCACATTGAACCGCCTCAAGACACCGTTGTGTGCTTCCAGAGCCAACCCCCCGCGGCTGGTTTCAATGAAATTGCGACCGTCTCCTTCAAGGTAGAAATCTCCGCGCAGCGTGCCGGTAATCAGTCCCGGGGCGTCACTTTGAATGTTCTGGGCTTCTTCGGCATTGACATCTTCCAGGTGCCCAGTAACTTTAAGCAGGGCCGTG
>JAXHUR010000049.1:0-25565 GCA_034189505.1 Thermodesulfobacteriota bacterium | reverse complement strand
TGGCGTCCCCAGGGGGATTCGAACCCCCGTCGCCGGCGTGAAAGGCCGGTGTCCTGGGCCGGGCTAGACGATAGGGACTTAAAACTTCAAGCACCTGGTGGGAAATGATCCCGTGGTACGTCTTTCAAATGGTGAGCCGCGAAGGACTCGAACCTTCGACCATCTGATTAAAAGTCAGATGCTCTACCAACTGAGCTAGCGGCTCGCAACGGAGACCTTTTATATATTAACCGACAAAGGGGAGTCAACCCTTTTTTGCTTTTCCGTACGATTTTTTATGTCACGGTTTTTCAGCAACATCGAGAGGTCTGCCACTCATCCCTGAAAGGGATTTTTGACCTGAATGGTCTGATCGCGGCGCGCCCCTACCGAGACCAGAACAACCGGACAACCGGCAAGCTCCTCGATCTTGCGCAGATAGGCCTGAGCCTGCGGCGGCAATTCCTCCCAACGGGTCACATCGCAGATATCGGTGCACCATCCGTCAATCTCTTCATAAACGGGTCGACACTGATTGATCACATCGAGATCATGGGGGTAATCGGTCAGCAGGTCCTGGTGGTACTGATAACCGGTGCAGATTTTGATCGATTCCAGGTCGTTGAGAACATCCATCTTGGTGATGGCCAAGCCTGTCATGCCGTTGATGCGCACCGCTTCACGCAGAGCCACGGCATCGAGCCACCCGGTGCGGCGCGGCCGACCGGTGGTGGAGCCGAATTCCTGCCCCGCCTGGCGAAGGCGATCGCCCATCTCGTCGTCAAGCTCCGAAGGGAAGGGCCCCTCTCCGACCCGGGTCACATAGGCCTTGGAGATGCCGATCACCTCATGGATCAAGCGCGGCCCGATACCGGCGCCAGTGCAGGCCCCACCGGCGACGGTGGAGGAACTGGTGACATAAGGGTAGGTGCCGTGGTCGATATCGAGCAGGCTGCCCTGCGCGCCTTCGAACAGCACGCTATTGCCTTCTTCAATCGTGCGGTTGAGTAGCACCGAGGCGCTGCCCAGGTATTGCTTGAGGCGTTCGGCATAGGCGCCGTACTCGGAGATGATCTCCTGTTCATCAAGGGGGGCCTGGCCGAGGTACTTCTCCAGCAGAAAATTCTTTTCCGGAAGGAATTCTCGCACCTTGCGGGCGAACACCTCGGGCTGCACCAGGTCGGCAAAACGAATGCCGCGCCGACCGATCTTGTCCTCATAGGTGGGGCCGATGCCGCGCCCGGTGGTGCCGATTTTGCGCCCGGCGCCGCTTTCGCGCGCTTTGTCGATAGCCACGTGGTAAGGCATGATGATATGCGTATTGCCGTCGACCACCAGCTGCGAATCATCCTTCAGATAGCCGCGCTTTTTCAGGTTGTCGATCTCCTGCAGAAAGACGCGCGGGTCAAGCACCACGCCGTTGGCGATCACGCAGCGCTTTCCTTCGTGCAGAATGCCGGACGGTATCAGATGCAGAATCGTCTTCTCCTCGCCCACCACGAGGGTGTGCCCGGCGTTGTTGCCGCCCTGGTAACGGACGACCTCATCGGCATACTCCGTGTAGATATCGACGACTTTTCCCTTGCCTTCGTCACCCCACTGGGCGCCGACAATCACAACATTGGCCATAAAAATAACCTCTCTCTCTTTATGCAGTCAGGGAACTGAAATCACCCGCCAGCAGTGCATCCAGTCCGACTTTCCGAGTCGTGCCATCGGTGACACCGATGACCGTCACACCCTCCCCTGCCGGACCAAGGGTCATGACATAGCGATAATTCATTTTTTCAGCGTACTGCAGACTTTCTTCGAGGTTGCGCAGATACATATCCCGCGCTGCGGCAAAGCCTGCCTGCCGCAGCGCGCGCGCCAGGCGCTGCGCCACCATCTTGTCGGCTCCCGACTGGACGATGAGCACATCGATGGCGCCGGAACCGCCGGGTGCCAGAGCCCCATCGAGGGCAAATAAAAGATTGAGCAGGTTGAAGGAGAAACCGGTGGCCGATGCCGGATAACCATAATGGGCCGTCAGGTTGTCGTAACGCCCGCCGTTGCACACGGCGCGCCCCAGTCCGGGCAGAAAACCCTGAAAGGTAATACCGGTGTGATATTCATGGCCGCGAATCTCCCCCAGGTCCAGCGTCACATGGCCCTGAACCCCGTAAACTTCAAGAAAATCGAGGACACGGGAAAGGTTGTCGAGAGCGCGGCGCGAACGCTCGTTGCGCACGACGGAGCCCGCCTTTTCCAGCACATCGCGCCCCCCGAACAAACGCGGCAAAGCCAGAACTTCCTCGCGGGCCGCGTCGGAAACATCGGCATCGGCGAGCAATGCCCGCAGACCGGAGTTGTCCTTATGCGCAATCGCCGTCGCCACTTCCCGCGACAGAGGGCCCTCCAGCGCCAGATTGTCCATGACACCCCGGAAAAATTCCACCTGCCCGATATCGACGGTGAATTCCGTGGCTCCTACCGCCTGCAGCCCCTCAACCGCCATGGCGATCATTTCAGCGTCCGCTTCGGGACTGTCAAGGCCCACCAGCTCAACGCCGGCCTGCAGAATTTCGCGGTCCTTGCCGGCCTGCTGCTCGGCGTGGCGCAGGACGCGGCCGCTGTACGACAGACGCAGCGGCAGCGGCATTTCCCGCATGCGGGTCGCGACGATGCGCGCCACCTGGGGCGTCATATCCGGCGGAATCGCCAGCATCTGATCGCCCTGCCGATCTTCAAAGCGAAAGGTCTTCTCGCGCAGGTCTGCTCCGAGAGCCTTCTCCAGCACGGACAGAAACTCCAGTGAAGGCGTGATGACCGGCCGAAAGCCCCAGCGGGCAAAAACATCTTTGAGCGTCTGCGTCAAAAATTCAATTTTGGCCGCCTTGGCCGGGAGAAAATCCTTGACCCCCTTGGGGAGCATGGTCTCGGGGGAGACGGTAGGCAACTTCATGACCTGTTCCGGTCCTTTCGGGGAAAAGAGGTCTCACCTCTGAAAAGTGATGGCGTCGCAAAAACTTGACAACGGCTGAGCTGCCGCAATGGCTCTACTTACCTCGGCGTACTCAAGTCATTCCGATTCGTCAGCCGGAAGACTGACCTGCACAGCAGACAGAACACAGTCATGCTCACGCAGTCGTTCCAGCACGGCCTCGGGTATAGGACTGTCCACGGTAATGAGCGACACAGCCTCTCCGCCCGGCCTGGTCCTTCGCGACAGATTCAGGCGCGCGATATTGATGGAGGCCTCAGCCAGCATCTGTCCGAGGAAACCGATTACGCCGGGACGGTCGCTATTGTGAACTACCAGCAGGTGCCCCGACGGAACCGCTTCAAGCTGGTAATCATCGATACGCACAATCCGCATGTCCGATTTGTTGAACAACGCACCCGCCACACTGCCGCACCGACTTTCCGATTCGACCGTCAGCCGGATGAGATTGGAGTATCCCTCCGCCGACTGGTTACGCACTTCCACCACAGGCAGGCCACGGTCGCGCACAAGGTGCGGAGCATTGACGTAGTTGACCGTCTTGCCAAGCCGCGGCGCCATCAACCCTTTGAGCAAAGCCATCGTCATGGGCGCAGTCGGAAAATCGGTCACATCGCCGGCATACTCCACGGTCACCTTGTTGATCCCCTTGGGAAACAACTGGGACATGAAAGCTCCCAACCGTTCGGCGAGATTGAGATAAGGGCGAATCAGCGGCAACAACTCCGCGCTGACGGACGGCACATTGAGAGCATTGACGATGATCCCCCGGGTAAGAAAATCCACCACCTGATGGGCCACCTGAACGGCAATATTGATCTGGGCGTCGCGCGACAGGGAGCGGATATGGGGGGAGCAGACGACGCGATCCATCCGTGGCAGGGGGTTGCTGTCGTCGGGCGGCTCTTTGGCAAAGACATCGAGCGCAGCACCGGCAATGCGCTCATCTTCTATGGCACGGGCCAGGGCGGCTTCATCAATCAATCCGCCCTGTGCGCAGTTGATGATCCGGCAGCCGGGACGAATCCGTGCCAGGGCCTCTTCGTCAATCAATTGAAAAGTTTCGGAATTAAGCGGCACATGCAGCGTCAGAAAGTCGCTGCGTGCCAAAAGAGTCTCAAAATCAACCTGCTCCCCGCCAAGCTGCCCAACCACATCACCGACCAGATAGGGATCATAAACCAGCACGCGCATCTTAAGTGCCACGGCCCGCTCTATCACCAGCCTGCCGATCTTGCCGGCGCCGATCACCCCTAGCGTCTTGCCGGAGATCTCCACACCGGTCAATCCATTCGCGGCCCAACGTCCGCTCTTCACGGCCAGGTCGGCGGCTGAGATATTCCGTGCCAGCGCCATGAGCATGGCGATCGCATGTTCAGCCGAGGTGGTCGCGCTGCCGAAAGGGGTATTCATCACAACGACCCCTTTGCGGTTTGCAGCCGCGAGATCGATATTCTCGACACCGATACCGGCGCGGCCGACGACCCGCAGCTTCGGAGCGGCGGCAAACAGATCCTCATCAACCTGGGTCCCGGCGCGCACCACCAGTGCCTCGGCATCCGCCAACTGCTTCAGCAGCTCGCTGCGTTCGGCACCCGGAAGATAGACCACTTCGATCCCCGCGGTTTCCTCAAAAATTCGCAGCCCCTCAGCGGAAAGCCTGTCGGTTACAAGAACCTTCATTATCCTGTTCGCCACCCTTTTAAAATTGTCTAAAACCCTTTTAAATCAGGCTTAAACCAAGTCTCGTACACTAGCAACAGGCAGCGTCGTTGTCAAGAACAAAGCCCATGACAACAGGACTTTCGACGCCGCAAAAAAGCCCCGCCATTGCAAAGTGACGGAGCGTCTGATTCATATGTTTGAAAAGGATGGCTTCCCGGAAACCGAATGGCCGGCAAATCTCTCCTCTGCCACCTCAGCAGATTCCCTGAGACAAAAAAACCCGACGCACCAAGGTACGTAGAACAAAAGGCTCGCTCAAGCAATTTCAGGTGTGCGATTGAGTCCCGCCCGATTCACGGCCTGCAGAGGTAGACATTCGAGCCATACAGCGAGGGCAGATCGTGGAGGTATCGATCTCGCTGCGATCTCCCCTGACCTGTACCCCAATGCCAGCTTTGGCCCCTTGAAACCGACCGCACCATGCGCAATACCGAAGCAAATTGGCTTCTCCCGTCCATTGGAGTTGAATCCCGTGCCGTTGTGCACCGGCAACCAGCCTCGAAATTATTGCTATTATGTTTGAAAGATTATCAGGATATGCGACTAGTGCAATTCACATTCTCCGCGCAGATAAGCCATCAGCAGCCGAACGCCGAAGCCGGTGGCACCTTTGGAAGCCAGGGGTTTTCCTGAATCCTCCCAGGCCGTGCCGGCGATGTCGACATGAGCCCAGCTCTGCCCCTCGGCAAATTTCTGCAGGAAGGCCGCCGCCGTGATGGTGCCGGCAGGGCGGCCGCCGATGTTTTTAAGGTCGGCAATCTCACTTTTGAGCTGCGCCGCGTACACATCCCACAGGGGCATCTCCCAGACTTTCTCGCCGCTGGACCGGCCGGCGGCCTGCAGACGTTGAACCAGCTGCGCATCACTGCCGAGCACCGCCGCAGCATGATGACCCAGGGCAATGATACAGGCGCCCGTCAATGTCGCGAGATCGATCATCGCCCGTGGCTGATAACGGGCGCAGTAGGTCAGGGCATCGGCCAGGATCAGCCGCCCTTCGGCATCGGTATTGACCACCTCGATCGTGCGGCCGGACAGGGAAGTCAAAACATCCCCGGGGCGCATAGCCGTTCCTGAAGGCATATTTTCCACCGCCGGAATCACTCCGACCAGATTGACCGGCAGTTGAGCGGAAGCCGCCGCCTCAAAGGTGCCGAGAACCGCTGCGGCTCCGGCCATATCCATCTTCATTTCATCCATTTTTTCCGCCGGCTTGAGAGAAATGCCCCCGGCATCGAACATGACCCCCTTGCCGATCAGCGCCACCGGCCTTTCATCCTCGGCGCCGCCGCGATATTCCAGCACAATGAGGCAGGGCTCGCGACTGCTGCCGCGCGCAACACCCAGCAGTGCGCCGAATCCCTGCCGTGACAACTCCTGTTCACCGATCACCTCGCAGGTCAGCTGCGCATGATGAGTCAGGGCAGCGGCACGCTCGGCCAGGTACAGAGGAGATTTGACGTTGCCGGGTTCATTGACCAGATCACGCGCCAGAAAAACGCCCCGGCAGACCGCCTGGGCAAACTGTACACCCTGCTCCACCGCCTCTCGATCAGCGCTGCCTTCCACCCGGCAGACCAGCCGCGCCAGACCTGGAGGCAGCTTGTCGCGTTTTTCCGTTCGATAACGGTCGAAGCGGTAGCCTGCCAGCATCGCCCCTTCGGCTACAGCCTGAGCACGCCGGGCCACAGGTTCGCTCTGTGGCCCGAGGATAAACATATCGGTGGCAAGTCTCGAGATCCGACAACCGAGAAGTTCGCGAGTTGCGACCGCAGCCGCCTCACGCAAACGTTCAAGGGTACATTCGGAGAACTTTCCCAGCCCGACCAGAAGCAGACAGGAGGTCTCGAGACCTTGCGGCCTGAGCTGCAATGTCTGCTTGAACTCGCCGGCAAACTCGCCGCTGGCATGCGCGCGCTCCAGCGGTGTGCCGATACGGACCAAAAGACCCTTCTGCCCGGCATCGTCCCAGCGATCCTCGAACACACCCACCATCAGCGCTGGCATGTCACTCTCAAAAACCGATCCCTCTTCAACTAAAAGATCCATTAAATTTCACCGTCCTTTTCTTTTCCTGAAACGTTAAAGCCGCATTGGAATTACGATACGAGAGTTGTCTGCACCCTCTTCAGCCAAAACAATGATCTCTCGGGAGTCAACCACCGCCTGCATAACTAAAAGCAGGATCGCCTTCAGATGTTATATCAACCGCCTCTGATTTTAAAGCCAAGGATTTGCGCTCCGGTTATCGACCGGCTTTGACTTTCCGGCAGCGGTAAGTAAAATCCTCTCATACCCGCATGCATAATAAGACAGAATACAAATCCTTTCCCCGGGAGACAGATATGAAGGTCGCGTGTTTTTGCCGCGATTACAATAAAACAAGAAAAATTTCATTGAAACGTCCACACAACTAACGTTAAGATGGATAAGGTTCATTCATCTCGGCCGGCAAAAAGCCACCGCAACGTTTTTTCCCAACGACGGACCGCACCCTGCCCCATGTATAACGACTACAAGACAATTGTGGAGCACCTCGGGGATCTTCCCCCAATGCCGGCGGTCGCCATCAAGGTAATCGAACTGCTGAAGAGCCCCTATTGCTCGGCCAAACTGCTGGCCAAGGCTATTTCCCACGACGCAGCGGTGTCCGGCCGCATCCTGCGCATCGCCAATTCCCCCATGTACGGTCGTCAGAAAAGGGTCACGACCCTTGAGGGCGCCATTGTTGTTCTGGGGGAGAACACTTTAAGAACACTGGTGCTTGAAACCAGTTTGCGGGGTATCAACAAAAGCTTCGGCCGACTGGAACGCATGCTGTGGGAAGACTCCATCGGCTGCGCAATCGGTGCACGCATCGTCGCCCGGCGCCTTGACATCGGCGATCCGGAAGAGTTGTTCATTGCCGGCCTGTTCCGCCACATCGGCAAGGTCGTCATGAGCAATCACGATAAAAGCACCTATCAACGTGTGCTGGATGCTGCAAAAACCGCCGGTGAGGGGCTGATCGACGTTGAACGAGCTTTTTTCGCCTTTTCCCATGAGACGGTCGGCGCCGCGGTTCTCGACAATTGGAACCTGTCCACGCTGATGATTCAAAGCGCTCTGCACCATCATGACCTCGCTCTCACCGGAACGGTCGCCCCCGAGTTGAAAGAGCAGGTTGCCGTGGTCAACCTGGCCGGACTTTTATGTCGCCACCTGGGCATCGGGCAGGAAAGTCCCGACGAACAGGCCGACATCGAGAACTCGCCGGGCGCCAGCATTCTGGATCTGGATGAGGATCAGATCGAAGATATCCAGCATGACCTGGAAAATCTCTTCGCCAGAGAGCGGGACTTCTTTCTGGTCTCCACCCGCTGATTCTGCTTGTGTAACGGCTGCCTCCACACGGCAACGCCCTTCCCCAGTTAAGATCCCTTCATCAGGTTGAATTCAATCCGGAAAATCCGTTTGACTTCCCTCACAAAGATAGATAATATTTAATAAACATATTCCCAGGAAACAAGCGATTTTGAAAAGAGGGGCGCATGAGCGAGAAACAGGCCGAGCAAAAGCAGGCAAGACCGGATACCGTCCTGCTGGAAGAAGACAACGAGCGTCACACCCTCGTCCTTGAAGTCGTCAAAAACGGCTTGGAATGCCGCCTGTCCGTCACCCCGAAAAGCAAATCCGGACAGCTCGAAAAAGACGAAGTCATGGAGCTGCTTGCAGACCAGGGAATCACCCAGGGGCTGGTGGACAACCAGATCCGGGCGATGTGCCGCAACCTGTCCAAAGGCAAGACGGCCAGCAGTTTCCTGGTGGCCGAAGGCAAGGAACCGAAACCCGGACCGGATGGCTACCTGGAACTGTTTGTCAAGGCTGCCGCCGAGACCCCCGATTATCATGAAGACGAGGAAGGCAATATCGATTTTCGCACTCTGAATTTTTTCACCAACGTTTTTCCGGAACAGGAGATCGGCATTATTCGTCCACCTGAATACGGCGACCCGGGTTATACAGTCACCGGCGAGACCCTGCCCCCTCTGCTCGGCAAACCGCTGAAACTGACGGTCGGATCAGGCGCGCAGCTCAAGGAAGACGGCAAAACGGTTATTTCGGAAATTGAAGGGCGCGTCCTCTTCGATGGCAAGACGGTTTCGGTCACAGAGGAGTATATCGTCCCTGGCGATGTAGATCTCTCGGTGGGAAATATCGATTTCCGCGGATTCGTCGAAGTGCGCGGCGACGTGCTGGACGACTTCGATATTCATTCCGGCAGGGGGATCCAGATCAAGGGCAACGTGGGGATCTGTGAGATCTCATCCGCCGGCGATATCGCCATGGGCGGCATGGCGGGCCAGGGACGCGGGCGCATCGTATGTGGCGGCACCCTGGTGACCACCTACCTCAACGACGTCACCGTCGAGTGCGATGGCGATGTCTTCGTCAAGAACGAAATCCGTAACGCCCGCGTGTACGCCTCGGGGATCGTCAGTCTGCCCAACGGCAACATCTTCGGCGGCGAAACCTACGGCCTCGGCGGCATTGAAGTCAAAAACGCCGGCGCCGCCAGCGGCATCAAAACCCACCTCTACGCCGGCATCGACTATACCCAGATCAAGCTGGCCCAGCAGCGCGACGAGGCTCAGCTTGAATTTGTCGAAATCAACGACCAGCTTGCCCTTCTGAGCCAACTGCTCAAGCAGAATAAGATGCTGAGCGCCGACGACAAGAAGAAGGTCATCGAGCTGTCCGCGCGCATGGATGAAATCAACCAGCTTAAGGAAGAGCTTGAAGAAAAAATCGCGCGGGCCCGGGTTCTGGCCAAAAAGAAAGCCAACGGCAAAATAAACATCAAGGGACGAATCGGCGAGGGGGTCATCCTGCACATCGGGGATACGACAGAAGAGATCAAAATTGAACGACAGAGCGCCGTTTCCATCATCGAAAACCGCAAGGACAAGGGATTTCATTTCCTGAGCCTGACTCCCCTCTCCACCTCGGCGGAAGAACTCGAGAAGGAGATCGAAGAAGATGAAGAGGACGAAGATGTTCCTGCCGAGTGGGGGCAGTAGCCGGCGTCTCGGCCCCTCACTCCGCTTTCGCGTTTTTACAGCAACTGCCGTTCACGCAGAAAGGCCTGCAAGTCATTCCACTGCTGCTCCAGTGAAGTAATGCACGCGCGCGCCTTCTCGGGGTCTTCATTGCGCGCAGCTGCTTCAACCGCAAGAGCGGTCTTTTTCAATTCCGTCGCTCCGACCACCGCCACCGAGCCCTTGATCGTATGCGCCACCGTTCCGGTTTCCTTCAGATTCCCATTATCCAGGGCTGTCCGCAATTGCCTGATGCGCCCGGGCAGATCCTCCGCCAGCAGCTTCAGGCAATCCTTCAGTAGTTCCTCGTCTCCCTCGAGCGCACTGAGTGCTTCATCCAGATCGATCAAAGTCCTTACCCCTTCCGGCGACGGATATCGCCTGTGTGTTCATTTAACCCGGGTTGAAGCTGTTGCGCACGCTCATGGAGCTTCAATGCCGGATCAGTGAAACATCCCTCCAGCGGCATCGCGCCCGCGGCTGCGCAGGTGCAAGAGCAACCCGGTCGCCGGCAGGGGGTGCGCCCAGTAAAAACCCTGCACCTCGTCGCAATCGCGTGACAGCAGAAAATCAACCTGTCCCTGTTCTTCAACCCCTTCGGCCACCACACGAATGCCGAGGCTGTGCGCCATGGCGATCATGGCTTCGATAATCGCCGACTGCCCGAAGGGACAATCAAAATCAGCAAGAAAAGAGCGATCGATTTTTATCTGGTCGATGGGGAAGGAACGCAGGTGGTTGAGGCTGGAATAACCGGTGCCGAAATCGTCGAGCGAGAGCATGACGCCCCTCACCTTGAGATCGGTCAACGTCATGATGGCTATCTCCGTTTTCTCCATCACCGTGCTTTCCGTCATCTCGAGCATCAGGCGGCCAGGCGGCAACCCCGTTTGCGCCAGCACCCGGTCGAGACAGTCAATGAAGCTGGGCCGGTGGAAGACCCGAGCGGAGATGTTCACGGACAGGCGCAGGTGATCATAACCCGCCTCGTGCCACATTTTCATCTGCCGGCAGGCGGCGTGCAGCACCCATTCGCTCAGCGGCGCGATCATCCCCGTCTCCTCGGCCAAGGGGATAAATCTCGCCGGGGCGACCTCGCCGAGAACCGGACTGTCCCAACGCAGCAGCGCCTCCACGCCGACAATCTCCTCGCTGTGCAGCAGCATCTGCGGCTGATAATGCAGGCTCATCTCGCCGCGTTCCCAGGCCTCGCGCAGATGTTGCTCCAGAGTCAGTTTGGCCTGAATGCGGCGGTTCATTTCCGCCGAGAAGAAACGATAGGTGCGACGCCCGTCCGCCTTGGCCTGATACATGGCTGCATCGGCATGGCGCAGCAGGCTCTCAATGGATGTGCCGTCCGCAGGATAGCAGGCAATGCCGATGCTGGTGCCGGTATGGATATCATTGCCGGCCAGTGAAAAAGGCTCGTCGAAACTGGCAATGATCTTTTTGGCCACCGTCTCGACCTGTGCGGTCCCATGAGCAGGATGCAGAATAACGACAAACTCATCCCCGCCCAGACGCGCCACCGTATCGGCCTGCCGCACGCAGCCACGCAATCTGCGGCCGACGGCAGCCAGCAGGGCATCGCCCCCTTCATGCCCGAGGGTGTCGTTGACATCCTTGAAGCGATCGAGATCGAGAAACAGCAGGGCCAGCTGCTGGGATTCGCGCTCACTCTGGGCAATGGCCTGTTCAAGCCGTTCGAGAAACATGCGCCGATTGGGCAACTCGGTGAGCGGGTCGAAATACGCCAGCCTGCGGATCTGCTCCAAGGCTTCACTGCGCTCGGTTCGCGCACGCAGAGCCTCAAGCCCGAAAGCCAATTGCTGAGCCAATTCCACCAGCAGCTCCACCTCTTCGGCATCGAATACTCTGCGCTCATCTGCATAAATCCCCAGCACCCCCAGGCAGCGCTCATCGACAATCAACGGCAGTGAGATACACGAAAGAAGTCCTTCGGCCAGGGCCTCTGCGCGCAGGCGCGAAAAGATCGGGCTACTGGCGATATCCTGGCAGACAACTGGCCTGCGCTCCCGCACCGCGCGACCGCTCGGCCCCTGGCCATAGGAGTTGTCGGCATAGGACATGGGGTAATTTGTGAGAAAAAGCGCCTCCTTGCCGAAAAAGGCCGCGGGCTGGATGCTGCATGCTTCGTCGTCCTCCACCAGCCCAACCCACGCCAGGCGAAAACGTCCCTGCTCGACCATCAGGCGACAGACCTCGGTGAGAAGCGCCGTTTCACTGCCGGCCTGCAACAGAGCATGATTGCATGATGCCTGCACCTGGTAGGCACGGGTGATGTGGGCGTGGGTTTCCCGGGAGCGGGTCAGTTCCTGATTGCGCGCCAGCAATTCCTCGCGCTGATGATGCATCTCGGTTACCAGGCTCTCCAGGTGCCTCTCAATTTGGAGATGACGCTGGTGTTCCCGCTCCAGCCATTCCAGTTCAGCCTCTAGAGCACGAACACGCTCATGCAGACCTGACTCCCCTTCGGCGCCATCAGTGCTTTGAGCCGCCGGCTGCCGCCGGTTTTTGTCTGCCGGATAGACCGTTTTTTGCGACATGCAAATCCTGTCTGTCAGAGTGGCACCCCTTTACCCATCCAGAGGCGCGGAATCTGTCTCTACATTTTACCCCATTTTTCAAAACATGCAGGAGCATTGGCACTTAGGCTCCTGCTCAAAAGAAAAAAACGGTAAAAACCTTTTTGTCCATTCGGCGACTTCCTGATAAGATCAGATTTCTTCAGTCATGGGGCACCCCGATGAAGACATCCGCCAACCTCAGGCAGGCTTCTGCACATGCGCGCGCGATTTATGTACCTGTTGATTGCTGTTTCGCTGGTCCTGCCCGGCGGTCTGACAAAGGCCGCTGGGGCCCTTTCCAACGACGAGATGGATGCAGGTTCAGATCTACCTTACATCTCCGTTCCGAAAAGCGGGTCCGGGCAGGAATCGCCGCTTCCGCCGCTTATCTTTCGGACCAAAACGTCCCCGCCGGAGCCGGCCGCGGCCGTTAGACGCTACCGCGATTTGGGCGTCATCGTGCGCGACAGCAGTTGGCTGCCGGTCTGGAACCCGGTCGCCACATCGGCCTGGGCGCGGCGCATCAGTCAAAGTCTTCCCTTTGACAGCATTCTGGTTGAATTGCCGCCCGGCAAGTTGAAAAGGCTTGAAGAGGACGCTGCGCTTCGCCGCAGTCTTCACGGGCTGATTCTGGAGCTTGCAGACAATGGTGTCGCAACGGGACTTGTCATCAACGACCCCGTCCTGTTCCTGGCACCGGAACGCGGGCGGATTCTGGAACTGATCACCGCGCTGGAAGATCTTCCCTTCGCCGTTGTACTGCTCGAAATCGACCGGGTTCTGACGCCGCCTGGACAGGAGGATCTCCCCCTGATCGATGCTTTGGTGAACCTGTCTGTCGGCGTGACGGTGCGCTCCCCCTGGCCGGTAGGCATGGTCCTCAGACCATACCAGCTCGACCAGGGGGAACTGGGGGGACGACTTGAAGAAAGCGCCATTGATTTTATAGCGTTGCGCCTTGAAGATCTCAGCAGGGACAGTGTGCGAGGGATCGAACCCTTTCTCGCCATCTATCCTCGGGCGCAGTTCCGCGTCATTCCTTCCCTGAATGCCGGCATACAGAAGAACGGCGGAGACATCGAAAAAACCGGCTATTTACTGGAAAGACTGGAGAGCTGGCAGCGCCACCTCCAGGTCTACCCCAATTTCGGGGGGATTCTGCTGGACGATCTGGAAGCGTTCGGGAATCTGCACCCCTGACGGAGAGGAACCAGTTCGCGACAGGATCAGGCCCCCGTGCGGCGTGGTTCCCCAAGCACTTCTTGAATGGCTTTTTCAACGGCCGGGAGTGCGGCCTCTTCATCCTCCACCTCGATTTCAATGCGCCGCTGCGGCAGGGTATGGCGGTAAAGAGGGTCGTAATAATAGCGCATCAGATCGCTGGCCAGATTTTCCCAGTCACCATCATCAAGCAGCGTCAGAAGGCGCTCCACGCGCTCCCCACCAAGCCGTCGTCGCAAAGCCTGGATGGGTCCGCGGAACTGATCCCGGCACTGCTCGACGGCCGGATAATCTTCCAGCAGGCGCTTGACCCGCACCCCGGCGGAGGCGTGCAGCCACAGGGATGTTTCCTCCTGCAGGGAGGCATAAACCTCGGCAGGAAGACGGCATTTGCCGATGTGGCGGCTTTCCCCCTCGGCCAGGGCGTACCCCTGAAGACCGACATGGCGCAACTCGTCCCACAAAAGGGCTTCGAACATCTTCTGGCTCGGCTGCGGGGCACACCCCAGTGCCCCGAAAGCACTGCCGCGGTGATTGGCCAACCCCTCCAAATCGATAACCGGATGGCCGCGATCCCGCAGTTTCAGAAGAAAGCGGGTTTTGCCCACTCCGGTAAGGCCGCGCAAGACCAGCAACCTTCCCCACTGCCGTCGCTCAAAGAATTGCCGGACGTGGGCACGAAATGCCTTATGACCCCCTTCAAGCTGACGCGCAGAGATCCCGGCCAATCGCAGAAAAGTCGCCACCGCCCGGCTGCGCTCGCCGCCGCGCCAGCAGAAAACAATGACCGACGACCGGTCGTCACCGCAATACTGCATCACCTCGCGCACCAGTGCTGGAATGCGCGGCGCCACCAGATCCACCGACAACAGGCGCGCGGCCGCCGCCCCCTCGCGATGATAAACCGTTCCAACCCTGGCGCGCTCCTCGTTGCTGAACAGCGGCACATTGACCGCGCCAGGGATAGTGGCCTCGTCAAACTCCCCCGGGGTACGAGTATCGATGAGCAGCGCGCCGCGATCACGCTGCTGCAAAGCCGCTTCCACTTTGATTTTAAGTCCGTTCACAGCGCCTCCGTCGGATAAAAATCCATCCAGCCGCTTTCTACCACTATCCGTCTCCGGGTACAATGAAGAAGAGGAGATCGACTCTGGAGAATTTTCCCCAAATCTGCTGTTGACATGCCATCCATGCCGTTATATAGTTCCGGTTCCTGTCGCGGGGTGGAGCAGTACGGTAGCTCGTCGGGCTCATAACCCGAAGGTCGCAGGTTCGAATCCTGCCCCCGCAACCAAAAAATCAAAAGGTCACGGCACTCACGCCGTGACCTTTTTTCGTTACCCTCTATTTTTACCCTCTATTTTTCGTCTTTGTCCCCCTCCTGACCAATTTCAAAAAGTCAGTCCACGTATCCGCACCCGACCGCCGTAATAGGAAGATCCGACTCCAGGCCGGGCGCTTCCCTGGCTATCACGCGATAAAAGTGTGTTGTTGGGGCCGGGGAAAGCGCGGCAAGTGTTCGGCTTGCCCGGGTTATTCATGAAGCTTTGTCGCAAAACCGGCAAATGTCCGTCAGATCAGGCCTGGCACAGGAAGTTGCCCTACAGACGAACTCACAGAGTACGTCGAAGCGCAGGGACCGAGCCCGGCTTGAGGGCTTGAGATGGCGGGGCGAAACAGGGTGGCGCAGGCCGGAAGCGAGAGGTCAAGCCGAAGAGGCGCAATAATCGGGCTGCCGGCGCAGCAACTCAGTGAACTCGTCTTCCGGAAGAGGCCGCCCGTAATGGTAACCCTGAACCTCGTCGCAACCGTATTCACGTAGCAGACGGATATGGGCCTCGGTCTCTGCGCCTTCGGCGAGCACCTCCATGCCGAGAGTATGAGCCATGGCGATAATCGTCTGCGTGATGACGGCATCATCCGGGTCCGTATCGACATCATGCACGAACGTGCGGTCAATCTTGACCCGGCTGAATGGAAAGCCTTTCAGGTAGCTCAAGGAGGAATAGCCGGTGCCGAAATCATCCACGGCCAGGTGAACACCCATCTCTTTGAGTTGCAGCAGTATGCGGCGCACCCGGTCCGGGTTGTCCATGATGCAGCTTTCCGTCAGTTCGATTTCCAGGGAGCTCGGTTCGAGTCCGCACTCTTCAAGAATCCGTGCGACTCTCTGTGCGAAATCCACTTCACGAAACTGTCTTCCCGACACGTTGACGGCCATTCGCAGGCCGGTGAACCCCAGTTCCTGCCACAAACGCGCCCGGCGGCAGGCGGTCCGCAACACCCAATCTCCGATTTTTAAAATCAACCCGCTTTCTTCCGCCAGGTAAATGAACCGATCAGGCGCAATTGGCCCCAGCAACGGATTGTTCCAACGCAGCAGTGCCTCCATTCCGACCAGTTTTCCTGTGCTCAGATTGAATTGCGGCTGGTAGTGCAGAGTAAACTCATTCTTCTCCAGGGCGTGAGCGAGATGCCCGTCAAGCAACTGCCGATAAGCTGCCCGAGCGTGGATATCGCTGGAATAAAAGCGATGCAGGTTGCGCCCTGACTCCTTGGCATCGTACATGGCGATTTCGGCATTTTTAAGCAAAGCCTCCACCTCCTGCCCATCATTGGGAACGACCGCAACCCCTACGCTGACGCTGATCAGGCATTCCTCCCCGTCACAGTTGAAAGGAGTTTCAAATCCCTGGCGCACCTTCTCCGCAAGGGCGGCCACATCCTCGACCTCATTAATCTCCCGCAACACCACCGCAAATTCATCCCCTCCCAAACGGGCCACGAGGTCGGAGGGGCCGGTCAATTCCACCAGACGGCTTCCGGCAAGCCGCAGCAGCTGATCGCCTACGCCGTGCCCCATGGTATCGTTGACCCGTTTGAAATGATCGAGATCCAGGAACAGAATTCCAAGCGTGTCGCCGCTTTCTTCGAAGCGGCCTAAGTCCTGAGCCAGCGTCTCCTGGAAATGTCTGCGGTTGGGCAACCCCGTCAACTGATCGAAATTGACCAGGCGCTCGATGTCTCTCTGGGCCGCCCTGTGATCGGTAATATCCTGCACCAGCCCGATGCCGTATTGGGCGTGATCCGAATCATCATGCACCCAGGCCACGGAGACCCGTCCATAGACATGGGTCCCATCCTTGCGCCGATACTCTTTTTCGTAATTGAAACAGATGGTCCGTCCTTCACGGACCTGCCGGTAATAACGGCGAGTTTCCTCAAGGTTGTCGCCAGAGGTAATCTGCTCGACATTCATCTGTTTCAATTCGTGAGGCTCATAACCGATGAAGGCACAGAAAGCGTCGTTGGCTTCCAGAAAATCCCCATGGGGGTTGAGAATCGCCATGCCGGCCGCTGCATTCTTGAAAAAGGAGCGAAAGCGCTGTTCACTGCGCCGCAGGCGATTCTCGGCGTCTTTGCGTGCGGAGATATCGCGCACCAGGTAAAACAGCAATTCTTCAGACTCATCGTCCAGGCGCCCCGCGTTGATCTCCACAGGAAGGGTCTGGCCATCACAACGCCGCAGGACACACTCATGAACAGGCGGCTTCATTTCAAGGCCGCCCTGAAGCGCCTGACAGCCGCCGGGATCGCAGGAATAGGCCAGCAGATCAGACCACTTCAGATTCGCGAGTTCCTTGCCACTGTACCCCAGCATCGCGCAGGCCTGGGGATTGAAGTCGATCAGAGCGCCCCCCTCGCCGACCAGGAAAACCCCGTCGTCCATGCGTGTCAGCAAAGCAGGCAGGGCACGCTGGAACCGATCCCCATGACAGGTTCCAGCAAATTTTTGGTGTAAAGCAGAGGCCATTCGACAGAGTCACCTTGTTGGACAGGTTAAAAACCCGTTTGTGAAATTGCTCATAATCGAAAAACGAACCATCGGGATCTTAGCAAGAACTAATTTTTTTTTCAACATAAAAACAGATATCTGATTCTGCCGGCTCTCATCCAAAAAAAAGCCCGGGACTTTTCGCCCGGGCCAACTGCATGGAAGGTCCATTCTCTGCCGGAAAACGGAAGAGAAATGGACGCGTTTAGAATGAACTGATTTTAAACAACGTGAGAAATGCTCTCCTTGCTGTCGCTGCTGGACAGGTCCTTCCAGGTCTGTCCTTCCAGAAAGCTTCCCCAGACGTTTTGCTCCAGCTCCGGCAGCATGGAGAAGGGAATGGTAAAGCTCATCTTGTCGCTGCCGAGCAGACACTGGGCCTGGGAACGGGCATGGATATCGGCAAGCCCGACCACGGCCCGCGGCTTGATGACCAGAGCCTCGCGGTAGGGGAAAATCCCGACCGCCTGGCAGCTGGCCGCCTGCGGAAAAAGGATGTTGTCGAAACTGGTACGGCTGTAACCTACCAGAGTAATCAGCGCCGCCAGCTGGTTTGGATTGACCAGAAAAATCACCGATTGCGGTGCGCCCTCGCGGGGATCGACCCTTTTAAGGGGCATGAAAGTGACGTAATTGCCTGGAATTTCAGTGGTCGGCAGGGTCGCAAGAAACTTCCGCGCCAGCTCCGGCGTGCGGAAATAGCGCCGCCCTTCCATAAAGTCGGAGAAGTATTCCTCCCCCAGGCTCATGCGCACCAGCTCTCCCACCTGAAGACCGCGCTCCCAGCGCTTGTTGCCGATAGACAGATAGTAGCAGTAGCATTCGGGGCCTCCGGGGAACTTCTTCAGACGCGACTCAAGACCAAGCCCGAGACCGGCGCTGAGGCAGCCTGTCGTCTTCTGGTCGCAGGTCGTCGTCTCACCGTGCGCTGCACGTGTAACCAGCTCCATGATGCAGCCAAGCTTGCCCTCGGGAAGCTGATAAGCTTCAGCGGGTTTCTGCTCATGCCACAGCAGGGCAACAGGATCAAGTTCAAGATCCATGACTTGAGAGATCAAGCACTCCATTAATTTACGTCCTTCCTCTGTTTCCGAATCGTTAAATTCCGGATTACTGCAGAACAGGGTCCTGCTGCAGAAAATCGGTCAGTGAATCAACAAGATCGCGGGAATGGCAGATTCTGCATCCCCATCGCTCGACATCGAAATCCCGGGGCAGATCTTCCCGCTCAACCAGCAGCACTGGCGCGTGGACTTCACGCGTTTTGAGCATTCGAAAAATCTCCTCCACCTCTTCAATTCTGTGAAAGCGATTGACGACCAGGGCATCGAATGGCGTGCCGCTGCTCATTTGACTGAAAAACCAATTGAGCATTTCATGGGCGTCACGCACAACTGTCACCTGACAACCCCGCAGTCGCAGCAAAAAAACCGTTTCCCGACAGGCATCGCTACACCAGTCGAGCATCAGAACCCTGGCGTCGCTCAAACTTCTTCCCCCTTTAGTATGTGCCGACACATTCCGCCGCCAAACCTGTTTCTCATTGAGCAAGAGGCGTTCCATCTGGGGGAAAATGGGTTTTATGTTTTTTTTTTCAGAACCTTAGGCGGGAGACGCAAAATCCGAAAGGGTGTAACCACAAGAAACGGAGGGTTCGACAAAAGAGGATTTTCTTATGTTATTTAAAGAACTTGAGCAGAAGGTGCCACAAGGTATCGCTGTTAACCTTTGTCACACCCTTTCCGGCTTTGCTGCAGTGGTTCGTCATTCGTCCTGCGACGGGAAAGACGCTTGTTCAAAGCCGGTCGGGATATGCCCAGCAGGTCGGCGGCAATGGTTTGATTCCCGCCGGTGCGCGCCAGAGCTTCATCGATCAATTGGGAGATTGCTTGATTTAGGGTGGGGAGAATTTCAGGAAAACCAAGCTGTCCGCCGCCCTTTGCATCCGCCGGAGGCTGCTCAGAGCCATTGAGTGTGCCCATCGCGCGGCGGAAAACATCCATCGACAGCTTGCGTGACTGATGCACGCTGACCGCATCGTACACCATCGCTCTGAGTTCCCTGACATTGCCGGGAAAGTCATAGTTGGCCAGCAGGACTGAAAGCTCGGGAGGGGCGGTAGGCTTGCGCTTGTCAAGTTCACGCGCCGCTTCGGAAAGAAAATGCTCGAGCAGCAGAGGAATATCACCGGGACGTTCCCGCAGCGGAGGAATGTGAACATGATGCGTGCGCAGGCGGTAATAGAGATCTCTTCGAAATCCTCCCTCGGCCTGAGCGCGCTCCAGATCCCGGTTGGTCGAGACGACCACCCTCGCCTTGAGCCGACGGGGCCGGTCGCTGCCCAGGGGAAAGTATTCCCCCTCCTGCAGCAGCCGCAGCAGTTTGACCTGTGAGGGAGAGCTGAGGTCACCGATTTCATCGAGGAAGAGGATGCCGCCGCGCGCTTCCTCCACCAGACCGGCACGAGCGCGGTCCGCCCCGGTGAAAGCGCCGCGCTCGTGGCCGAAAAGAGTATCGGAGAAGACGTTGTCATCCAGCCCTGCAACATTGACCGCGACCCAGGGCTGCTGCGGACGGCTCAGCCGGTGCAGTCCCCGGGCGACCAGCTCCTTGCCCGTTCCGCTTTCCCCGGTGATCAGTACCGGTTGTGAGGACGGCGCGACCGCTTCGAGATACTGAAACACCGAACGCATCTTTTTGTCGGCGGTCACCAGATCGGCAAAAGCCTCGGGGTGAGCCACCTCATCCTGCAGAAACCGGCGACGCATGTCTGTGTTTTCCCGCTGCAGCTCGGCCATGCGCAAGGCATGGCGTACTACCGTCACCAGGCGCTCTTCTTCGGCCGTCTTCACCAGGTAGTCGAAAGCGCCCAGCTTGATGCAGCGTACCGCGGCTTCCACCTGGTTCATGCCGGTGAGCACAATCACCGGGATATGCGGATAATCACGCACCACCTCTTCAAGAACCTGCTCGCCGGAGATGGCCGGCATCACCAGGTCGAGCAGCATCAGGGCCGCTGGGCGCCCTGCCAGCAGCTGCAGAGCTTCCCGGGCGTCACTGCAGCAGATAACGTTGTTGATGCCGGCGGAGCGCTCCAGAACCAACCGCAACGACCTCAGCCAGGCGCGTTCATCATCGACCAGCACCACAGGCAAAGCGGGAAAGAGAGTGTCAGCCGTCAAAATCAACCTCCTCGTCGGCCAGCGGCAGCGTCAGAAGGACCCTGGTCCCCTGCCCCGGGCGCGATGAAAATTTCAGGTTACCCTGGTGCTCACGCACGATCCGCGAAGAAACCGACAACCCCAGGCCGGTCCCGCCTTCGCGCCGGCGGGTGGTAAAGAAGGGGTCGGTAATACGCGGCAGATCCTCCGAGGATATACCCTGTCCTTCATCCTCGACTTCGGCCGCCACAACATGATTTTCAGCATCAATGCGGGTACGAACCCAGAGACGCCGACTGGGACCGGTCGAAGCCTGACAGGAGTTGAGGATCAGGTTGACCAGTACCTGCTCGATACGGGCCGAGATACCACAGACCATCAACGGAGCCTTGGCCAGCTCCACGTTTACGGCATCCGTGCATTTTTCCAATGGATAGGCGACGAGGCGCAAAGCGCGCTGCACCGCATCATTGAGATCGAACCGCTCCTCTTCATCGGCTTTTTCGCGGCGGACAAAATTCTTCAGATCTTCAACGATTCTTTTAACACGCCGTGCGCCATCAGTCATTTCTTCCAGCAGCAGCGGAAGTTCTTCACGCATTGTGCGATAGGAGACTCCGGCCAGATCGAAATCGCCTTGTTGCGCATGATAGGCATCGAGGATGGTGCGCACATCGGCGAAAACGTCCCGCAGGGTCGGCAGGCTCATGAGAATCAACCCGTTGGGATTATTGATCTCATGGGCCACCCCTGCCGAGAGTTCGCCAAGAGCCGCCAGACGCCCGGCACGCAGGTTCTCTTCGCGCAGCCGTGTTTTTTCGGTGATGTCGGCGGCCAGGCGGATGACACCGGATACGCTCCCCTCCTGATCCGAGAGAGGAAAAGTCCTGACTTCCCAGACCCCTCCATGAAAATCGTGTTCGATGCGCTCGCTCATTTCTCCAGTCTGGAAAGTTGTGCGAACCGGGCATTCTTTGCACAATTGCCCCATGCGATGCTGCAGCACCTCAGTGCATGGACGACCGAGAAGAGAATCCTCCGCCATCCCCACCAGCTGCGAGGCGGCCCGATTGCCCCAGACCACCTTCATGGCGGGTGAGAATAAAACGATGGAGTCGGCAATGGCGTCGAGCAGAACCGAAAACTCATGCGACAGCTTGCGGTAGCGCTGTTCGCTCTCGCGCAGCGACTGTTCGTTCTTCAGTCGCTCGCGAATATCGCGCGCCAGGGCCAGCAGTAAGCGGCGTCCATGCACCTCAAATCGCGAGACACTGACTTCAACCGGCAGCAGAGTATCGTCCCGCCGCTTTAGACGGGACCGCGTCACCATCCCCTCTCCCGGCGCAAGCTGCCGCCAGGGTTTGTCAAGTGCGGCAACTTCGGGACCGAGAATCGACCAGCCGCACCCCATGAATTCCTCTCGTGAATATTGCAGGGATTCACAGGCAGAACGGTTCACATCGACAAACCCGCGCTGGAGGTCGAACAGAAAAAAAGCGTCCGGCGCCTGCTCCACCAGAAAGCGCAGAAGGTTCTCGCTCTCCTCCCGTCGCTGCCTCATGAGTGCGAGCCGGCCTTGAACGACATACACCAGTACGCCGAAAGCGATGCTGAGCACAAGGCTCCAGCGCGTGAAGTACCTGATGGTGGCAAGCCCCTGGCGATAGATGTCCCGCGGAATTTCGGCCTGCAGAATTTTCACCGGTCGGCCGAACACATCACTGAGGTGGATGCGTCCCAGAAGTCGATCCTCATCGGCGATTTCGAGGCTGATGGGGCTGCCGACCAGGGGCAGCAGCGCGCCGGATTCTCCGGCGAGTCCCGCAGTCGAGTCGGCCGGCAGCCCCTGCAGGGAGAGGTGGCTTATTTCGCCGAGCAGATTGACATGTCCCGTCTCGAGGTAGCTCCCCATAATCAGGGCCCCCGCAACTTCGGTGGGACGATCGGGAACAGAGATGGGGCTCGATGAAACCAGCATGGCCCCCCCGGGAAAAAGCAGGACACCTTCGAAGCGCTCGGCATGACTGTTGTGCCGCCATAAAAAAGGCATCTCCCTCAGCCGTTGTTCAATATTCGCCGGCAGCACCCCGTCCTCACGTTCTCCGGGCTCCATGTAATGTCCGTGGTGCAAACGACCTTTCCGGTCGACAAAAGCGATAAGATGAGTGTCGACATGCAGATGATTGGGCGCGGCGAAACGATCAAGGAAAGCGCCTTCTTCCTCGCCGGTCAAAAATTTGTAAGCCTGCTCGCTATGGGCGATGTTGTGGGTCATCAGCCCGAGGTGGGAGAGGTCGTCCTGCAGCACCGAGCGCACACGCTGCATATCCTGCAGAGCTTTGACCTGTTCAAGCTCGAGATAGCTGTCGAGAATGATCAAACGGGCACTGAAGTAAAGAAGCAGGTTGACACCGACAATGACGGCGGCCAGGGCGAGTAGAGACTTCCAGCGAATCGACATGCGAGTGACCCCACTCCCCGTAAAAGTCAGTAATGATGGCGCCGCAAAAACTCACCAACTGCTGTGTTGCTGCAATTGTACTCACTGCTTCGGCGTACGTAAGTACTCATCATTGCTCGACAATCGCGCGCCCTGCCTGTGGCGCTTTTGTGCATTGTCATCCCACTCGCCGGCGTGCATATCCCCTTTCATGAACTGCACCATGCTCACCTTCAGGCCATGCCCCAGGGCTCGGAGCGCCATCCCGAGAGCTGCCGTGGTCTTGCCCTTGCCATGACCGGTAATCACGACCGTCAGTCCCCGGGGATGCTGCGGCTGCAGGCGCTGAAGCTCATCGCTGATGAGGCGGCGAAAACTCATAGCAGCAGGCTCCTTTCGGTAAACATCAGTGATTATTCGAAGTTAACATGGAGAAGGCAGCGCCTCAAATCAATTCCGACACCTTCTCATCATCCATATCGCGCCAGACCGGCCTGGACCTTTTCAAAATCGATCCAGGGAGCCTGTTCCAGCAACGTCATAATGCGATCACCCCGAGGGTCTTCACCAAGAAGAGTTTCTGCGCATAAGGGGCGGCGTTCCAGGATAATTTTGGTGCCCGTTTCCAGGCGTACTTCAACAAAAGGGTTGCGATAACTCACCCGTTCAAGCTGCTGCGCGGCCGAATAGGTGATGCTGATACCAAGCCCTGCAGCATCCTCACGGGGAAGAAGTTCCGCCGGTAGGCTCAGGCGATCTCCGGCGCGATTCAGGCTGTAGCGCCTCGGGTCAATGCCGGCATCCCGCAGGCGTTGGAGCTGGCGTGCGACGGCGGGGACAGCCCCCTGCAGCGTCAGCGTCCGGATGCAGCCGGCCTCGGTCAGATCCTCCCACCCCTTGATGACGAAAGCAGCATTGCGAAGGCGCGCCGCCTGGCGCTGATAGCGGTTTTTGTAAACGAAACTGCAGTAATTAACGGGCAGATCGATCCCCTGGTCGAGAGATTCCCGGATCAGGTCGAGAGCTGCCAGCTCCGATTCGAGCACGGTCACCTTTTCGCCGTGAAGAAACGTATAGCCGCGCCCCTGAAAGCGTTGGAAATTATAGGGAGTCAGGCGCAGCTGGTGGAGGTTGAGGTGACCCACGCCGCGATCGGCCATTTCGACCAGTTTTTGACTCATGAGAAGGCGCTCTTCAGGCACGGCAGGGATCTCGACGGTGACCGTCGGAATCCGGCCGACCGCCAACCCCACTTTCTCCAGAGAGTACCCGATAGCACCGATATCGAAACGGATCTCATCAAGACCGGCTTCGCGAAGCCGGGCAATGATTTCTGCGTCAACCAGGGTGCCGTTGGTGTAGAGCCAGGCGTGCACCCCGGCTCCGTGTCGTTTTTTCACAGCCTCCAGGTAGGCCAGGGTCCGCTCAGGAGTCAGCAGAGGTTCTCCGCCGCTGAAGCTCGCGCCGGTAAAACCGAAGGCGCCGATGTACTCAGCGTAATCCGCTGCATTGCGGAAGGTCAACGCGTTAGTGGTCGGCTCACCGATATCCTCCTGGCTTGACGGACAGTAAAAACAGCGCGCGTTGCAGCGGCCGTTGATAAACAGGCATGACCAGCGCCCTGCCACGCAGATGGCGCAGCCCGGCGACAGGCGACGGACATCGATCTTGGTGCCGCCGCATCCCAGGCTCGCGCGAGTGCCGATGGCCGCCAGCAACTCACGGCGGTGTGCTTCAGCCTCTTCGGCCTGCTGCCGAGTCGGGAACTTAAGCAACGGATAACGTTCGCCATATTCGGCGCGATTGAGAGAAACATGATGAGCAGTTGTCATAGGGCTCCGTCGGATGGGTAATCCGATAAGGTAATGATGGCGAAATGCGCGCCGTCCCTGACCGCGGGATGGGCGATTATACTCCAGAAGGAAAAAAACGAGGGCGTTTTTTTCGTGAGCAGTGAGGGATTAGCGGGTGAGGGAGAACTCGATGGGGATTTCGCAGGTCAGCGGCTTTTCGCCGAGCTCGGGGGGCGGCGGCGGAAAAGGAGCGGCATTGCGGACTGTGGACAAAGCCGCTCGATCGAGCAGAGGTATGCCTGAGGCGGCAAGTACCTCGCATTCGAGCAGTTCGCCCGAAGGGTGCAGGGTAAAGCGCACCACCGCAATACCCTCCTGTCCAGCCCGTCGCGCAGGGAGGGGATAGCGACGATACTGCGCGATCAGGTTGCGCAGGCTCAGCAGATAGTCCTGACGGGCCTGCCGCATCTGCTCCGCCTGGAAGGGAGAATCTTCCCCTGCGGATTCTTCAGCAACCTGAGACGAGACGGATTCCGAAGGCTCCGGCGTCAGGGAGTCGACCTTTGAAACAATGGCTTCCGGATCAGTCGCCGCATTCGAGGCCATCTCAGCTTTCGACTCCGGCAAAGGTTCCGGCAAAGGTTCCGGCAAAGGTTCCGGCAAAGGTTCCGGCAAAGGTTCCGGCAAAGGTTCCGGCAAAGGTTCCGGCTTGGGTTCCGGCTTGGGTTCCGGCTTGGGTTCCGGCTTGGGTTCCGGCTTGGG
>JAXHUR010000048.1:0-26012 GCA_034189505.1 Thermodesulfobacteriota bacterium | reverse complement strand
GGCGTACTTACGTACGTCGAAGCAGCGAGAGCAATTGCAGCAACGCAGCAGTTGGTGAGTTTTTGCGACGCCATCAAAGAAGACAAACAGCAGAAATCATTACACCACAGTTTAACACGCCCTTGAAGTGTTGATAAACGGCAAAACCGGACAAAAAAACCGGGGTGAAAGCCCCGGCGTTAAAAGCGAAGAAATTGATTGTCGAGAACCTTTCTCAGGGCGTCCAGATCTTGAGCAGGGCCTCGGCCATCTCGGCGGGACTGTCGGCAACCGACAATCCGCATTCGCGCAGAAAGACTTTTTTGCTGCCCGCATCTCCTTTACCGCCGGAGATTATGGCCCCGGCATGTCCCATGCGCTTGCCCTTGGGTGCGGTCGCGCCGGCGATGAAGGCGGCCACCGGCTTGCTCATGTGATCGCGGGCATATTCCGCGGCCGCCTCTTCGGCGTCCCCACCGATTTCGCCGATCATAATCACTGCCTCGGTGCCGGGATCCTGCTCAAACATCTCCAGCACCTCAAGATGGCTGGTGCCATTGACCGGGTCGCCGCCAATCCCGACGCAGGTGCTCTGGCCGATATCGCGGGTGGAGAGCTGCCACACGGCCTCGTAGGTCAGGGTGCCGGATCGCGAAACGACGCCCACGGAACCGGGACGGTGAATATAGCCGGGCATGATGCCGATCTTGCATTGCCCCGGCGTGATCACCCCCGGGCAATTGGGGCCGATAAGCCGGGAATCATGCCCCCTCATATAGTGCTTGACCTTGACCATATCGAGCACCGGCACGCCCTCGGTAATGCAGATCACGAGGGAGATCCCTGCATCAACCGCCTCCATGATCGCGTCCGCCGCACCGATGGGGGGCACATAAATGACTGAAGCATCAGCGCCGGTCTGGCGCACCGCCTGCTCCACCGTATCAAAGACCGGGAACCCGTCGATGGTGGTGCCGCCCTTGCCGGGAGTCACCCCACCGACCATCTGTGTCCCGTAATCGCGGGCCCCCTGAGCGTGAAAAAGGCCGGTCGCCCCAGTGATCCCCTGAGTGATGACTCGTGTGTTCTTATCGATCAGAATACTCATTTTGGATTCTCCCTACTGCGCGCCGTGCACGGCCTTGACGATTTTTTCCGCCGCATCGGCCATACCGTCGGCGGCGATGATGTTGAGCCCTGATTCAGCCAGCATCAGCTTGCCCTTATCGACATTGGTGCCCTCCAGGCGAACCACCAGGGGGACCTTGACCCCGACCTGATGAGCCGCCTCGATAACGCCGGTGGCGATAACGTCGCATTTCATAATGCCGCCGAAGATATTCACCAGGATCCCTTTGACGCTTTCATCGGAGAGAATTATTTTAAACGCTTCAGTGACGCGCTCAATGGTGGCTCCGCCGCCGACATCAAGAAAGTTGGCCGGTTCGCCGCCGTAGTGTTTGATAATGTCCATAGTCGCCATGGCCAGGCCGGCGCCGTTGACGAGGCAGCCGATGTTGCCGTCCAGAGCGATGTAGGAGAGGTCGTACTGGCCGGCCTCGATCTCCATGGGATCTTCTTCGTCGTAATCGCGCAGGTCGCGGATGCGCAGATGCCGGAACAGGGCGTTGTCGTCGAAGTTAAGCTTGGCGTCGAGACAGAGCAGGCTGCCCTCGCCGGTGAGGACCAGAGGATTGATCTCCAGCAGAGAGCAGTCCGCCTCCACGAAAGCACGGTAGAGGTTGCCGAACATGGTCACCGCCTGTTTAACCTGCGGCATGCCGAAACCGAGCTTGAAGGCAATCTTGCGTGCCTGAAAGGCGGTCATGCCGACGGTGGCGTCGATCGGTTCGAGCAGAATCTTCTCCGGCGTCTCCGCCGCCACCTGTTCGATATCCATCCCCCCCTCAGCCGACGCCATCAGCGTCACCTTGTCCGTCGCCCGATCCACCAGGAAAGAGAGGTAGAATTCATCGGCGATGTCGCAGGCATTCTCCACCAGCACTCGCTTGACAATCTTTCCTTCGGGGCCGGTCTGCGGGGTGACCAGAGTCATGCCGAACATGTCGCGGGCGTACTGTTTGACTTCGTCGGGCGTGCGGGCAATCTTGATCCCCCCCCCCTTGCCGCGCCCGCCGGCGTGAATCTGAGCTTTGACCGCCCAGGGCCCGTCGCCGAGTCGCCGGGCCCAGTCACGGGCGGAATTGCTGTTGTAGACCACATGGCCGTCGGGCACCGAGACCCCAAAATCGCGCAGGATGGCCTTGGCCTGATACTCATGAATGTTCATGCCTACCTCGTTCTGTTTGAAGGGATACCGACTGTCCGAAAGCCTCCGGGCGCCAGGCAGAAATCATACAGTAGACAGGGAATGAATCGTCACTCCGGCAGAGAACGAATGTCCTTGATGCACTCCATGGGGATTTCATGCCATCCCGTGCGCCCACGCAATGCCACACTTTCTTCGGCCACCTCTTTCAGGATACCGCGATAGTCGGCAATGGATGTGTACACGATTACATTTTTTTCAATAAGACTGTCAAGAGGCCTGACCATTTTTATTTTCCCTAAAAAATAAAAACCCTGATTTTTACGACCAGCAAGGCTAAAAATCAGGGTTTCAACTTATAGGAAGACAGTTGAAACCTTTCCGCAAGAAAGGCATCAGATCTCTTGCTTTCCCCAATCAGCCAGAAATTTATCAATGCCGATATCGGTCAAAGGATGCTTGCATAACTGCATGATCACACCAAAAGGGATCGTACAGATGTCGGCGCCGATCAGAGCCGCGCGCAGCACATGCAGGGGCGAGCGCACCGAGGCAACAATGATTTCAGCCGGATAGCCGTAATTGTCGAGAATGGTTCGGATCTCGTCGATCCCTTCCATGCCGTCATGGCCGACGTCGTCCAGCCGCCCCACGAACGGAGAAATATAGGCGGCACCGGCTTTAGCGGCAAGCAGAGCCTGCAGCGGGCTGAAAACCAGGGTCACGTTGGTACGGATCCCCTCCTCGCTGAACACGCGGGTGGCCTTGAGGCCGTCTTCGGTCATGGGCACCTTGATCACAATATTGTCCGGGTTGATTTTTACCAGTTCGCGCCCCTCTCTAATCATCCCCTCGGCATCGGTGGCAATGACTTCAGCGGAGATGGGACCGTTGACAATGGTGGAAATTTCCTTGATGACATCCTTGAATTCACGTCCGCTTTTGGCGACCAGCGACGGGTTGGTGGTCACACCGTCGACCAGCCCGAGATCATGGGCGCGCCGGATTTCATCGACATCCGCTGTATCGATAAAAAATTTCACGTTAAACCTCCTTTGTATGGGAAATAAGAGAAGAAATCACTTCTGTTTTCGGTAGGCATCGCGGCAGGCTGTGGAACAGAAATACTGGGTCCCCCCGCGGCTGCGCTCCTCGATCGCCTCATGACGGGGCACATAGGTTCCGCAGTGCGGATCCTGCACCATCTCCTCCCCACGCCGGCTCGAAGAGGAGCGCGGAGCGCTGTCCGGGGAATCGCCCGAAATAGAGCGCCGCAGGGCCGTCCACAGGGTATAGCCCAGCAATGCCAGCAATGCCAGAATCAGCAGCCGAAGCAACATGACATCACCATTGATCCGCCCACAGGCGAACTTTGCGTTCTTCTACGGGTTCGAAGTCACCCAACAGGCGGCGCACCGACTTTTTCAACACGGGGTGAACCAGATCCGGGGCCAGATCGCGCAGCGGCACCAGCACAAAAGCGCGCTCATGCAGCCGCGGATGGGGAATGACAAGGTCGGGCTCGTCAATGATGTGGTCCCCGTAGAACAGGATATCCAGGTCAAGAGTCCGCGGCGCCATGGGCTCGTTACGCATCCGCCCGAAACTCTCTTCGACCTGCAGGCACAATTCAAGCAGCGCCCGTGCCGTCAAGGTGGTGGTGGCGGCCAGCACCGCGTTGAGATAGAGGCTCTGATCGGGCGGCCCACCGACCGGTTCGGTCTCATAAAGAGCCGAAGAAGCCAGCAGATTAATGCCTTCACTGCGCTGCAGAAAATCCCGGGCTCCGCGCAGATTGGCCTCGCGGTCGCCTTCATTGGAGCCCAGGGCGATAAAGGTGCTTTCCATCAGATCGAGTGTTCCTCCGTTGAAATCTCATCGATTAAAGCACAGCGGTCGCGGACGCGTCAATCAGTTCGCTCCGCTTGCACTTATGCGGTCCCCGGAAGAAAAGTGACGGTCGGATTGATCCGGGCGCGGGTCCTGCCGCACTCCGTCCCGATCCCGGCCGCTCACCCGAGCGGTCACCACGGGGAGCGCAGCGAATACAGCGGAGCATCAATCAAAGTGGACCTTGTAATAGAGATCGGCGCCGCTGACCGTTCCGAACTGGGATTCAAAATCCCACTTCTCGCTCAGGCTGTAACGCAGCCGCGCCACGCTTGCTTCACCGAACAGAGCCTGGCCGAAACTGACATAGAGATCGGGGGTCAGGTATTTGCCCACCGTGACCATGGACGCCTCGACATCCCCGGCGCCGCTCTCCACCTCGATAACATCGATCCCCAGGCGTCGCTTGAGCTTGTCCTGCAGCGCCGCCGATTCGCCCCGCGACAGCAGCGCACCCGCCGCCAGCATCAGCACATCGGCCTGTCCGCCGCTCTCGCCCAGGGGACGTCCCAGAACAATATAGGAGAGGATGTCGGTATCGGGCATCCCCGGTTCGGAATAGAGCTTGACCCGGGGCGCTCGAGCCGTGCCGGTCATCTGCACCCCGGCGCGCACCTCGCCGATCTCTCGCAGCGCCAGGATGTCGAGTCCGGGTCGATCCAGCGGCCCGCCGGCGAACAACAGCCGCCCGCGGGTAATCGGCAGTTTGAGACCAAAGGCGGCATAATGCCCCTTCGCGACACTGATCTCTCCCTGACCTATGAGGTCGCTCCGCTCATTGGTCATCACCTTCAACCCGCCTTCGAGCCGCGCATCAAGTCCCTTGGCCTGTAGAATGACCCGCTCGCCGAGAGTTACATCGACATCGAGATCCAGATTGAAAGGTCTGGCAGCCTCCGGCTCACTCTCCCGGCCGACAATCTCCACATCGCTGCTGGGCTTGACCATCCCCTCGTTCTGCCAGTCGTAGACAAGAAAAACAGGGACATGCACCGTGCCTTTCACCGCAAACGCATCCGGGCGCCCGCGAAAACTCAGATCGGGAGAGACCTGGATCTGCAGCTCCGGCAGATTCATCACCTGCACTTTGCTGCCCTTGATTTCACCTGTGTAAACGGGAGCAGAGAAGTCTTCAAGGTCCACCTGAACGCGACCGGTCAACTTACCCGGCCCCGACCGCAGCTGCAGGCGCTCGACTTCAATGCGCCGCTCGACAATGCGCCCGGCAACCTCGATCTCATCGAGCACCAGGCCGGCCGCCGGCAGGGTGGCGCCCGCCTGCGTCAGTGAAAAATCGCCCTGCCAGCGTGGATTCTGCCAGGTGCCTCCGACCTCAGCAACAAAGGCCAGTTCCCCGGCAATGTCTTCAGCGAGGCCGGGCAGCAGCATCTCAAGCAGGCCCTGCTCGCGCATGTGAGCCTGCGCGAGCACACTCACAGCGCCGTCGTCTTCAAATGCCGTGACAAGCCGCGCGGGCAGCGGCAGTTGAAAGCTCGCCGTCGCTTCGCCGAAATCGCCCAGGGTCAGATCGAGTTCGCCCTGCAGAGTCTCCTCGCGCCACTGCCAGAGCAGCTCGGCCTGCCGCAGCGCAACGGACCACTCGCCGTCCTCGTCCCGGCGGCGCAGAAATCCGTCGGAAACCCGGCTGGTCCCCTCCACAGCTAAAATGCCGCCGGGGCCGAGGCGCCCCTCAAGACGTCCCAGCCATTCGCCCTCAAGCTGAACCCCGGCCGGCACGAACCCCTCGAGTCTCTTCAGCAGGAACTTGTCCCAGGACACCTGGAAATTCAGGGGATCGGGCAGGTCAGGCCGCCCCGGTTGCGGGGAGTCTGCGGCAAGTCTGACCCGGCCCCCGATTCCAAAATCGACCTGCCCGTGGAGTTTCAGTCCCTGACGGTCCCAGACCAGGTCCACCAGCACTTCATCCAGCACCAGGTCCTCGCTGCCATGCTGCACCTTTGCCGTCGCCTGCAGCTCCGCGTAGAGATCCATCTGCTCAGCCCCACCCAGCAGCCATTGAAGATCGCCGGAACTCTCTCCCTCGAGTTGAACCGCCGCAATCCAGGGGTTGAAATGCGCCAGGGAAAGTTTGCGCCAGGCCCCTTCGATCTCGCCCCGCAGAGGCGAAAATGTCAGCTCGGCGTCAGCGGCCAGTTCACCGCCAATGCTGGATTCAAGCACCAGATCGGCAATCCGTGCCTGTTGTGCGGAGAGCTGAAGTTCAACGGGTTTGAGGCTCTGCCAATGACCCAGGTCCGCCTCTTCTCCTTCCAGCCGCTCTATAACGCCCTGCCACTGCTGATCCCGCAGGGAACCCTGTATCAGCGCCTGTGCCTGCCCGGTCCCCCAGTCAGCCGCCAGGCTCAATTCATGATCCTCCTGCAGCCCTGTCAGACCGGTTCTGATCTCCTCCAGAGCCAGAACCCGGGTCATCAAGCCTTCTACTTTGGCTTCACCACGCAAAGGGCGATCCATGCCGGGCCACTCGACATCGAGCGACCAGCGGTCAATGCTCAGCTCTTCATAGGCCAGATCCTCACCTGCCGCGACCAGCGCGCCACTCGGCTCTCCCTCGACCCAGGCGAACCACCCCTCCCCCTCGGCCTGACCGGCCAGATCGGGGAGGATCTTACCGGCGTCCTCGATGATAAAGCTCAAAACGATTTTCTCCTGCAACCGCCCCTGGGCTTCTATGGCAAAGCCTTCCCCTTTCAGACTCAACTCATCCACAATGAGATCCTGGTCCTGGGCGCGGGCAGCGACCAGACCATTCAGCGCATGCCCCTGCAGTCGACTGGGTGCCAGCTCGAGTCGCGCCCATCCCTGTGGGGGCTGCTGCGACGCGAATGTTCCCTCCCCCGCCAACATAAAATTGAGGTCACCGCGCGGCGCGCCTTCAAACAGTTCCGGGTTCAGGCCGCGTGCGGTCAAGTGAAGGGCAAGTTCGAGGCCTTGTGTCCAGTTCAGGCTGATGCGTCCATCATCGAACGTGCCCTCGAGCCAACGTCCGTTGAGTGCAGTCAGCTCAAGATGTTCAAGGTCGCCTCGCAGGTCTCCCGCCACGGCCAGATTTTCCCACCCGGGGCGTGCATTGTGCAGTTCGAATGACCCCTGATAGGCATCGAGGCCACCGAATACGGAAAGGGTGCCGCCCAGGAGCGTCGGCCAACCGGCTTCCGTTTCAAGATCAAGCTGATCGAGGATGATCTGCAGATCGGCCTGGGGGTCCTCCTGCCAGGAGAAAAATCCGTTGAGACGCACCTCGCCGGAAGCCCCCGTTCTGCGCAGTCGCCAGTTCTTGGCGGTGACGCGTCCGGAAGCCGGCACAAGGGTACCCTCCAGTTCCAGATCGGGCTGATCGACCATGTCGGCCACAACCCGCAGGGATCCCACCGGCAGCGTCTCCCCCCCGGTCGATGCCAGGTTGCTCTCGATCCGCACCGACGCGATCTGCCCCTCCAGCGCCGTCGCCCGTAGATCGAGGGCGAGCTGCAGCAGCGGCGCATCCAGCCCGACAGCCACATCGCCGGCCGCGGCCCCCGCGTCCGCGCGCAGATCAAGGGATTCGACCCGCAGTATCCCATGGTCCCACTGCACCGCGGCGTGAAGTCGCTCCACCGCTGTGAGCTGACCACCAGGCGGCGCAATCCGCACATCGTCGAGCTTCAAGGAACCGATCCGGCCGCTGAGCTTGAGCGGGAATCCCTTCAGGCGCGGCCATTCAAGCTGAAAGGCGTCCCCCGGTCCGGGGGGCGCTGTCGGAGCTTCGCTTTGCTGCCACGAAACCTCGACGGTGTCGGCCTCGATCAGCTCGACCACCAGCTCGCCCCGCACCAGGGACAGGGGCGTCCAGCGCGTCACCAGTCGTCCGATGCGGACTTCTCCATCGGGCCAGCGCACCTGCGCCGCTTCAAGAGTCAGACCACGCCACAGCGAACCATCAAGGGTCTGGAATTCGATTTGAACAGGTGTCCAGGTGGAGACTGCTGCCAAAAGAGACCTGGAACCAGAGGATGTCGTCGTCAACCAGAACAGCGCCGCCAATAGCAGCGTCAGCAGCAGTGCCAGCAGAGCAAAGGCACAGGGCAGTATGCGTCTTACAGAAACTCTTACCATCCGAAACCAATCCCCACGTGCAGGCGCCAGCTCGGATCATCCTCGCCAAGCTGGCGCGCAAGATCCAGCCGCACCGGCCCTACCGGCGTGTAGTAACGCACGCCGGTCCCGGCGGAACGGGCCGCCTTGATATAGGTAAAACGGTTGAAGGCATTGCCGATATCGAAAAAGGCCGCCATCGCCCAGTTGCCGCTGAAGCGATGCTCCAACTCGACACTGCCGACCAGCAGGTGCTTGCCGCCCACCACCTCGCCCTCGTCATTGCGCGGTCCCAGGGTCTGGTAAGCGTAGCCGCGCACGCTGTGGTCACCTCCGGCGAAAAAGCGCAGCGAGGCGGGAATGTCCTCCACAGGATCCTTCTGGAGAGTGGCGCCAAACTGCATTCGCAGGTGAATAAAATTACGCATCGGCAGGCGCACCAGCAGGTTGCCCTCCCCCAGGACCTGCCCCAGAGTGATATCGGAGAGCAGCCCACTGTATGTGCCGCGCGCTTCAAAGCGATAGCGGTAGCCCTTTTCAGGGCGCACCTGGTTATCGAAACGCACCTGGCTGTAACGCAGACCGGGCATCAGAAAACCACTGTCGACGCTCTCCCCGCCGACAGTGGATTTTTCCAGCTGATACCGAAGGTAAACCGACGATTGCCGTCCCTGGCCGTGCCCGACGATCCGCTCCGCTTCGGCAAACAGGAATTCTGTCTCGTAAGGATCGAAATCCTCGCGCTGGTAACCGCCCCGCAGCGCGAACATGGTGTCGAGATTGCGGTAGCCGGGCAGAATGTAGGTTGCGGTACCGGACTGCCGCAACTCGGCGAGCAGAGTGTCGAGTTCGAGTTTGTGGCCTTTGTGCCAGAGATTGACATCCTGGTAGCGCAGTGAAACGCGGGCGCCGGTGTCGGTTCCGTAGCCGATGCCGGGACGCAGGCGCCGGCGGGGGGAGGGGGCAAGCTGGATGTCGACGGGAACCCGGTATTCCTTCGCCGCATCCTTGTGCGGCTTGACGATCACATTGCGGAAGCGATCGCTGTCGAGAAAGTTGCGCTGCGTGTTGCTGAGGCTGTCGTAGGAAAAGATGTCGCCAGGGCGCGCCGTCACATAGCGGCGCAGGAAGCGCTCGGGATAATCGGGGGCGCCCTCAATGCTGATTTCACCGAAGCGGTACCGGGGGCCGGGCTTGAGCGTCAACTCGACTACGGCGCTGTTTTCCTGTGGATTGACACGGATGACATGGCGGGTGTAGCGGGCATCCAGAAATCCCAGGTCGAGTGCCACCCCCAGCAGCTCCCCCTTAGCTTTCTCATAAGGGACGTGCAGCAGCCTCCCGCCTGGTGACAGCGGAAAGGAATCGAGTCTGCGGCGAAGGATCCGGGGAGCATCCCCTTCAATGAGCAGACGGCGCCCCTCGATCCTGACCACAGGCCCCGGGTCGACCTTCACCCTCAGGCGCACGCTGTTGCGGTCGAACTCCTCGCGCTCGACTTCCACGACCGGTTGATAACAGCCGAAAGGTTCCAGGGCGCGCGCCGCCTTCTCTGGAATCTGCCGTTCAAAACGCCGCAGCCACAGTTTATTGATCCGTCCGTCGTGCACTAATCCGCGGGGCAGTTCCAGGGCCTGCTCCACGTTGGCCAGCGCGTCACCCATGATCCCCTCGATCAGAACCTCGATCTTGGTCTGGGCGTGCGCAGACAATCCAGCCAGAGGTAGAAACGCTGTTGCCAGCAGCGCAATAATCAGCCCCCGCAGCAATGCCTCGCGCAGACGCCGACAACCAAAAAAATCAGGCATTCTGCATCCAGGCAAAGAGAATTGCCAGAAGAAGAATCAGCAGTATGCTGACCAGGGCCAGCAGTTTGGCAAAAAGAAGACGCATAATACCGCCCTGTCGTCTCGAGCCCCAAAAGGCCGGTGGTTAAACCAGATCGAACAATTCCGAGTGAATCCGGCCGCGGGGAACCCCTTCCTGTGCCAGAGATTTCTCCGCGACTTCAATCATCGGAGTCGGCCCGCAGATGAAGCATTCACGCTGGGCGCGGTCCGCCGGGAGATGGCGGGCGAAGATCGACTCGGACAAAAAGCCTGTTTCCCCCCTCCAATCCACCGGCGGTTCCTTCAGAACATAGACAATGGTCAGATCGAGGCGCTTGCGCAGTTCTTCAAGCTCCTCGCGAAACGTCAACCGTTCCCAGGTATTGTAGGCGTAGAAAAGCTGCAGCGGACGCTTGTCGCCGCGCTCATCCAGAGTGCGCAGCATCGACATCACCGGTGCAATTCCAACACCGCCGGCAACAAAAATATAACCTGGTGCCGGCATACGGTCGAGGCTGAACGTGCCGTAGGGGCCGTCGACCCAGGCCACCGTTCCCGGCCTGATGCGGCCGATGCGACGGGTAAAGTCTCCCAGTTCCTTGATGGTAAAGCGCAGTTCTCCCGGTATCTCGGCGCTGGAGGCAATAGAGAAGGGGTGTTCCTTCATGGCGAAGGGGGAACGCTCCAGGGTCAACCAGGCGAACTGCCCGGGCAGAAACATAAAACCGCCATGCTCCTCGGGGCGCAGAACCAGGGTCCAGGCGCTACCCCGTTCCTCGATGACCTCCACCACCCGCCAGGGGCGCTTCAGCATACGGGCCGGCCTGATCAGCCGCACATAGACGACGACCGCCAGACAGCTCAATCCAATGATGATCCACAGCGCCCTCTTCCAGGGCAGTTCACTGTAGTATCCGATTCCGGCGATGTGCGTCAGCGCCAGCGACAGGGCGACCACGGCCAGCAGCGCATGCCACACCCGCCAGGCATCATAATGGATCCGCAGCTGCTTGCGCCACAGGGAAGTGATCATGATTGCCGCCAGCGCAGAGGCCGACCCCACTCCGGCCCATAACTCCCAGGACATTGCCGCGGGGTGGAACATCTGCAGCATGAAAGGATCCTGCACCACGAACAGTACGGGGTGAAGCACCACAAACAACGCGGCTCCCAGGGATATCCAGCGGTGAAAATAGTAGACCAGGTCGATGCCGAAAGGAGCCGTGGCACGCTGAAAGCGGGCGGTGAGAAAAAACATCACCGCCATCATGGTGGTGCCGGCAAATCCCAAGGCCAGCGACAGGTCCCACCAGAAACCGCTCCCCGACGGACGCGGACCGATCAGCAGGGCGAAAAGCGGCACCAGGACGAGGACAAGATAAACGGCAATCCAGAATGCCGCCCGGCAGAAAAGAATCATTGCTTCAACTCCATGTCGCTCCCCACCTTCTGAATCAAAACGGCCCGGCGCCTCCAGCTGAGGAAGACCGAGACCGTACGCGCAGATACTTTTATCCGCGCTGGCAACTCCTGTGAGAAAGTATAATCCAACAGATCACGGCTTCAATGTAAAACCGCCCTATCCAGGTCAGAAGCGATAGCCGCCCCCTTGCCGATAAAATTGGAGCCGGGGTGTGCGACGGGAAAAGACACAAACCCACTCTTGCCGGGGAAGCAAGGATAAAGCGGGATACTTGCAGAAATTCATCTGAAGAAAGCCCCCCCATTCAGAGAATAAAGAGGAGCAATATAAACAAAAAGACCGCACCCGCCACGGGAAATCGGCGCAGAGACAGTTCGGTCTCGTGAAGCACCTCATAGACTGCCAGGCGGTGCCACCACCTGCCGCGCGGCAGGCGGAGCGTTTTCCACAACTTCCCACCGGCAATCAGAGCCCAGGGTTTGCGAAAGGCGTCACATACCAGCGAGATAAATTTTTCGACAAGGACACCTACATCCCCTGGCGGTGGAGAAAAAACCTCTTTCACGGCCTGCGGCAGCCGCCGCATGGCCGCAACAGCAATGAGTAGGGCAAGCAGCAGCGGCCACAGAGCGGAGACCGGTGCGACGGAAACGGACTGCAGCGCGGCGTGCAGCCAGGGGTCGGGAAACCAGCCGACGGCGCAGACTATGCTTCCCGTCAGCAGCAGCAACCAGCCGCCCCACATAGCGGCACCGGGAGAAGGACGATCAGAGGGTTTGCGATACATCAGAAACAGAAAACGCGCCATGATCAGGGCAGTGCCGACAGCGGCACAGGATAAAAGCGCCGAAAGGGGAAATGGCCCATAGGCAGGCGCCTCCTTCAAAAAAGGCTTAAGTGCGGCTTTGGCCTGGGCGCCGCTGGTAAAGGGCGCCCCACTGAGCGCCAGCGCAGGCCACAGCAGCCCCAGTACCGCCAGCCTGCGCAGCCGAACGGACATGCCCGAAACAGGCGCCATGGAGACCCCGAGAAACAGCGCCCCCTTGGCCAGTCCATGGTGCAGGGCGTAAAATGCCAGCACCGGGGCCAGCTGCGGCCAGACGCCAGGCTGTGCCAGGCCCAGCCCCAGGGCAATGACGCCATAGCCCATCTGGCTGATGCTGGAATAGGCCAGCACCGTCTTGACTTTACGCTGCGGCAGGCCGACGACCACACCGTAATAGGCCATCACCAGTCCGGCGACAACGAGTCCGCCGGACCACCCCGGCAAAGCCACCTGCCCCAGCGGCAGCAGGCGCGCCAATCCCAGCAGGCCCGCCTTGATCATGGCGCCGCTCAGAACAGCACTGGCCGGAACCGGGGCCGCCGGGTGCGCCAGCGGCAGCCAGAAATGCAGCGGTACCATGCCGAGCTTGATCCCCAGCGCCGTGATCAGAATAGCCAGAATCAGGTTTCGCTGCTCGCTGCCGGCGAGCGCACTGGAGGCCTCGCTCAACAGCAGAAAAGGGGTGTGCCGAGCCAGCATCACCAGGGCAGTGAACAGCAGGACCTCTCCCATCAGCACGAGGATCAGATAAACCCGCCCGGCGCGGCGGGAAAAATCGCGCCCGTCGTGTACCACCAGTGCATAGGAGGAAAAACTCATCAGGGCGAAGAAAAGATAAAATCCCAGCATATCCAGGGAAAGAGCCACCCCCAGGTTGCCGCCCATGGCGAGCAGAAAGAAGATGGCGAAACGCCGCGCATGGGAATCGTCGGAGAGCAGCTGGCGCAGGTGCAGGCCGGCGGACATCCACAGCAGGGCGGTCAGCAGCAGAAAAACGCGCCCCATCCCGTCAAGGCCGAGCTGTCCGCCAAGCAGCAGCCAATCCAGTCCGATGCGGCTTCCCCCATCCGGCAGCAAGGCCAGCAACAGGCCGGGCAGCGCCGCCCAGGGCACAAAAGAGATCAGCCGGTCCCTGGCTCCTGCCCCCCAGAGCAGAGTACACAAGACAAGGGGGGCCAGCGGGGTCAGTACCAACAGCGTCTGATACAGAGCAGTCTCTGCCGTCATGGCGCATACTCCCGTGCCGCAATCAACCGGACCCATTGCAGCGGGCTGAAAGGCGCAGCGGCCAGCAGTCCGAAAAGCAGCACCAGCGCGGCGGTGACCAGGGGCGGCAGCAGAAGTGCCCAGCGCGTTTCCTTCTGTTTGGCCATGTCCGAACTCTCTGGCCACGAACGCAAGGGCGTATCGAACCAGACCGTGCGCAGAATCGGCAGGAAATAAGCGGCATTGAGCACGGTGCTGGTAATCAGCAGCACCACCACCCAGGGTTGATCGAGGGTCAGAGCCCCCAGCGAGAGGTACCATTTGGTGACAAAACCCACCGTGGGCGGCAGCCCGATCATGCCCAGGGCGCAAACGGTAAACGCACCCATGGTCCAAGGCATGCGGCGGCCTACCCCCGCCATGTCCCTGATCTTGTGGATGCCGAGGGTTTCGGCCAGGTTCCCGGCGCCAAAAAACAGGGTGATCTTCATCAATCCCTGGTGCACCAGGTGAACCAGGCCGCCGATAGTGGCCAGCGGTCCATGCAGAGCCAGCCCGAGGGTAATATAGGAAACCTGGCTGACCGTGGAAAAGGCGAGCCGCCGCTTGAGATCCTCCTGCGCCAGGGCGCGCAGCGATCCGTAGAGGATGGTCACCGAGGCCACGAGCGCCAGCGGGCCCAGCACCTCGAGGGAGGCGCAGAATTCGATGCCGTACACCCCGTAGATTACACGCATGATGCCAAACGCCCCCGCCTTGACCACCGCGACCGCGTGCAGCAGCGCGCTGACCGGGGCGGGCGCCACCATAGCGGTGGGCAGCCAGGAATGGAAAGGGACCAGCGCCGCCTTGACGCCCAACCCGGCGATCAGCAGAAAAAAGATGATCCTGAAATCACCATAGAGCGCCGGGTCGGCAGTCGGCAGAATCCCAGACACATTGAAGTCCACAGGCCCCACAAGGGTTCGCAGCCAGACCGTGGCCACCAGCAGCACTACTCCGCCGCTCAGAGTGTAGGTCAGGTAAATGCGTCCGGCGCTCAGGGCTTCGGGAGTGCCGCGATGCACCACCAGCGGAAAGGTCGAAAGGGTCAGCATCTCGTAAAAAATGAGGAACGTGACCAGGTTACCGGCAAGCGCGATGCCGGTGGTGGCACTGACGCACAGGCTGAAGAAACCGAAAAAGCGGCTTCGATGTGGAGAGCCTTCCAGATAGCCGATGGCGTACACGGTGGTCAAAAACCACAGAAAGGCCGACAGGCTGAGAAAAAGCAGCGACAGCGAATCGGCATGCAGCGCCAGTTCCATTCCCGGCAGCAGCGCAATGCGCAGCTCGGGGAAGCGGCCCTGGTAAACCAGAATGAACAGCAGCGCCACAAGGCTCAGCTTCAGCAGCGCCCCCGCCATATTGAGGATGGTGCGCAGGCGGTGACTGCGCTCCGGCAGCGCGAAAATAATCAGCCCCGGCACCAGCGAACTGCTCAGAATGGCCAACAGCAGCAGTGAATCGTTCATGGCCCGGCTCCAGTGAGAACGGCACCGGCGACGGGCGCCTGCAGCAAAGAGAGCATCACGGGCACATAAGCGCCAAGTCCCAGCAGCAGAGAAATCACCGAAAGCGCCAGCGGCGGCCACTTCATCACCCAAGGGAGGGGCGTGTAGTGAGTCCGCTCGACATCAAGAAAGGCCCAGGCCAGAACGCGCACCACATAGGCCGCCGCCAGCAGACTCCCCAGCGCCATGACGAGGACATACCCCCACTGCCCGGACACGATAGCCGCATCAAGCAGCATCCACTTGGCAAAAAAACCGCCGCTGGGCGGCAGGCCTATAATAGTGACCGAGGCCAGAGCGAACACCACCACCAGTACGCCCAGCGGACCGCCGGCACCGGCCAGGTGGTCGATACGGTCATGCCCCGCCGTATGATGAATCGCTCCGGCCACCAGGAACATGGCGGCTTTGCCGCAGGCATGGGCCAGCATGAAAAAGATGGCGCCGGCCCAGACGCTGGCCGCCGTGCCGCTGCTCGCCAGAGGGAAGACCAGAAATAGATAGCCGATCTGGGCAACGGTTGAATAGGCGACCAGCAGTTTCAGCCGCTTCTGCCGCAGCGCCATCAGCGATCCCCACAAAATCGCCGTTGCCCCCAGGACACCGAGCAGATGCCCCGCCAATGGCGCCGCCACCCCCGGAAAGACCTCGAACCATAACCGCAGAATGATGACATAGGAGGTTTTGACCACCAGCGCCGACAGCAGCGCGCTCACCGGCGCAGGCGCCTGGGAGTGTGCCGGCGGCAGCCAGAAATGCATCGGGAAAAGCGCCGTCTTTAACAACAGGCCGCTCACCATCAGGGCCATCGCGGCGCGGCTCTGAGCATTGGCGGCCATGGCTTCGCCAAGCAGACTCAGGTCCACCGTCCCATAGGCGGCATAAAGCAGCGCCACGCCGAGCAGATAAAACAGAGAACCAGCCATGCCGACCAGCAGGTAGCGCATGGCGGCGCTCAGAGCCGCAGGCTGCCCCTCCAGCGCCGCCAGGGCGACAGAGGCCAGAGTCACCATCTCCAGCGTCACATAGAGGTTGAACAGGTCAGCAGAAAGGAACAGGGCGCTCGCCGCGCCCCACAGAAAAAGCCACAGAGGCCAGAAATACCCAGCCTGGCTCCGCCCGGAGCTCCGGGACGGGAAATAACCCAGGGCATAGACGCTCACCACCAGACCGACCGCAGCACAGGTCACCAGCATCATGGCCGCCAGTCCGTCGAGACGCAGCGCAATTCCCAGGGGCAGCGGCCAGCCGCCGGCCGTCAATTGCCAAGGGCCGACCGCATACAGATAAAAGGCAGCCAGCGCCGCCAGCAGCGGCATCGCCAGCGCCGCGCTCAGCCCGATCACTCCGGCGCGGCGCGGCAGCAGAAACGCCGCGGCCGCTGCAGCCATCGGCAGGAAAATCATCCACAGGGCCCAGGGGTGGTGAAGCTCGCCGCTCACTGATCTTCCTCTCCGTCGTGCGGGAAATAGGGCCGCCCGTGGGACTGCTGAATTCTCACTGCCAGCGCCACCGCCACCGCGGAGAACGCCACCGCCACCACGATCCCGGTCAGAACCATCGCCTGCGGCGCGGGATCCGGCGCGGAGGATGCATCGCCGTGCCCCAGGGCGAGAAAGACCATGAAAACGCCGCTGCCCATGATGTTGGCGGCAAGAATCTTGCGCAGCAGATGCTCACGCGCGAACAGCCCGTGCACTCCGAGTAGAAAGAGCAGAAAACCGGCAATGACGAAACCGGATCCCGTATTCATGAGCCGCCTCCCGCGCCATCATCCTCCTCCAGGCGTCCGCCGAACACCGCCAGCGCCAGAGTGAGCGCAATGGAGGCGCCCGCCAGCGCTTCGATCAGCAGGATCAGGTTCTTGCCGCCTGCGGACGGATAAACTAACGGAATTCCCGTAACAACCAGGGCTGCGACCGCCACCGTGAGAAAAAAAGCGAACCCGCATGCCATCAGGGTGCGCAGATAGAGACCGCCCGGCCCGGCGATCAGGACGCCACCGCTCAATACATACAGAACCAGCCCCGCTCCCAGCAGAGCGCCCGCCTGGAAAGCCCCGCCCGGGGCATGCCCGCCACGCCATAACAGGTAGATGGAGACCAGTATCATCAGCGGAAACAGAATCCGGCTTAAGCCTCTCTGCGCGGGAGAGACCGGGATATTGTCTTCCGGCGGGGGGCCCAGGTCGATCGACCGGATCGCCACCACCGCCAGCAGAAGAACACCCAGTTCGAGCAGAGTGTCATAAGCTCGAAAACCGAGCAGGACCGCTGTCACCGGATGAGTCACACCACTCATGGGCAGATGGGCCATAACCTCCGACTTTAAACCGCCTGCGTTCGGCAGGCTGGGCAAAAACCGCAGCATGACAGCTCCGACCATCACCAGGAAAGCCGCCACCAGGACCGGGGCCGCCAGATGTCGGCCGAGGCTTTTGCGACGCCGCCGCACACCGGTCTCCTCATGCCCGAAACGCCCCAGCGCTGCCAGAAACAGGGCGCCAGTGATTCCGGCACCGATCGCCGCCTCGGCCAGGGCCACATCCGGAGCATCGAGCCGCACCCAGGCCAGCGCCAGCAGCAGGCCGAATGAGATAAACAGAACCACCGCCTTGAACAGATCCGCAGAGGCAAGCATCTGCCAGGCAAGCCACAAGAGGGTCAGCAGCAGGATCAGGTCAAAGATCGTACCCACCAGCGTCACGGCTTCCTCCAGGGTGTGATGCCGTCACGCAACGCCTTGCGCGACACCAGGTGCGCGACCGTCGCGCCGGAGAACATCACCAGCAGCCAGGTCAGCAGCAGCCTCGCCGCAGACTGCCAGCTGTCGCTGAGAACCATGAGTCCCAAAACAATGAATCCCAGGCCGAGGTTGTCGGCCTTGGTCAGGGCATGCAGGCGGCAGAAGACATCGGGGAAACGCAGCAGCCCCAAAGTGCCGGCCAGAAAAAAATAGAGAGCGGCCGCGAAAAACAGGGTCGCCAGGGCAGATTCAAACATCGTCGCTGTCCTTCTCAACATCCGCTTCATGCGACCAGCTGCGCCGGACAAAGGTCACCGCCGCCACCGCGCCGAGAAGGGCGAACACCAGCGCCGCGTCCCACAGGGCCGTCTCACCGCTTGCCTGCCCCAGAAGCAGCAGGATCGCAACGGCGGCGGTTCCAAACAGCTGAGCCGCCAGCATGCGGTCCGCAGCGGTGGGTCCCTGAATCACCCGCCACAGCCCCGCTACAATGGTCAGCAGCAGAACCAGCGCCATCCCCAGGCACAGATGCTCCATTTAAGATGATCCTCCACGGATGCCACTGTTTACCATGAAGTTGATAGCTCCCCACAGGTTTTACTCAGAGAACATCTGCTCCGTCAACGTCAAACATCCTCGCCACCATCCGCTCGAGGTTCGCAAGTTCCCCGGCCATAGAGCGATCCAGCGCATGTACGACCAGGCATTCTTTGCGGACATCCGCTCCCAAAGTTCCAGGCAGCAGGCTCACCACATTCACCAGGAAAAGGCGTGCCCCACCCTGCGGCAGAGAAAGGGGATGCTCCACCAGCAGCGGTTCGAGCCGCATTTCGGGGGAAAAGGCGCGCCGTGCAACATCCATCCCCCCCCGCACGGACTGGAGAAAAAAATAGGGAACGAACCGAAAGGTTCCACTCCACCGCAGCGACCCGGCCTCCCTGGGACGCAAACAAAGGGCAACTGCGGTGGCGACCAGCACGGCGACACTGCCCACGACCCATGAGCCGGGTGACCAGCCGGCAACGATCTCCCATAAAACGACAAACGTCGCCAGGGACCGCAGACCGACCATGAGAATATCTTGCGAATGTGCCATTCCCGAATCCTTTGCCCGTGCCCTTGTTGGCAGTGCACCCAAGAGATGTTTTGCCCCCATCTTAACCCGGGTAAAACAAACCGGCCACGCAAAGTTTAAAGCATTCAGCGGGCAAATCAAACAAATGCCCCAAAGAGACCCATCCGGCCCAAAACTGTGCCACAATAAGAGCACGTGGCACAGTTTTGCTCAGTTATTTCGCCAAAAAATGCCGCAAAATCACGGTTGACATGGAAAGACACATCTAAAACCACCAAACTTTCGAGTTGTTTAAACCCAACTACGCTACACATGTGCCAAATATGACTCACCCCCTGCAGCCAACTGCCACCCTGCACTGTCAATTGTGTCATTTTGTCGCCACAAATCTTTAATAAAAACAAATCTTCAAAAAACTTTGAACCACTCATATAGCTGTTATTACAGGTTTTTTCTATATATTTTTATAAAAAAAGATATATTGGCAACTATTTTGCATTGTGTATACGGAACAAAACGACACACTAGAGTCTTAAACTCAACAATAGCTCACAAGAAGGGAGACGAAAATTATGGGAAAGACAGTTGAAAACCCCAAGCGTTACATTATTTCCTGCCGCATCAACGACCAGGAGATGGAAACCCTGCAGGAAATCGCAAAAATGCACGGCACCAGCATCTCGACCCTGCTGCGGCGCAGCCTCAACTTGCTGGAAGAACAGGCACAACCCCCGGCATAAAGCCTTCGACCGGGCGGCGACCGCAGAAAAACCGGTCGCCCGCCCGGCCCATCCCTCCCGCCGCCAAACCTCCCGCGAAACAGCCTTTTACCTTGACATATCCCCTGGTTTTGCTACTTTGTGGGCTTCGATTTTTCGCCCAACCCCGGGAGGAACGGCATGGACTATAAAAACACCCTCAATCTGCCTGAAACTGAGTTTCCCATGCGAGGCAATCTGCCGAAGCGTGAACCGGAAATCCTCAACCGCTGGCAGCAGGCCGATCTTTACGCACAGATCGAGAAAGCAACTGCGGATCGCCCCCTGTTCATCCTGCATGACGGCCCCCCCTACGCCAACGGCCACACGCATATCGGCCACGCATTGAACAAGATCCTCAAGGATATCGTCATCAAAAGCCGGCGCATGCAGGGCTTTCACACGCCCTATGTTCCGGGATGGGATTGCCACGGTCTGCCGATCGAACTCAAGGTCGACGGGCAGCTCGGCTCAGCCAAAATGGAGATGAGCAAGGCTGAAATCCGCCGCGAGTGCCGAACATACGCGCAGAAGTGGGTGGACATCCAGAGCCGGGAGTTCGAACGCCTCGGCGTACTGGGCGACTGGGACAACCCCTACCTGACCATGCATACCGGCTACGAGGCCACCATTGCCCGGGAGTTGGCCCACTTTGCCGAAAAGGGAGGTCTCTACAAGGGGAAGAAGCCGATTCACTGGTGTGCCTCCTGCGTCACCGCCCTGGCGGAAGCCGAAGTGGAATACGCCGACCACACCTCCCCCACCATCTACGTCAAATTCCCGTTCAACGATTCGCTCCCCACGGAGCTGGCCCAGCTGGACGACAAGCCGCTGTCTTTCGTGATCTGGACCACCACGCCGTGGACCATTCCCGCCAACCTGGGAATCTGCCTCAATCCGCGCCTGGACTATGTCGCCGTCGATACAGGCGAAGAACGGCTTGTGATGGCCGAAGGCCTGGTTGAAGCGGTCATGAAGGAAATCGGCATCGCGGACTATGAAATTTTCGCCACATTCAACGCCGCGGCGTTCGAGGGCAAGCAGTGCCGCCACCCTTTCTACGACCGCAACTCGCTGGTCATCCTGGGCGACCATGTCACCCTCGAGGCCGGAACCGGCTGCGTGCACACCGCACCGGGGCACGGGCAGGACGACTACATCGTCGGCCTGCGCTACGGCCTCGACGTCTACAATCCGGTGGACGATTACGGCCGCTACCATGAAGAACTGGAGCTGTTCGGCGGCATGAAGGTCAAGGACGCCAATCCGGCCGTCATCGACAAACTCAAAGAAGTCGGCGCCCTGCTGTATGCGGGACAGGTCACCCACAGCTATCCGCACTGCTGGCGCTGCAAAAAACCGATCCTGTTCCGCGCCACCGAGCAGTGGTTCATCTCCATGGACCATGACGATCTGCGGCACAAAAGCCTCGACCACATCAACGAGGTGCGGTGGATCCCGCGCTGGGGCCGGGAGCGCATCTACGGCATGATTGCAAACCGCCCCGACTGGTGCATCAGCCGCCAGCGCAGCTGGGGGGTCCCTATCACCGTCTTTTATTGCGAAAAATGCGGCGAAGCCCTGGCCGACGGTCCCACCATGCACCATGTAGCCGACCTGTTCGAGCAGCACGGCAGCGACATCTGGTTTGAATGGGACAGCGCCCAACTGCTGCCGGAAGGCACGCGCTGCGCCACCTGCGACCACGACAGCTTTACCCGCGAGCAGGACATCCTCGATGTCTGGTTCGACTCAGGAGTTTCTTTCGCGGCAGTGCTCGAAGCGCGCGATGGGCTGCGGTCGCCGGCCGACCTCTACCTGGAAGGCAGCGACCAGCATCGCGGCTGGTTTCACTCCTCACTGCTGTGCGCTGTCGGCACCCGCAACCTGGCTCCCTACAAAGCGGTCCTTACCCACGGCTTCGTTGTTGACGGTGCCGGCAAAAAGATGTCCAAGTCCATGGGCAATGTCATCGCACCGGAAGAAGTCATCAAAAAATACGGCGCGGAGATCCTGCGTCTGTGGGTCGCCGCCCAGGACTATCGCGACGACATCCGCATCAGCCCCGAGATTCTGCAGCGCCTCTCCGATGCCTACCGCCGCATCCGCAATACGGCGCGCTACATTCTCGGCAACCTTCACGATTTCAACCCCGAGACAGACCAGGTCGCCGATGACCAGCTGCTGGAAATCGACCGCTGGGCTCTCTCGCGTCTTGAGGGGCTGGTCACGCGGGTCGAAAAAAGCTACCAGGATTACGAATTTCATGTCCTCTACCACGCGGTGCACAACTTCTGTGCCGTGGATATGAGCGCCTTCTATCTCGACGTCCTCAAGGATCGCCTCTATATCACGCCGGCCGCAAGCACGGCTCGCCGCAGTGCCCAGACCGCCATTTACCGCATCCTCGACGCGCTGACCCGCCTGATCGCGCCGGTGCTTTCCTTCACCGCCGATGAGATCTGGCAGCATCTGCCCGGCACCGGGGAACAAAGCGTCCACATGGTTGAGTTTCCCCGCTTTGAGTCGCAATATGCCGACCCGGAGCTGGAGAGCCGCTACGAAGCGCTGCGTAAAGTCCGCAGCGATGTCTCCAAGGCTCTCGAGCTGGCCCGCAATGAAAAACGCATCGGGCACTCCCTGGCGGCCAAAGTGCTGCTGGCCCCCGGAAGCAGTGAGGAGATTGGCGATCTTCTGCGACGCTACCGCGATGAGCTGGCCACCCTGTTCATCGTTTCCCAGGTCGAGCTGACCGAGGAGGTCACCGACGGCATCGCTGGCGAAAACATCGAGGGCCTGCGGGTGGCCATCGTTCCAGCGGAGGGCGAAAAGTGCGAACGCTGCTGGACCTTTGCCACCAGCGTCGGAGATTGGGACGCCCATCCCACCATCTGCCATCGCTGCCGAGAAGCGTTGAGCTGACGGCATTCTCCAGGGGGCGAATCTTGAGTTCAAAGCTGCGTATTTTATCGATTACCGCCGCGATTATCGTGGCGCTCGACCAGGCGACCAAACTCTATATCGATCACAGCTTTCGTCTCTACGAATCGGTGACGGTCATCGAAAACCTGTTCAACATCACCTATGTGCGCAATCAGGGGGCCGCCTTCGGCATCCTGTCCGAAAGCGCCTACCGCATCCCTTTCTTCATCACGGTCAGCCTGGTGGCTGCCGTGGGGATTCTCTGGTACCTGTCGCGCCTGGGCGCGGACAAAAAAAAGGCCGTCTTCGCCCTTTCCCTGATCTTTGCGGGTGCGCTCGGCAACCTGATCGACCGCATTCGTTTTGGAGAAGTCATCGATTTTCTCGATGTCCATTGGCACCAGTACCACTGGCCCGCCTTCAACATGGCTGATTCGGCTATCACTGTAGGCGTAGCTCTGCTGCTCATCGATATCTGGCGTGAAGAGCGGCAGCAAAAAAACACAAAACAAACCCGGCAATCATAATGCACTTTCAAAAGTTCAGAGGATGGCTAAGCAATAAATTTTGCGACGCCATCAAACTTGACAGAACATACTCCGATATTTAGGATACATTAATCACTAAGCAGCAACGGGGGGAGCATGGAAAAAGAAAAATTGGAAGAATTTCGCCAGATTCTGCAGAATCAGCTTAACGAGCTGCTGCGCGAGGCAGGCAAGACCATGTCTGAAATGACCAGCGAAAAGTCCAACCTGCCCGACATCACCGACCTGGCCACTGCTGAATCGGATCGCAATTTCGAGTTGCGCATTCGCGATCGCGAGCGCAAACTGATCAAGAAGATTCAGGAAGCGCTCGAGCGCATCGATGACGGCAGCTTCGGCATCTGTGAAGTCTGCGAGGAGGAGATCGGAGAGGCCCGTCTGCGCGCGCGACCCGTGACCACCTATTGCATCGACTGCAAAACCGAGCAGGAACGTCAGGAAAAAATCGGCTGACAGCCATAGGGATCGGGTGTCTGCAAGGAGGCGTCATGGGCGGTGATGAAGTGCATCTGCCGCGCCGCATCATCGAAGTTCTCTCCACCCCCGAGCTGGAATATCCACACCGGGCCAAGGCACTTCTGCGGGTATTGACCTCCCACCTCCCCATCAGAGAGGCCACACTCTATCTCAAGCCCCTTGCACCCGGGCTGCCGCCGCAGATTCTGCGCGCCGGCACCCCGGGTTTTTTCTCGCCCGAACAAGGCAGCTGCGTCCCTCGCGGGGCAGGCTGGCATCCTCTCGATCAGGGCGGCACCCTGACCCTGGAAATCGAAAGCCTCGAGCGCTCCATCGGCTACCTCTGCCTGCATCAGCTCGACCCGAACCGGCTTTCCACCGGAACCAGAGAAGACCTCGACCTGATCTGCCGACAAATCGGCTGGATGACCCTGTGCAACGAACGGATGCAGCGCAAAATCCAGCAGGCCGAGCATCTGCAGTTTGTCGCCCAGGTCAGCCGGCAGATCAACCATGCCCAGACGGTCGATGAAATGCTGCGCGAGATGCTGGGCGCCCTGGTGCGCGAAAACAAAGCCGTTTTTGCCATCATCCAGCACCACAGGCCGCCCTCGCCCCACGGGCAGCCTTTTTTTGCAATCAACCCCAGGTTCCGATCTCTTCGCGAGACTCTTCTCGCCCACGCGGCCCAAACTCACATAAACGCCATTCAACAGGGCAGCCCCGTTTTTGAGGATAAAATCTGCGAGGACACCCAACCCGAGAATACAAAACTCGTCGCGCTTTCTCTGCCGCTGGTCTTCGACAGGCACACCCTGGGCACCCTCACCATTTACAGCGATCAAAGCCCCACCAGCAACCCTTTCGCTTCGCCCGAAATGAATCACCGCCTCTTTCAGGACATTGCGGTCCAGACAGCCGAAGCCTGGGGGAGAATTTCAGCTCTCGACCAGTTGGCCAGCGTTTCGCGGGAAAATCAGCGCAAACTCCTCGAACTCTCTTTTCTCTACCACGTCTCCGAAGCCATGCACGGCGCGCACGGCATGGACGCCCTGGTTCATTTCATCCTTTCTGCCGCGGTTGTTCCAGACGGCGTCGGCTGCGATCGCGCCATGCTTTTCATGATCAATGAGCGCAGCCGCTTTCTGCAGGGGATGCTCGGAGTGGTGCGCGAACAGGATCTGGAGCAGTGGGCTCCATCGCTGCACCAGCATCCTGACTCCGACAACCTGCTCGCCGAGGAGATCCAGCAAAAACAGAAGGAATCCGCCTTCAACCGGCTGGTCCAGCAGCAGCGTGTCGCACTTGACGACCCCTTCAACCCCATCGCTCTTGCCGCACGCAGCAACCGTACCCTGTCGATCGAGGCCCCTTCCCCACGAGACAGTGTCGCAGGGATGCTGCGGCTTGGGCCGTTTATCTGCGTTCCCCTCCAGGGGCGAAAAAAAACGGTCGCGGTTCTGGTGGTCGACAACAGCCGCAGCAACCGCCTGTTCAACCCGGAGGAGATGCGGTTTCTGGAACTGTTCGCCAACCAGGCCGGCGCCGCCATGGAAAACGCTGCCCTGCTGCAGCAGCTGCGGACCACCCACTCGGAGCTGCGCACCGCACAGGAGGATCTGCTGCAAACCGAAAAGTTGGCGACTATCGGCGAAATCGCCGCGTCAGTCGCTCACGAGCTGAAAAACCCCCTGGTCTGCGTCGGCGGTTTCGCTCAGCGCCTGCTCAAAAATGTACCTGAAGGATCACGCGCCGGCGAATATGCCGCCATCATCGCCCGTGAAGTGCGGCGGGTGGAGGAAATGCTCACCAACATCCTGTCTTTTTCCAAGCGGCAGATGATGTGCTTCGCCCCCTGCAACCTTATCGAGATCATCGGCTCCGCCCTCAACCTGCTCAGCCGCGAACTGACCGAAGCCAACATCGAGATCGTGCAGAATCTCGCCCCGGACTTGCCCCCTGTTATCGGCGACGAAAAACAGCTGCGCCAGGTCCTGATCAACCTCATTGGCAACGCCCGCGAAGCCATGTCCGACGAAGGCGGCACTCTCACCATCGCGGCGCGCTGCTCCACGCTGCGCGGCGACCCGGCCATCACGATTGAAGTCGCCGATACCGGCGGCGGCATTGCACCTGAATGCCTGCGCAATATCTTCAACCCCTTCTTCACTACCAAGCAAACCGGCACCGGGCTTGGCCTCTCCATCTCCCACCGCATCATCGAACACCATCAGGGGGTCCTCGAGGTGTTCAACAGCGAACACGGCGCCACCTTCGTCATCCAGCTGCCGGCAGGCCATGTGCGCCATCAGAGCGCTTGACAAATCAACAGGCACTCGAGTAAATTGACCATCCTTACGGGGCTGTAGCTCAGCTGGGAGAGCGATGCGTTCGCAACGCATAGGTCGTCGGTTCGATCCCGATCAGCTCCACCAAAA
>JAXHUR010000047.1:0-26013 GCA_034189505.1 Thermodesulfobacteriota bacterium | reverse complement strand
AGAGAAAACAGGTACAGGTTGATTGTGGAGAGAATTCCCCATGTCAAGAGTTCTGACCACGTGGTTTTTATTTGTTGCTACTGTGTTCTTCCTGCCCGGAGGCTGGAACGCTGGAGCATTGGAGGCAGAATCGAACGCTGCCGGCTCTGCTGAGGTTGTTCTCCTGGTCTATTCAGCCGAAAATTGCCCCCATTGCCAAAAAGCCGAAGAGTTTCTGAAGTTTATGGCTTCGCGCCACCCTGGCCTGCAAGTTGAAGTGCGCGATATCTGGAATAATCGCACTTACTTTGAACAATTGCTCTTTCTGAGTGATCTGTTCGACGCATCGGTCGTTACGCCTTCAATCTTTCTGGGAAACCAGGCCTGGTTCGGTTTCGGATCTGAGCAGCAGAGCCAGATAGAAGCGGCCGTGCAGGAATGTCTGCAAAGCGGGTGCGCCGATACTTTGGAGCTTGCCGAATCCGGACGCCTGGACCCGCAGAAGGGGGTTTCACCTTCGGATGAATCTAATGCCGGGACGACTCGAATTTTTGTGCCCTGGGTTGGAGAAGTGGACGGGCGCACGCTGTCGCTGCCTCTGCTTACCCTGATTGTCGGGCTGCTTGACAGCCTGAACCCCTGCGCTTTTTTTGTGCTGCTTTTTCTGCTGAGCCTGCTGATTCATCTGCGTTCAAGGCCGCGGATGCTGCTGGTGGGAGGCATTTTCATCTTCTTCTCGGGGCTGTTTTATTTTCTGTTCATGGCGGCCTGGCTCAATCTCTTTCTCTCATTCGGGCAGCTGCGTGGTCTGACGCTTGCCGCAGGAGTTCTCGCCGTGGTGATGGGCGCTGTCAACATCAAGGACTTTTTCTTTTTCAAGCAGGGCGTGAGTCTTTCGATCCCCGACTCGGCCAAACCGAAACTGTTTGAGAGAATGCGTGGTCTGCTCAAAGCCTCCAGTCTGATTTCGATGATCGGGGCAACCATCGTCCTGGCCGCCGCCGCCAATATGTATGAATTGCTGTGCACCGCCGGCTTTCCCATGATTTTCACCCGGGTGCTGACTCTGCATGAGCTGGCGACCTGGGAGTATTATCTTTTCCTCGTTCTTTACAACCTGGTTTATATCATCCCTCTGACGGCAATCCTGCTGATTTTCACTTTCACCCTGGGCGCCTCCAAGCTCAGTGAGTGGCAGGGACGGGTGCTCAAGCTTCTCTCCGGAACGATGATGTTCATGCTTGGGATGGTCCTGGTGCTGCGCCCCATGCTGCTTAACCGGATGCTGGTCTCCATTGGTCTGCTGGGTGCTTCCGTGTTGATAACCTGGCTGGTGGCTGGACTGTGGCAGCGATTTGCGCACGAGTAATGATCCCCTGGAATCATCCGGGACCTGACACAGCCTTCTAGCCCGAATTATTCCTATTCTGATTTTCCCACGTTTTTTTCAGGAAAAGATCGCGGCCGGATCCTGAGCGGTAGAAGCGGTATCTCAAAGGATTTTCCTTGTAGTAATCCTGGTGATAGGCTTCAGCCGGATAGAAAGTCGACGCCGGAATGATTTCAGTCACGATGGGACGTTTGAATTTTCCCGATTGCGACAACTCGTCCCGTGATTGTTGCGCAGCGCGGCGCTGCTCTTCATCCAAATAGAAGATGGCGCTGCGATACTGATTGCCTCGATCAATGAACTGGCCGCCATCGTCGGTGGGATCGATGTTTCTCCAGAACACTTCCAGCAATTCCGGGTAACTGATTTGATCGGGGTCATAGCGAATTTCCACCGCCTCCAGGTGCCCGGTGTGCCCCGATGTCACCTGTTCATAGGAAGGATTCTCCACAGTTCCTCCAGTATACCCTGAAACCACGGAGACAACTCCCGGCAGTTTTTCAAAAGGCGGCTCCATGCACCAGAAGCAGCCTCCTGCGAATATTGCTTTTTCGACGGACTGCAGATCTTTATCCATATCAGGCCTCCGCTCTGCTGCTTGGGATGAAAAAGAAAAAGTCATCGCCAAGGCCGTAAGTAATCCACATGAAAAGAGGAATTTTCTGAACATGGCACCCCCGGCGGTCAGGTTGAAGTCGATTCCGGTTCTCAAAATCTACACCAGAATCATTGCTTTACAAGAGGAACCCGGATTCGTGGACTCGCCAGGTCCGGTTTGGCGAGCCTTCAGCCGCTTCCTGTTTAATTTGCCTTCGTTCTTTCATGAGATATGATAATGACGAAGAAGTCAAAGCAATGCTTTTCGGGAGGTTGTGGCATGTCTTTGCTGGAAGTGCGCAATATTGTTTACCGGACTCCTGACCGCACTATTCTTGACCATCTGGATCTGTCCCTTGAGGCCGGCGAGGTGCATGCCCTGATCGGAACCAACGGCACAGGAAAAACCACCCTTGCATATCTGATCATGGGGTGCAGCAGAGAGGGTCTGCAGCAAGGTGAGATTCTTTTTGACGGAGAAAAGATCAACGATCTTGAAATTCACCAACGTGCGCGCATGGGGATCTCGCTGGCCTGGCAGGAGCCGGTTCGATTCGAAGGCCTGAGGGTGGATGAGTATCTTTGCCTGCATGACAAAACGCTCGACCCCGATTCATATCTGAAACAGGTGGGGCTCGATCCCTCTTCGTACGCCCGGAGAATGGTCGACAAAAACCTCAGCGGCGGTGAGCGAAAACGGATTGAACTCGCATCGGTTCTCGCGCTCAAGCCACGCCTGGCGATTCTCGATGAGCCTGATTCCGGCATTGATATGCTGTCCACCCGGGACATCCTCCAGGTGATCGATTCTTTCAGGCATTCCGGCACGGCAGTTCTTCTCATCACACACCGCGAAGAGATTGCCGACTGCGCCGACCGGGCCTCTCAGATATGCGACGGCCGTATCGTGTGCACTGGTGACCCACGGCATGTGACCGCTCACTATCAGAACAGAAAATGTCTTTTGTGCGACGGAGTGGAGTGTGGATATGAGCGAAAATGACGTTCTACTGGAAGCTTTCGGTTCAAGCGGCGGCGACCGCGGGGTTTTCGAAGACTCGGAGGTGGCGCATCTTCTGGCAGTGGAGCACCGCATCCTGAGCGCACGACAGGTGCAGGGACTGAAGGTGGACACCGAGGAAACCCCTCACGGCATCGTTGCGAAAATCAGTGTGGCCGAGGGCGTCAGAATCGCCAGGCCTGTTCATCTCTGTTTCGGAGTCGTTCATTCTGAAGGCCTTCAGCAGATCGAAATGGATGTTGTGCTCGAGCCCCACTCCTCGGTTGATTTTATCGCCCACTGCCTGTTCCCCAACGCCGAGAAGGTTCGCCATGAAATGATTGCCCGGATTGAAATCGGGGAGGGGGCCAGTATGTGCTATAATGAAACTCACGTGCATGGCCCTCAGGGTGGGGTTGAAGTCGTCCCGAAAAGTCAGGTACAGGTAGGTGAGGACGGCCGCTTCAACAGCGAATTCAACCTGACGGTCGGTCGCGTCGGCAGCCTGGATATGGATTATACCGTGACCGGCTATGCCGACTCGGTTACGGAACTGATCGCGCGCGTTTCCGGCAGCGGCAGCGATCTGGTCAAAATTCGCGAAAAGGTTGTTCTGGAAGGGGAGAACTCCCGTGGTCTGATTAAATCAAGAATCGCCTTGCGGGATCATGCTTCGGCCGAGATCATCGGTTCGACCTCAGGAAACGCCGCCGGCGCGCGCGGGCATGTGGACTGCATGGAACTGGTCAGAGATCAGGCGGTCGCCCGGGCCGTCCCCATTGTCAACGTCACTCATCCTCTGGCGAAAGTGACTCATGAGGCCGCTATCGGCACGGTCGACCAGCGCCAGCTGGAGACGCTTCTGGCCCACGGGCTTTGCCCCGATGAGGCGGTAGATGTGATCATAAGAGGGGTGTTGCGATAACCCTTGCAAGGCCTTATCGCAACACTTCACTGGAGTTAAGTCATGAAAATTCTTTTGGTTTATCCTCATTACCCGACTACGTTCTGGAGCTTTCGCTATGCGATGAAATTCATTGACCGCAAGGCCAGCTTCCCGCCGCTGGGATTGTTGACCATTGCTGCAATGTTGCCCGGAGATTGGGAAAAAAAACTGGTCGACATGAATGTGCGCCCCCTCTCGGACGCAGATCTGATGTGGGCGGATTACGTTTTCATCAGCGGAATGACGATTCAGAAAGAGTCGGCATGCGAAGTTATCGACCGGTGTCGACACCTTGGGGTCAAGATTGTTGCCGGAGGGCCGCTGTTTACCTCCTATCATGAAACCCTGCCTGAGGTCGATCACCTGGTGCTGGGGGAAGGGGAGGTGACTCTGCCGCTTTTTCTGCAGGATCTGCAGCGGGGCGAACCCCGTCATATTTACCGTGCGGAGCAATGGGCGCAGATCGAACAGACGCCGGTTCCTCTGTGGGACCTGGTCGACATGAAAGATTATGCGGCCATGAACCTCCAGTACGGGCGGGGTTGTCCCTTCGACTGCGAGTTCTGCGATATCACCGCTCTGTTTGGACGCAGACCCCGCAACAAAAAAGTTGGTCAGATTATTGATGAGCTGGAGAGTTTGTATGCGCGCGACTGGCGTGGAGCGATCTTTTTTGTCGATGACAACTTTATCGGCGACAAGCCGACGCTTAAACGTGAGGTGCTGCCTGCCATTGTCGAATGGATGAAGGATAAGGATTACCCCTTTTATTTCTACACCGAGGCTTCCATCGATCTTGCAGACGACCCGCAGTTGATGGAATGGATGGTGCTCGCCGGATTTGAAGAGGTCTTCATCGGCATCGAAACTCCCGATGATGCAGGGCTTGCAGAAAGCTGCAAACTCCAGAACAGAAATCGCGACCTGATCGAATCCGTTAAACGCATCCAGCGGGCCGGACTCCAGGTTCATGGTGGTTTTATTGTCGGCTTCGACAGTGATACGCCGGGAATTTTCGAAAAACAGATCAGGTTCATCCAGGAAAGCGGTATTGTGACCGCGATGGTCGGCGTGCTTTCCGCGCTGCGCGGAACCCGCCTTTACCAGCGCCTGGAGGGCGAGGGGCGCCTGCTTAAGGATTCATCCGGTGAGAATACGATTTTCGACGTCAATTTTATTCCGCGCATGAATCCGGAAGCACTTCGCCTTGGCTATCAGAAAATTCTCGATACCATTTACGACCCTAAGCATTACTACCAGCGGGTGATCAGCTTGTTTAAGGAATACAATCCTCGCCCGAAGGGGAAATTTCATTTGCAGAAGGGACATATCGGTGCATTGTTCAAGTCGATTCTCTGGTTGGGGGTGGTCGGTAAGGAGCGCCTTCAGTTCTGGAAACTGTTTTTCTGGTCCCTGTTCAGGAAGCCGCGCCTGTTTCCCCTGGCCATTACCTACGCCGTCTATGGTTTCCATTTTCGAAAGGTCGCGGAACGAGTCAGGAGTTGCGATTGAAGATGGGACGTAAACCTGAAGATGGTGGGTTAGCCGCAGGGCGTGACGACATCGTTTGCGACGACAAACGCGCCTGCGGCTCAAACAGTCAGCGCAGCTGCCTCCAGGAGCGCCGGCCCAGCTCATTGGCATCGCCGCCTTTTTCGCGCACAACCGCGATTCCTCCTTCCGATCCGCCGAAGTACTTATATTCCAGTTCACCCGCTTCGATGACTGCCGGGGTCTTGATGATCCCCACCCGGGACTGAATGCCGCTGGCCGCCACTGTCACTGTTTTCCCATCGACAATGATGGTGATTTTGTCATCGTCATCGATGTCCGTATCGTCGTTCACGTCAAAAACCGAATCGATCAGGCGTGCTCCCATCACTGCATCGAGTTCCATAAGCCAGCTTGTCCCGCCCGCGGAGCAGGGGTCGGCCAGCGGGATCAGGGTCGAGAAGATGACCCGTCCGCGACGCAGCACCGGCGCGCTGACGACACGCTCTCCCTGCAGGCCGGCGACCGGAGAGACGAGGTCGACAAACCAGCCGCGTTGAGGTAAGGGGGTGGCATTGTAATCGACGGGATTCTCAGTGACCGCCCGCAGCTGATCGTCGGATGTATCGTGCAGGACGCCCTCGGCCAGGATGGTCTGGGAGACAAGGGAGCTTCGATCCGTTTCCGGGATGCGGGAGTCGTTGTCCCAGATCCCGTAAAAGGATTGAACAGGTGGGTCGGCCCCGACAATGTTGTCGCCGACTTCAAAGTATTTGCCGGTGCCGAAGTAGACCATCACCCCTCCTTCAGGGTGTGCGCCGAGCTCCAACGGAGCGGTCATGGGCTGCACCTGTCCCGAATTGTCGCGGGCGGTGAACAGGGGACGTCTTACGGCGCCGGGGTTGGTGACAAAGGGGATGTCCCAGTTCGAAGCCAATTCATCGCTCAGGTCGAATTTCCAGAGATTCCCATGCAGGTCTCCGGCATAGGCCGTGGTCAGGGTGCGATGGGCGTCGGTCAGCAGCGCCGGAACGGACAGGCCGTTGGGGTCTCCGGCCGAACCTGCACCCGTATCGATCCGGCGGATAAGCTCCCCCGACTGCGCATTGACAATGAACAGTTGCGCCCGGTCGCTGTCGCCGCCGTAACCGTTGCCGAATACAACCGCCCACTGGCCGTTCTGCAGGCGCGCAAGGACTGGTTTTCCGATGGCGTAGCCCAGATCCGGATGGGAAAACTCCCACAGGATATCGCTCTCGTCGAAATTGTCCGGATCGGTGACATCGAGGGCGAAGACACTGCGTCCGCCGACCCCCATGGTGCCGATAAGGATGGTTTTCCAGGAATCGTCCAGGTAGGCGTCGCCGACATTGGGAGAACCGTCGACGTAATACCGGTGAACATAATCCGGGTCGCTCAGGTTGGCGAGCCCCGCAGAGGAGGATGCGGCAGGAACATAGGCAAACTGTTCAACGCCGGTATTGGCATCGAAGGCGTGCAGCATTCCATCATTGCCGCCGATATAGAGCAGGCGCGTCCGCGCGGCGTTATCGATGCGAAAAGCTTTGTAGGTCTCCTTGCCCGGGGTGCCGGCGGGAAGATCCTGATACTGGAAATCGGGCGCGCCGACAATCAGGGGGTCGGAGTTGACGATGTCGCCCAGAATATGGTCCCGTGGCCGCAGGTATCCTCCCGCCTGGTCGTTTTCCATGCTTTGATCGCCGCGCAGCCAGTTGAGTCGATCTTTGCCCTGGTCTTCCGAGCCTCCGGCACGCAGGTCCGTGCGCTGCCCGCTTGAAAGGTTGTCCCACCCCGCCACGGTGAAGGGGACCCCGTCCGTTCCGTTCCAGGTAAAGATTCTGCGATCCCCATGCGCAGGTATTTTGCCTGAGTCATTGGTGTTCCATTCGACCTCTCCCACTGAGCCATCGCTGTTGATGTTGTAGGCCAGGATCTGACCGCTCCATGTTTCACTGTCGAAACGCGCCTGATAAATGAGGGTGTTGTCGATCAGTCGTGTTGAGTTGGTGGCAATGGCCGCTGCGGTTCCTGTTTTTCTGTCGACCAGCGCCGCCAGCAGTCCTCCGAGCTTTTCAGAAAATATTTCGGGATCCATGGCGCTGAAAAAATCGCCCCGGCTGTTGAGGGAGGCATGCCAGAGATCGTCGATTTTGGCTCCTCTCGGGGTGGCATCCGTGGTGGGGTCGGGCCAGTCAAGGTCTCCTGACTTGAGCGAGTCCAGATCCGTTTCCTGGTCAAGAGTCCCTGAAACCCCGAGGCCGACGCCGAAGGTCACCATGCTCTGCCAGTAGGCTTCGTTGAAAACTGAAGTCGGTACGCGGTTGGAAATATTCGGGCAGAGATCGCGGTTCCAGTAATACATCGCGACATCGGCAAGCGTGTCGGACCAATCGTCCTGATAGGGAGGTTCGGGGGTATATTGAAAATTTTCAGCCAGGGGAACAGGGTTGAGAATGCTCGGACCGTCCTGATTGTCGACGTTGGCTCGCCTTGAAGAATGACGGGCGGCGTACTCGTTGCCCACATTCCAGTAACCGTCCGTCATCAGAACCGTATAGCTGTTGCGACAGGCGAGATTCGACCCGCCGGCGGCCCCGGGCGTTGTGTTCCAGGGGCCGCGGGCATCCTCGCGGGTGTAATACTGGCCGGCATCATCGAGTGCCCGCCGCAGGGGGGTGCCGGACAAGGGGATGTCGCGCTCATACAGAAGAGAAAAAAACTCCTCCCGGTCGGAACCGGAGAATGACCTGACTCCGCGCACTATGGTTCCAGGACTGGCTTGGGAATCGAGATAGGAACTGCCCGCGTTGATCGTGCCGTATCCGACGCGAATGTCTTCGCCCTGGGCGGCAAAAGCGCGGCCGATGCCGGCGCGCGAAGTGAGGATGCGGGAGCGGTGGTAGGTATACCAGTTGGCGAAATTCTGAATTTCTTCTTCATAGGTGCAGGCATCGGGGTCTGCACAGTCCGTGCGTTTGGGACCACCGGCGAAGGGGCCGTTGCCCGCTTTAATCTCGATGCGTTCGTAACTCGAGGCTTCGTTGACATCGCCGCCTTGATAATTGAAATAAGTTGCCGGGTAGAAACTGCGACTTTCGGAGGTGCACAGTTCCCAGTTTGAAGTCCAGGTGCCGGCTGTCGGATTGATCCAGCAGGCATACTGCCAGTTGCTGGCGGTGAGATTGCGGCTGCCCTTGCCTGTATCGGCAGGGTTGTGGTAGGCGGCGCCGGGGTCGGCATCCGGCCAGGGCGTTCCGTCCGCTGAGACCCAGGGCAGATACCTTGTCTGCGGGTTGTAATACATGGCGTTGTTATGGTGGGAACGAAAAAACGCCGCCCAGCGGTCGGTGCCTCCGAATCCGGGGATATTGTGCAGATTGAAGCCCCGATAGGTGCTGCTGCGCCAGTAGTCGGTGTCGCCGCCGTAAATGCGGTCCGCAGGAGGGAACATGTAGAAAACGCCGCGGTGCCACCATTCGAGTCCGCCGAAGGTATCCATGGACACTTCATCGGGGAGTGTTTCGAAGTGCATGGATCCCGAGTCGTCGATGACGAAAACGATATTGGGCTCGACTTCCACAGTAAGAAAAAGCGGGACCTGGGAGATTTCAGCCTGGGCGCCGGTTGGACCTGCAAAAATCAGCAATGGGGCGAGAAGGGCACTCAGGGCTGTGGAGATCAACCAGGAGGCAGCTTTGTTCTGTTTTCCGGCATCGGACATAATAACGTCCCTTCAGAGGCAACCTGTTTTTGTATCAATCCTGTATGACAAGAACCTTGATCCTGGGTGACTGGCCCGACGGATAACTCAGGTCGTAGACCACTTTTTGTCCCCGGCGCAGGGCTGAGAGTCCCAGCGTCTGTTCTGGATCGGACTCAAGATGTATTCTGACATCCTCGGCCAGGGAGTAATTCTGGCGATCGATCACGACCTCCCGACGTTCAGCATGGATGGCATCGAGGGTCCCCTGCGGTACGACCATGGAGGAGAGGGGCCCGGCAGGAACAATAAGCAGCAAAAGCAGGGCGAAACCGAAAAAATACCGTCTCATCTTCAAATCTCTGACCTCTCTCAGCGAATAAATGTTGTTTGCAGAATGACCGTACTGCGACCGTTGGGACCGACTCCGCGGCTGGTAATGCGAAAGATCCCGGGAGCGTCGCCTGCGGCGGGTGCAAATTTGATCGAGTCGTTGCCGCTGACATCGACCTCGGTCATGAACTCGATGATGTAGCGGGGTAAAGGAAAGGGGGGAGGGTCGCCGAGGTCGTCACCCTGGTAGGTGATATAATTTGCCGGAGTTTCAGACGCCCAGATGCCGTCCTGAAAGGCAAGCTGGGGGTCCGGCTGATAAAGCCCGTTGATGTTATTGAATTCCGGTAGAATGACCGTGTTCTCCAGCCAGGCTTCCGCGTCGCGCAGTCCGGCTTCGGCTGCCTGAAAGGCAAACTCCTGCTGGACGAAATCTCCCGCCATTCGATATTGATTAGTTGTGCCCTGCAAGGCTGCTGCTCCCAGCAGAGTAAGCACCAGTAGAAGCATAAGCCCGCTGATCAGCACCGCGCCTCGTTGATCAGATAATGTTCCTGCTGGATTCATCGACAGCCTCTCAGCGTAAATGGTTGCGTAATCCGATCGTTGTGGTCAGGACTCTGCGCAGACGCCGGTCTCCGGGTGCGGTGAAATCGATGTTGCCGTCTGCGCTGATGTCATACCCTGAGTTGTCGGCAGGCCGGCCGGGCACCTCGGAAACGGTGCGCTGCAGCAGAGCGATATGGATACTGACCACTGCATCCCAGTCGGTCACGGCATTGGCATCGACGTAGGTATCGGTGGCACCATCCCCGTCGAGATCTTCTCCAAAGCGCACCTGCATATTTTCCATGCCGCCGACCAGCTCCCGCGCGTCGGCCAAACCAACCTTGCGGAAAAGGGAGGGTTGCCCCGCCGTATTTTCCGCGATGAAATAGAGAATCGTTGTCGGCTTATGAAGCTGAGCCCCCGGGGGATAGGCGCGCCCCAGATCTTTGGTGAAGTTCCCCGGCGTGCCCGTGCCCGTATTGTGGACAAGGTTGCCGTTAACGGCCGTATAGTTGGTGGCCTGAAAGACCGAAGCATGCCGGCAATCGGTGATCATCAGGATGTCGCCGTCGTCGATGCCGGTGGTGCCGTCTTCAAGTTTCATGTCTGCGGAGGTGTCGGGCATGGGCGTTTCGAGGAAAAAGAGCTGGTTGCCCATCATGCCGCGGATCGCCAGAATGTCGCTGCCGCCAGTGGGGTCTATCAGGTTCATGCCGTCAAAGCCGGCGGCTGTCGGGTCTGCCGGACCGAGTTCATCCGCCCAGGCTGTCGCAGAAGTGGCCTCCAGACCGTAGACGGCCTGATTGAAATTGAAGAGAAAGTCGGTTGGATCATTCAATGTGTTGGTGTAGGCGGCATTATCCTGAAGACATCCCAGGTAGCCGGCCTGCCGAATGTCGCGCCGCAGAATCTTCAAAGCAAAGCGACTGTTTTCCTGCAGCTGCGCCAGCCCTTGGTTCAAAGCGTAGCTTCGGGTACTGCTGATAAAGATCTGATAAAGGGAGCCGGCGAGAACAAGGCTGATCGCCATCGCAACAATCAGTTCAACGAGAGTCATCCCGCTTTTGGAGTGCAGCCTGCCCGTCATTGTCTGGAGAGGATTTTTCATAGGCGAGTCACCACGGTCAGATCCTTGGTTCCGGCCGGTTCCGTCCACTGAACAACCACCGTGCAGACATCTCCGTCCATAGCGACGGAGCCGTCACCCAGGGAAAGGCTCTGGGACAGCAGTTCCCTCCATTCCTGGAGATCAACCAGAACAAGCCCCGAATAAGCGGGCGCCGCTGGGGCGACCCCCATTCCGATGGCGTAGGCTCCATCCAGGGCTTCAGCGCGGTTGGCGCGCATCCGATCGACGATATTCTCAACCTGGTTGACAGCCTGAGTCCGCATGGCCGCACTGTGGTTGCCCCGCAGGCTCTGGCCCTGCAGTGCGGCAAGGCCCAGCAGCCCGACCGAAATAATCACCAGCGCCGCCAGGACTTCTACCAGCGTGAAACCGCGACTGTTGGAGGCAGGTAGCAGGTTGTTCGATCTGAACCTCATGGAATGCTCCCGTTGCGAAAAAAACTTTTTTCTTTGGGTGATGCAGGTCTGTCATGCAAAATAAGTGCCTTTTAAAAAAAATGCATTTCTTCGAAAGTATTGAGCAATTTTTACAACCAAGTACGCAAAGTTTTGCATAAAGTGGTCATTTCGCGTCATGATCCTCCAGGGTGACGGCCATTGATCTCTCAGTTTTGATGCAGGCCTGAAAATTGCTTGATTTTAAGGAATCCATAAGGCAGAACATGTTTTTTTGACAGTGCGGCGCAGCCTGTGAGTTAACGAATATGAGCACCCGATGAGTGATACTGACTATCTGATCGTCGTCCGTTCTCCTTCCGAAAACGATGAAATCCGGAACCTGCTGACGCTTTTGGGGGATAAATATCAGATTGATTCCTTCACTGCCCGACAGCGACTGGTGGGGCGCGGTCCGGCGCTGCTGGCCCGGAGCGAACCTGGAAAACTCACAGGACTGGCCGAACTGGTAGGACAGCATGGCATCGAGTCACATATAATTCGTCCGACGACTCCCTCCCATGCGCCATTTCGCGTGCGGCAGGTCACCATTTGTGACGATTACCTGGAATTTTCCGATCCCGCCGAGCCGCTGCGCATCGAACGCGGCTGCCGGGTACTGGCTGTGCTCGCCGATCTTTCCGGCCGCATCGTCAGCAAAAATCTCAGTCAGCTGATGGTGCAGAATACCTATCGCGGCATGGCGGGCATCTCTTCCATGACCGATCTCGAGTTAAAAAAGGAAGTCCTGCGCAGTCATCCCGTGCTCGATCTCTATGTGCTGGATAAAAAGCAGGGGGTGGTGACCGCCCTGCGCCTGCTCACGGGAGGGTTCAACCCGCAGGGCTTGGGTGAGCGTGGCAGTTTAAGCAGCACCGGGAACATGGAGCAGCTTCTGAATCTGGTCGGTGAGTATGCCGGGGAGTTTATTCTCGATTGCGATTTCGGCCTTGCGCTTCTGCCCGGCTGTCAGCTGCGCCGTTCCGAAGATGGTGATGACGCCCGAACAGCCAATTTGAAAGCCCTGACGCGCTATGGATGGCTGATGAGTGATCTGGTGCTGCAGAAAAAAGCGCCCGAAGACTCACAGCTGGGTGCCGGGATTTCTGCCTTCCCTGGGATTTCTGCCTTCCCATTGCATGAGGTGATCAGGGAGGAGATCGGAAAAGACGATGAGGCATCTTCTGCCCCCGAAGGGGAATCGGACAAGGTCACCTTGCCGCCTCCCCCCGAACAGGTGCTTTCATCGCGCCGCTGGAGCTGGCGGCGGTTCTTGCCGGTGGCCGTGGCCGTTATTGCCGGGGCCGGTGTTTTTTCGCAGGGGGCGCATCAACTGATCGGGAAAGTTTTCTACGCGGGGCTGCGGACCGGAGCACTGCCTGCACTCCTCAGCGCCGCCCTGTTTGTTGGCGGTTTTTATTGTCTGCGCCGCAAGCGTCTGATCGAGAACACCCCCACCAGCCGCATCCGTTCCATGGCGATGGGGATGGTGGAACTCCACGGCCGTGCCCGTCGCAAGTACGCACTCGTTTCTCCGGCCACCCAGACCGCCTGCGTGTGGTATCGTCTCAGGCGTTATCGCCGCAACCGAAAGTCCGGCTGGCAGCTGTTTCGTCAGAGCGACAGCGGAGCGGTGCCGTTTCTGCTTGACGACGGTACCGGAGCGGTGACCATCAATCCGGACGGGGCGCGTGTGCGCGCCCGGGTCTGCCAGGAGGGGTTTCCCGGCCAGGAGGGGTTGATGGTGCCATCCTGGAGCGGCACCGACCCCGATGAAAAGTGGGTGGAAGAGGTGATTCACGAGGGAACGTCTCTTTATGTTCTCGGAACCGCTCGACCGCTTAAAAAGGCGGGGCCGAGTCTGGGGGAACGCCTGCGCGAGGCTTTGCGGGAACTCAAAAACGATCCGCAGATGCTGAAAAAATACGACCGCAACGGCGATGGCCGCCTCGACACGGATGAGTGGGACGCGGCGCGTGCCGACGTTGAAGAGAAGATTCTGCACGCTCAGCTGCGCCAACGTGAGACTCCGCTGCCCGGCTCTGCCACTGTGGAGATTGGACGCAGCTACAGCCATACGCGGCCTTTTATGATTTCCCAGACCGAATCGGAGATGCACCTGACACGCTCCTACACCTGGAGCATGGCCGGCCTGTTTGTGGGAGCGTTGATTGCCGCTGTCTGGGCGCTGAAAAACTTTCTGGAGGCTGTCGGATTCGCTGGATGAATGTAACCTGAAAAACAGTGAGGAATTGAAAGGGTTTTGCCATGACTGGATGGATTGTCCTGAGCGTGTCTGCCTTGATCCTGGCCGCGCTGGTGCTTTATGTCATCGTGATCTACAACGGTTTCATCAGCATGAGAAACAACATCGACAAGGCGTGGAGCAATATCGATGTGCTGCTCAAGCAGCGCTTCGACGAGCTGCCTAAGCTGATCAAGGTGTGCGAAGGCTACATGCAGCATGAACAGCGCACCCTGGAGGCGGTGGTCAAGGCGCGTTCTATGGTCGATCAGGCCGGCAGCACCGAGGAGAAGCTGCAGGCGCAGAATGCGCTGACCGACACCCTGAGGTCGCTGTTCATGGTCGTCGAGCGCTACCCCGACCTCAAGGCGGATAAAGCCTTTCGCAATCTGCAGGCACGCATTACGGAGATCGAAGACCAGATCGCCGACCGTCGCGAGTTTTTCAACGACGCGGTCAATATCTACAACATCCGCCTCGACCAGTTTCCCGATGTGCTGGTGGCGCGCCTGTTCAACTTCACGCGGCGCACCCTGTGGAAGATCGACCCAGCGCATCGGGCGGATGTGCAGGTGGCGTTTCAAAGTTGAAAAGGCGTTCGTAGCGCGATTGTGTCAGGTTTTCTTGTTGCTGAGCCGGGTGTAAATAGCCGGAGAAAGGCTGAGTAGACCGAGCAGAACAAATGCTCCGAGAACCCGCGGAGAGACCACATCGCCCAGAGAGTTGATAGAAGCCAGGCTGGCACCTGCGTTGACATAGGCCAGCCCGCCGGGAATCATGCCGAAGAAGCTGCCCGTGACGAAGGTGCGCAGAGGCATGCGGGTCAGGCCTGCGGCCAGATTGATGAGAAAGAAGGGGAAGACAGGGACCAGCCGCACGAAAAGGAGATAGCTCAGTCCCCGTTTTATTAATTCTTGATTGATTTTGTCAAGGGAAGGTCCGAAACGTTTGGCGACCTTTTCAAAAAACAGGTGGCGGACAGCGAGAAAGCAGAGCGTTGCCCCGATGGTGGCGGAAAAAAGAGCGTAGAGAACGCCGGGGAAGAGTCCGAACACCGCACCCGCCGTCAGCGCGAAGATTGTTGCCCCGGGAAGAGAAAGGGCGCTCTGCAGGATATAGAGCAGCATGAACGCCGCAACCATCAAGGTTTTGTTGTCAGCGTAGAAATCCATCAGATTCCGCTGGTTGGCCCTGAGGGCCTCCAGGGTCAGATATTGCCCAAGGTTCAGCGAAAAGAAGAGGGCAACAAGCAGAAGAACGCTGCACAGGATCAGGATTTTGGAGCGGCTCATGGCGTGGTCGATAAAGTGATGTCGCCGTACCAGGCGGTTGCCTCGGCGCCGGTGTTGTCCGTATCGGTCATAATCGCTATGGCACCGGCCTGTGGCGGGTCCTCGCCGAAGAGGCGCCGAAAGTCGGCGACGATATCGCGCTGTTCGCTGAGCCACTGGCCGGCCTGTTCATCGCCGGAGCGGACTGCCAGCATGCGGGCGTTGGAAGTAAAGGCATTGGGGACGAACTCCCCCTGGGGCAGGCGGTTGGCCCAGATATAGTTCAGCGCCCGGGTCTGCCAAAAGAAAAATCCGGGGAATACGACATAGATGCGCGCTGCGTAATCGTCCCCCTGTTTGCTTCGGGCATCGCCGCCGGCAACGGTGTGGCGGATCTTCCAGGACCAGTTCAGATAACGGTATTCGTTCGGATCGAAGGCCATCTCGCGGATCAGTCCGGAAGCCGCTCCCTGTGCCTGAGCCTCGAGAACCGTGCGGCCATCCATCTCGACCAGGCGATAGGTTGTCTGCCCTTTGAATTTTTTCACCTTCCATTCTGAAAGATCTTCCTGCTCGAAACGCGCAACCGTAATTTCGGCGGCAGACTGGGCGAGGGCGGATGACGCCATCAGCATCGCCGCCAGAACAGGCAGAATGAATCTGGAAACAACCATCACTTCAGCCTCGCAAATTTCAATTTAAGCCGATTCAACCATCGACCGACGGCAGAAATTGATCGGACAGGGGTGCTAATCCCGCTGGATTGAATTTCAGCAACGTGCAGGGTCGGCAGATGGCGTTCGAGGCTATCGGCACAGGCCGCGCAGGACGTAACCACGGGATGTCCCCCGGCCAGCGCCATGATCTTTTTCCCCTCCTGCGCCAGGGTGCCCGGCACGCATCCCTCCACCATGCCGCCCTGTCCGCAGCAGCGCGTTCTTCTTCCCGCCTCCGCCATTTCCTCGACCCTGAAACCGGCCTGGGACACCAGGGTTCGCACCGCCTGCTGCTGCATTTCATCGAAGCGGGCAGGGCAGGGATCGTGAACGGTGACAACCTGAGCATCATCTGCAGCGGCAGATGGCAGCCCGTTTGTGGCCAGCACTTCGTAAAGACTCAGGACTTCAAACTCTGCCTCGGATTTTCGCAGAATCCTGCTGCAGCCGGGACAGGTCGTCAGGATACGCTTGATGCCGCGATTTGCCAGGCGCTTTCCAAGTCTTGAGATTATCGCAGAGAAGCTGTTTTCCAATCCCAGGTCATGGGAGATCTTTCCGCAGCAATCCAGCACCAGTCCAGCGGCGGGCTCGATGTGCTGCAGTCGTTTATAGAGGTCGAGAACTGCCTGTGGACTGCGGCCGGGAAGGGCGCAGCCGGGGAAAAAGACCGTGGTGCCTCCTTGCGGGATATGGTCGCGACGAAACAGGGCACCGCCGCCCAGCTTCTCGTAATTCAACCAGGGTTTGTAGGCCCTGCGGTCAAAAAGTCCGGATGCAGCAGCCTGCCGGCGCATATCGAGAAACATGGCGGCAGGGGAGAGTTCCTCCGGACAGAGTGCGTCACAGAGCCCGCACAGGGAACATTGAAAGGCCTTGCGCAGGTTATGCTTCACTGAGCCGCGTTCGGCAACAGCGCCCGGTGTTCCTTCCCGCTGAAGAAAGGCACAGGGTGCAACGCATTTGCCGCAGGACGTACAAAGGGCGGCCATCTCTTTCATTGACCGCCCCCGTTCCTGCATAGACCTCTTCTGTTTTTCAAGATTCCCGTTGGGCATGAAGGATCAACGTTTCTGCGTCATCAGTTCGTCATGGGGCCATCCGGCGATTCCGCCTTCAAGGATGACCAGCCGCTCTTCCGCGACCCCCTGGGATTTCAGGTAGTCATAGGCTTTCTGAGCCCCACCGCCCCCACGAGGGCAGACCACAACAACCGGAGCCGTGGAATCTTCAATCAGAGGAAGGATTGCGTCGAGTTTGGTTTTGTCCTCTGCGCTCTTTACGGGATAGGCGTTGGTTTCAATGGAGCCGACCAGGTGATGCTCGGCAAAATCCTTCTCCGGCTGAATATCTACCAGAATCACAGGCTCCTGCTGTTCGATAAGGACCTTGACCTGATCGGTAGAGATGGTGTTGTAGGCGAAGGCAGTGCCGACCATAAGAAAAGTAAGGGCCAGGGCCAGGGCCAGGAATAAAGGTTTGCGCATGTTTGAATTCTCCTTGAAGATAGTATTTTCCATAAAAAACGTTGAAATATTGGCATGGTATTTTATTCTCGTCAAGGAAAAAACCACTATATTTGTCTATGTCTGATATTGGAAAAGCTGATGTCTCTGCTGTCCCTTTTCTGCCCCTGCTGTACGGCTGGTCGCTGGACATGGGATCGGTTTTGATCGGATCCTTTTTGCGGCCTGCGTGATGATCGCCTGCTCGATTCTGCCGGCGCTGCGGCTCTTCGCCCCGGATCAGTGATGCCCGTTGGGGCAGGGGCGGTACCAGTCACAGCGGGTCAGGGGCACGGGGCCCTCTTTGTTTTCAGAACGGGCCAGGAGCGTCTGATGCAGACTGATGCGGCCGGTTTTAAAGCCATGAGCCGAGCCGCTCATGTAAATGCGCCAGATTCGATACGTGACCGGGGACGTCAAGCTGATGGCTTCATCGCGGTTGGCTTCCAGGCGTTCGACCCAGTTCCTCAGTGTCAGGGCATAGTGTTCTCGCAGGCACTCCACGTCGCGGATTTCAAAGCGGCTCTGTTCTGCGATGCGCAGTGACGTGCTGACAGGCAGCAGATCGCCATCCGGGAAAACGTACTTGTCGATGAATGTGGGGCCTTTGGCAGGCGGATTCATCATCGAAAGCGTAATGCCGTGATTGAGGAAGACACCGCCGGGCTTAAGCAGGTCATACGCCTTTTCAAAGTAGGTGGGCAGGTTCTGCTCGCCGACGTGTTCGAACATGCCGATGCTCACCAACTTGTCGAAGGGTTCACTCTCGTCCAGGTCGCGGTAATCGCAGACCTCGACCCGGCAGTGATCCTCCAGCCCCGCCTCGCGGATGCGTGCATTGGCCAGTTCCGCCTGAGGCTCGCTCAGGGTGATGCCTACAGCGTTCACCCCGTAATTCTGAGCGGCATGGATGATCATTCCGCCCCATCCGCATCCGATGTCGAGGAGCCTCTCACCGGGTTTGAGCCTCAATTTTCTACAGATATAATCAAGCTTGCGCAGCTGCGCCTCGTCGAGGCTGTCCTGCGGGCTGTGAAAGAAAGCGCAGGAATAGACCATGCGCTGGTCGAGCCAGAGACGGTAAAAATCGTTGGAAACGTCGTAGTGATAACGGATCGCTTCCTTATCCCGCTCTCTTGAGTGCAGTCGCCCTTTGAGCCGGGCGGCGCGATTCTCGTGGCTCTCACGGCGGCGCACCGCCCGCAGACGAAAGATCTGCCCGGCCAGGCGCAGCTTTTCAGCGATGGTTCTCGACTGCCCGATCAGGTGGTCGCCAAGATCGAAACAGGCCTTCAGGTCGCCCTGGATGTCGAAGTCGTCGAAGATGTAGGCCTCGCCGAGGGTCAACTCCGTCGGTCGGCGAAAAAGAGTATCCAGCGCCCCAGGGTGTTTGAGTTCCAGGGTAAAGTGCGGATTTCCGTTCCCGTGATGCCAGATCGAGCCATCCCACAACCGGATGGCGAAAGGAGCGACGTCCGCCTCACCGAACACATCGTCAAAAAACGAAAAGACAGTCTGCATCCGGCCATTGGCTTCAAATTTTTTCTGTATGGCAGCTTTCGACATAGGGACCTCCCTGCGGATTGAACAGATGCTGCGATTTATGCGATAAATGGATCTCCAGGGTCCGAACTTACTGTATCTACAAATAAACGATAATCGAAAAAAGGCAAATGGTGAGTCGCGACTTCTTTTATGATAGACTCGGTTCTCCTGTTCAGCGCGAGGTCGCAGAACTCTTCATTTATTTATCCTGTGTCCGGTTTTACTGATGTTTAAATTCCTCCATGCCGCCGACCTTCATCTCGACAGCCCCTTGCGGGGGCTTGAGACCTATCCCGATGCGCCGGTCGAACAGATCCGCGGCGCCACGCGCCGCGCGCTGGAAAACCTGATTGACCTCGCCATAGAGGAACGCGTGGCGTTTGTTCTTCTGGCGGGCGATATCTACGACGGCGACTGGAAGGATTACAACACCGGCCTGTTTTTCTCGCGCTGCATGGGGCGCTTGCGGGAGGCCGGCATCGGCGTCTTTCTCATCTCAGGCAACCACGATGCAGCCAGCGTTGTGGCCCGCAATCTCTCTCCCCCCGACAACGTGCGTGTTTTTTCGACTCGACATGCTGAAACCCATTTTCTGCCGGACCTTTGCGTGGCAGTCCATGGCCAGGGTTATGCCGTGCGTGATGTACGGGAAGATCTGACCCGCGCTTACCCTGAACCGGAACCCGGGATGTTCAACATCGGTCTTCTGCATACGGTATTGAGCGGACGTCCAGGCCATGAATCCTACGCACCGACCACGCTCGATCACCTTCGCGGCAAAGGATACGATTACTGGGCTCTGGGCCATGTTCACCAGCATGAAGTGGTGTGCGACGATCCCTGGGTTGTGTTTCCCGGTGCGCTACAGGGGCGGCATATTCGCGAGACCGGTCCCAAGGGCTGTACGCTGGTTGCCGTGGAAGAGGGCAGGGTCGCTTCGGTTGAACAGCGTGAACTCGATGTGTTCCGCTGGTTTGAAAATGAGGTATGCCTGGAGGGCTGTGAAGCTTCCGAAGATCTGCTTTACAGGGTGCGTGAATCTCTGGAAAAAGCCCGGGAGCAGGCCGATGGCCGACCTGTGGCCGTTCGTCTGACGCTATCGGGATCGAGCGCGATGCATGAGCACCTGCATCGTGAAAAATTTTACTGGATCGAGGAATGCCGCAACCTGGCGGTGGGACTTGGCGATATATGGCTGGAAAACGTCATCCTGCGGACGCGCCCGGAACGCGATCCCGCCACTGAACTTGAATCCGGATCCTCTCTTGATGAGTTGGTGCAGGCGGTCGGCGCTTCAGAACTGACCCCGGAACTTTTTGAAGAGATTCCCGAAATTGCTGAATTGCGCGCCAAAATGCCCCCGGAACTGGCTGATGCTTTTGTTTTTGACCAGGACTCTTTCGATCTTTTTCGCGATGAGATCCGCGATCTTCTGCGGGCGCGTTTGATGGGAGAGGAGAGCCCATCGTGAGAATCAGGCGACTCGAACTCAAAGCCTTCGGCCCGTTTACAGACCGGGTGCTTGACTTTGATGGTGACGCCTCAGGGCTGCATATCGTCTACGGCCCCAATGAGGCCGGTAAAAGCAGCACGCTCAGGGCATTGTCCGCTCTCTTCTACGGTTTTCCGGAGAGAACAAGCGATAATTTTATCCACCCCAATGATCGTCTGCTGGTTGCAGGCGTCCTGGAGGATGGCCGAGGGAAACCGCACTTTTTTGCACGGCGCAAAAAGCGCAAGGCGGACTTGTTGGACGCCGACCAGAATCCGATCGATCCTGCTCAACTAGACGCGTTGCTGCACGGGATCGATCACGCCATGTTCAGCCATCTGTTCGGACTGGATCACGACACTCTGGTGGCCGGCGGCGCTGCGCTCCTCCAGGACAAAGGCCACGCCGGCAGCACCCTGTTCTCCGCCGGCACCGGCATCGTAGCGCCCCGGCGGATTCTCAAGGAACTGCAGGAGGAGAGTGACGCCCTGTTCAAGGCCAGGGCGTCCAAGCCCGTGCTCAACGCGGCGCTGCGCGATTTTTCAAGCCTGAAAAGCGAAATCAATCGATTGTCGCTCAGCAGCCGCGAATTCAAGGAGCATGACAAGACGCTGCGCGAGGCGCTGCAGTCTCTGGAGAAAGCCCAGCAGGAGCGCGCCGAGATCAGCCGCTCACAGCGGCAGCTCGAACGCATCCGGCAGGCGTTCACGCCTTTGGGGGTAAGACGCGAGCTGCAGGCCAAACTGCAGGAACTCGGCGAGGTGCGACCGTTGCCTGACAATTTCCACCTACGTCGCGAGGCGGCCCTCAACCAGCTGCGCTCCGCGCGGCAGAGCCTGGGCGCCGCACAGGGCCGATTTAAAGACTTCTCTGCCAGGATTGAGGAACTGAATCCTCCCAGCGGGTTGATTGATCAGGCCGAAACCGTGGGTCATCTTCATCAACGTGTCGGGGCCTACCGCAAAGCCATGGTGGACCGCCCTGTGCTTGAGGGCAAGAGAATGCAGGCGGAAACAGAAGCCGGCCGAATCCTGCGCAGCGTGCTGTCCGGGTTGTCGCTGGAGCAGGCGGATGAACTGCGCAGCCTCCTGCGACGCCGGTCGGCTGTCAAGAGACTCGGTCAAGATCATCTGCTCGCAACGGAAAAGCTGGGGCATGCCCGACAGACCCTGACAAAACTTGAAAATGAAAAAGCCGCTCTTGAGTCGTCGCTGCGCACCTTCAGCACCGCACCCGATGTCCAGCAGCTCAAATCCCTGCTGGCCCGGGCCCAGACCCTGGGTGAGATCGATCGTGATCTTGGCGTTCGGCGTCAGGACCTTGAGAAACGGCAGAATAATTTCGACATCGAGATCCGCCGCCTCGGTCTGTGGCAGGGGACTTTCGATCAACTCGTTTCATTGGCCCTGCCGTTTGCCGAAACGGTGGATCGTTTCGTTGCCCTTTCCCGCGAACTTAACCAGGAGAGCCGCAATCTCAAGAGCCGCAGGCAGGAGGTCGAGCAAAAGCTGCGGGAAATCGTCCATGAACTTGAAGCTCTCGAAAATGCCGGCGATCTCCTGACCGAAAACGATTTGAAACGCTTGCGGCAGTACCGGGATCATGGCTGGCATCTGCTACGGCGGCAATGGATTGAAGGGGAAGAGGTGGCAGCGCTGAGCCGTGACTACCACGAGCACCTGCCTCTTTATCGAGCCTATGAAGAAGCTGTGGGACAAGCTGATGCGGCTGCCGATCGCCTGCGGCGCGAAGCGGATCGGGTCCAGACTTTTGTGCATCTGACCGCGCGGCGCAATGAAATGAATGCCCTGCGGGAACAGCTCGATGCCGACCATAGGCAATTGGACGCACGAAAACAGGAACTTGACCGGGAGTGGGAGAGTCTCTGGCGTGAATGCGGCGTGTCACCGAAAGCTCCGGAGGAGATGGCGGCCTGGTTGTCGCGTATTGAGGCGTTGCGGGTTTCCGCGGTGCGCATCGTCGAGGACCGGCAGCGCATGGAAGAGCTCACCCGCCAGCGCAGCGAGGCAGCCAAACCTCTGCGTCTCGAGATCGCACGCCTGCAAAAGACCGCCCCTGAGGGTGAAGAACTCAATCCCCTCATAGATGCGGCGTTGGGCCTGGTGCGGACTTCCGAAGAATCTGCGCAGCAGCGCCGCTCCCTGCAGCAGCGTCTCGATACGACCAAGCAGGAGCTGCACCAGGCCGGCCAGGAGGTTGCCCGTGGGGAGCGCGCCCTGAAGGACTGGGAGCGATCCTGGCAGGCAATCCTCGAAGAGTTCGGCCTTGAGACCGGCATCATGCCCGCCGAGATGGAAGAGATTCTGGAAGGCGTCGAGAGTTGCCTGCATCAGCTTGATAAAGCAACCGAACATGCCGGACGCATCGCCGGTATCGACCGCGACACCGAACAGCTCAGGCGGGATGTGCATGCGCTGCTGCAGCTCGTCGCTCCTCAGTTGCAGTCACTGCCTGTTGATCAGGCCGTCGAGCAGCTCAATGCGTTGCTGAGTCGTGCCCGCGAACAGCAGACCCGGTTGCAGGCCTATCGGGATGCGATCGAAGAGGCCGAAGCCGAGATCCGTACGGCATCGGCTGCTGCCGAGACGGCGCAGGTGGAACTCGATGCGCTGTGCGCGCTGGCGGGATGCGAGAGCGAGGAGGGACTCGAAGCCGCTGAAAAGCTCTGGCTTCAGAAACAGGACCTGGAGCAGCGCATCGCCGAAGAGGAAAAACGCTTGACGGAGCTGGCTGAAGGGATGCCCCCGGCCGAATTTGAGCAGCAGGTGCGCGCTGTCGACCCGGACAGCCTGCCTGAACGCCTGCAACGCATGACCGAAGAACTGGATGCGCTGAACCATTCCATACAGGATTTTGCGGAACAGGTCGGCCGGGAGCGCACGGAGCTTGCGCGAATGGACGGTCGAGCGGAAGCGGCACTTAAAGCACAACAGGCCGAAGAGAAGCTGAGCGAAATCAGACGCCTGAGTGATCGTTACGTCCGCCTGCGGGTCGCTGCGAGGGTGCTTGAAGAAGAGATCGAACGCTACCGTGCCCGTAACCAGGACCCGGTTCTGAAGCTTGCCGGAGGCTATTTTGCCGAACTGACCCTGCATTCATTCAACGGCCTGCGCGCCGATGTCGATGACCGCGGCGAGCCGATTATTGTCGGGTTGCGCAATGAAGGGGAGCAGGTCACAAGCGACAACATGAGTTCGGGAACGCGCGACCAGATGTTTCTCGCTCTGCGGCTGGCTTCCCTCGAGCACCGACTGGAGCGTAATGAACCCATGCCGTTTATCGTGGACGACATCCTCATCAATTTCGACGAGGAGCGGGCCTGCGCCACCCTGGCAGCTCTTTCCCGGCTGGCCGCCCGCAACCAGGTGATTCTTTTCACTCATCACCGTCAGGTTGCGGAAGAAGCTGAAAAAATCAACGCCCAGGTCATTCCTCTGGCCTGAAGCTATTCTTCCTTCCTGAATCCGTGATGAGTGAGGCGTAAAGAGTGAAGAGAAAAGCGTAATAAACTGAGTTTGTCTGGCGCCCTCCCTGGCGCCAGACACCCTTGTCATGGGAGCTGCGACCCCACAGGTTGAACGGGTTGTCAAATCTTCTGCGGGTCAAAGCCCACGCGCAATGCTCCCCAGTGGCGGCCTCCAACCGTCAACGGCACCGAAAGGTCGCACAGAATTTCGCCGGTATCACGCATGTAGGTCTGCAGCAGAAATTCTCGGGTGTTGCGCGCCGCGCGGATTCCGGTGGGATCATCGAACATGCGCTTGTCGCGGCTGGCTTTCAGGTCATGCTCATGGTCGCCGGTCAGCGGCTGGGCGAATTTGCTGTTGTGCGTCGGCGCATAGCCGTTTTCGTCCACGCATAGAGAGAAAGTCGCCGGCCCGATTTCATCCACAATTCGGTCGTAGAATTTCTGGAACTGCTTCTCAATGGCCTGATCGTAGGCGGTGCGGTACTTGGGCGGCTCGACATCGGGAACGCGCTGATAATTGCGGTCGAAAACATTGAGCCCGCGCTGCCGCAGCTCATCAAGCTGTTCCATGAAGATGCCGGCATACTTCTTAGTGGTATCGACTATCTCTTCCAGGACTCCATCCCCCACTTTGAAGCCCGCCATGAGTTCCTGAAGTTTTTCCGTGGTCGCTGTCAAATCGCGGGAGGCTGTTTCCGAATGCGACATCAGGACAGTCACTTCCTGGCTGCCGGAATGAATCGAAGTCACTTTCTGGTGAATCTCCTCGTTGGCCGCCGAAAGCTGTTCGATGGCAGCCGTGATGCCCTGCAGACGGTTGTCGTTCTGCTCGAAATCACCGATCAGCCGGGAAAAACTGCGGCATGAAGCGTCGATCGTGACCCCGGCCGTTTTGGCAAACTCCTGAATTTCCTGGGTTTCACTCAGGCTTGTCTGCACATGGGTAAGAATGCCATTGACTTTGACCTCGATATTTTCACTGGCCTTGTTGACCTGTTCGGCGAGTTTTTTCACCTCGTCGGCCACCACTGCAAACCCTTTCCCGGCCTGTCCGGCACGAGCCGCTTCGATCGCCGCGTTGAGAGAAAGCAGAGAAGTCTGGAAAGAGATGCTTTTGATCAGCCCGACAATATGCTGGATTTCCTGGGATTCGGTATTGAGCGTCTGGATCGTTTCGGCATAGCGAGCAATTTTTTCGTTCATGGTCTGTATGCCGTCATTGGCTTCCTCAAGCTCCCCGAAGGATTTTCTCGCGACATCGATGCTTTCAGACGTCGAGGCGCAGACCTGCTGAGTATTGTCGGAGATATCCGAGTGGGCCGATTTCGATTGCTCGCTGCTGACGAAGATGTCGTTGGCCATCATGTTCTGTTCGTCGACCGTTTTGGAGGCGTCCTTGACCTGTTTGGCGACACCGACGGAATTGACCGCAATGTTGATCCCCATGCGACGGATCTCAACGATTGTTTTGCGCAGCTTGTCGACAAACCTGTTGCAGTTTTCAGCCAGCTCCCTGAATTCATCGTAGGTAATCGAATGGATGTTTTCAGACAGATCCCCCTCTTTGCCCCCCATACGGCCGAAATAATCGCGCAAATGTCGAACCGGCCGGACAACCAGAAACCAGAGGAAAGCGAAAGTGAAAATAAATGCGGCGGCGATAAGACCGTAAACCACAAGAGATTCAACCCAGAGCTGTTTCTGGATCGAAGCCATTTCCCGAGCTGTTTCCGTTGGCAGCCCGGCGCTGTTGAGAACGGCCTCCATTTTCTGGAGACCACGATAAAGGATCAGGAGAAGCACTGTCGCCAGGGCAAACAGAAAAAGAAGATTCCCCCCAAGTTTGCGTGACAATGTGCTGAAGAACGATTTTTCAAGAACTTGATAAAGTTTCACAATCGGTTCCACGAAAGCCTCCGAAGGTTAGAACTGGAAAATTTGGTTTTACTAACACCCATTAAGCCATGAAAATTGTTGAAAAGCAAACATTGTTTTCATAGAAGGGGTATTTTTTGAAAAATCTTTCAACTTGCTGTTTTGACTTGTTCTGATACAGTTCTCATGGCGTCGCAAAAACTCACCAACTGCTGCGTTGCTGCAATTGCTCTCACCGCTTCGACGTACGTAAGTACGCCTCATTGCTCGACAATCGCGCGCCTTGCATTTGGCGCTTTTTGCTT
>JAXHUR010000046.1:0-26585 GCA_034189505.1 Thermodesulfobacteriota bacterium | reverse complement strand
GTTGTCAGTTGTCAGTTGTCAGTTGTCAGTTGTCAGTTGTCAGTTGTCAGTTGTCAGTTGTCAGTTGTCAGTTGTCAGTTGTCAGTTGTCAGTTGTCAGTTGTCAGTTGTCAGTTGTCAGTGAGATTGTGTCCTGCAACCTGCAGAAATCAAGGGATTTTCCAGCGGACAGCGGACCACGGACAACGGACGGGTTTCCAACAACGGACGGCTTCTCCTCTACCCTATCAGGGTTTCCACCGCATCCATCAGTTTGCCCTGTTCGAAACTGCCTTTGACGATATAGGCCTGGGCGCCTACTTCAATGCCGCGACGCCGGTCTTCATCCGTGGCGCGCGAGGAGACGATGATCACCGGCACCTCGGCACCGTCCTGCGTCTGACGGATGCGGCGTGTCAGTTCAAAGCCGTCGATACCGGGCATTTCAATATCCGTAACGATCAGGTCAAAATCCTGCCGGGCTAAAACAGCCAGGGCCTCTTCCCCGGAGACCGCCACTTCAACCCGGTAGCCCTGCCCTTCAAGGATATTGCGCTCCATGGTGCGCGTTGTCACGGAGTCATCCACCACCAGCACCCGGCCTCGCCGCATTCGTTCGCGCGCAGCGGCGAATTGGGCATGCAAACGGGTTTCGCCGGAAACGGTCAGCCGCGAAAAGAGCTCAGGCACCGACAGGATCAGAGCAGGCAGACCTTCCTCCAGCAGGGTCGCGCCGGAGAAGCCCGGCACGCTCTTGAGCTGCGAACCCAGTCCTTTGATCACGATCTCCCGCACCCGCTCCACCGCCGTGACCGCCCAGGCGGCACTCTGCTCGCGAAAGCCCATAATCACAGCGAAGATGCGCCGCTGCTCGATCAGGGTCCGTCGGGGAAGGCCGAGAGTTTCACTCATTGAGCGCAGCGGGTAAAGCCGGCCCTCAAAGCGAATCATCTCGCGTCCGCCCTGCACCACGAGATCCTGCTCCCGTACCGGCACCACCGCCCGCACATACTGCAGGGGGATCAGGTACCGCTCCCCTTCGCAACGCACCACCAGGGCATTCATGCGTGCCAGGGTCAACGGCAGCTGCAGGGCGATCTCGGTGCCTTCGCCTGGTCTCGAATGAATGTGCAGGTTCCCCTTGATCCGTTCCATGCAGTTGTGCACCACATCCATGCCGATGCCCCGCCCGGACAGATCGGTAATAATATCGCGGGAGGAAAACCCGGGGCGCAGAATCAGGTAAAGAGCCTGTTCATCGTTCATGTCGGCCACTTCTTCTGCAGAGGCCACCCCTTTTTCCACGGCCAGCTCTCTTACCCGACCGGGGTCCATGCCGCGCCCGTCATCCCACAACCGGAGGCAGACGCCGCTGTGCTCGTACCCTGCGCTGAGAAGCAGCCGCCCTGTGGGATCTTTTCCCTGTCGGCGTCGCTCCTCCGGGGGCTCAATGCCATGATCGACGGCATTGCGCAGCATATGGAGCAGGGCTGGCCGCAGCGCCTCCCACAGCATGCGGTCGATAGCGACATCCTCTCCCTCGATTTCAAAAACAGCCTGCTTGCCTTCATCGCGGGCGAGATCCCGCACCACGCGGCGCAGATCGCCGACCAAGGGTGCAAAGGGGATCAGGCGCATCCCGTCAGCTTCCTCGGCGAGCATTTCATTGAGGAGATGAAACGACAGGATCTCCTTCTGTACCTTCAGCCGATGGGACTGCAGCCGCTCCAACAGCACCCTGAGGTCTCGGCGATTGTCCTCGCGCCGCAGGCGCTGGGCAAAAGCCTGCAGGTCCTGCTCGAAAGCCCCCAGATGCTCAGCGCGCTCCTGCAGCTGATGCACCGCCAGGGTGCCTTCGCCGATCAGGTTCACCATGCGGTCCAGCCGGTCTACGGCAATCCGCACACTGTCGCCCGCGGCACCGCTGCCATCGGCCCCCGACCCCTCCCGATGCTCAAGAAGCTCGGGGTCGGTCGCATCCTCGGGCACCTCACCGCGACGCAGCCCCTCTATCACGCGATCATGGCGAAAAACACAGCGCCCATGGCCACGCGCCTCTTCCACCAGCGCCTCGATGGTGTCGGCCGCCAACAGCACCAGGTCAACCAGCGCCCCGTCTCGGGATCGCTCTCCGCCCTCCACCTCCTTGAGGCAATCCTCGAGAGCATGGGCCAGAAGATTGGTGGCTTCAAGATCGAGCATTCGAGATGCGCCCTTGAGAGTGTGGACATGGCGCAGCAGCTCACGAACACCTTCACCGCCTTCACCGCCGCCTTCCAGAGAGAGGGCGCCGGCACGCAGAGCCGCCAGATGATCGGCCGCCTCCCGGGCGAAAATATCGAGATATTTGCGCTGTTTTTCCGTCACAATATCCTCGCGGCAACCCGCTACTTGTCGTCCACCAGCTCTCTGAGCCGTTCTGCCAGCTCAGACAGCTCGGCGATGGCGTGGGCTGTCTCCTCGGCGCTGGACGCCACCTGGCCGGCCACATCGCTGACTTCGCTGATGGTTTCGGCCATCTGCTCGCTGGCCGCAAGCTGGTGCTGGGTGGAAACGGTAATCTCTCCCGCCGCCGTCGTGGTGTGCTGCACCGTCTCGATAATGCTGTCGAGCACCTCTGCGATACGGCTGACCAGCTGATAGGCATTGTCGAGTTTCTTGGTGCCCTCTTCGGTCTGCATGATCGTCGTATTGGTCGAGGTCTGAATGCGGTCGATCAGATTGTTGATCTGGTTGGTGGCCTCAACAGTGCGTTCGGCCAGGCGTTTAACTTCATTGGCGACAACCGCGAAACGCTTGCCTGACTCACCTGCACCGGCTGCTTCGATCGCCGCGTTGAGGGCCAGCAGGTTGGTTTGATCAGACAGCTCTTCGATGATATCGACGATTCCGCCGATCTTGTGGCTGTTCTCTCCCAGATCAAGCATGGCATCGGCCACACTGCGCACCTGACGCCGCAACGCCTCCATCCCTGCGGAAGCATCCTCCACCGCCTTGCGGCCGTTGCGGCTCACCTGGCTGGCCTGCTGCTCGGCCAGTCTTTCGACCCGCTTTGCGCTGTCGGCCACCTGGCGCGCCGTGGCGGCAAACTCCTGAGAGGTGCTGGTGGCCTGCTGCACCGCCGCTGCCTGCTGCGTGGCGCCGGAAGATTGCTGCGCCGAAATGGCCATGATTTCATTGGCGCCGGAGGAGAGCTGCAGGACCGCCTCCTTCACATTTTTGATCAGGCTGTTGCTCTTGTCGATCTCACCCTTGAGGTTGTGGACAATCACCTGCGTCATGTGATTGACAGCCCGCCCCAGGGTGCCGATTTCGTCTTCACTTTCCACGGTAATGGTTTCGTCCAGATGCCCCTCGCTGATGCGCTCCGCGGTTGCGGTGACCTCGTGCAGAGGGCGAATGATACGGGCGACGACCAGGTAGATGGTCAGCGCGGCCGCCGCAAGCAGAACCAGCATCGAAGCAATGACCGTGTTGCGCAGCACTGCCATTTCATGGTCGGTCTGAGCAATGGAAAAACCGAGGCGAAAAGCTCCCCATCTTTCACCATCGACGGAGATCGGCGCACTCAGGTCCCAGAGTCGCTCGCCGGTGTCGCGCAGATAACTCTGGCACAGGATCCCCCCGTCTTGCGGTCCTTCCACACGCGCCGCACGCAGACCCACCGGGTCATCGAAAATCTGCTTGGTGCGGTTGCGAAGCAGGTCCTGCTCTGGATCTCCGGTCAGAGCGCGGCTGTAGATGCTGTTGTGAGTCGGGACATAGCCGTTGTAATCGGTCGGAACCGCAAAAACGACCATGCTGTCCTCTTCGATAAAGGCGTCGATAATGGGCTGCAGCCGCCGGTCAAGATACTGATCGTAGGCGGTATGGTATTTGGGCGCTCCAGCACGACTCAAGGGCCCTTCCTTGATTTCGCGATAATCGGTATCGAAAATCTCTTGGCGCGTCAGTTGCCCGCTTTCAATCGCCTGCAGCAAGATCTGCTCCACGGTGCGCGCACCGATTCTGGTCAGCGTGCGTGCCTTGCTCAGCATCATCTCTTCCAGCGCCTCGGCACGTGTCTGCACCAGGTAAACGGAGACCAGCGTCCCAAGCAGAGATAAAACGACTATCAAAGCAAGGCTGATTTTGATGGAAATCCGTCGCTTGATCCAGGAAAGCATCTCTCACCTCATCACGTAAGGCCGCCGTTGATCACGGTCGGCGAATAAACTGCCTGCAACTGCGCCGGTGATTCTACTCGACAATCAACTCGGGGCACCGCAGCAAGCGATCGACATCGATCAGGCTGACCAGCCCCTCCGCAAGTTCCGCCCGACCGAGAAACACCTCGGCCGGGAGCCGGCCAAAATGCCGGGGACTCTCCTCGATGTCGTCGACCTTGATCGTGCGGATATCGCGCACCTCATCCACCAGCAGGACCGTGGTCACACCCGGCGCCTCGACCAGCATCAGGCGCGAATTTCTGTCGTTTTCAGCCCGCGCCAGGCCGCACAGCGCACGCAGGTCGGTGACGGCGACAATATGTCCGCGCACGTTGACAATGCCGGCGATCTGGTCATCGACACCGGGCACCGGCACCAGGCGAGGGACCCTGAGCACTTCACGGGCCTGCTCACAGGGAACGCCGAACCATTCTTGCGCCAGGCGCAGCAGCACGAAATCACGCGTCTTTCCCTGCGGTGCTTCGTCCTGTTCTTCTATCTGGCGCCAGTAATCCTGTCGCATGCGGTCGAGGGTGCGCCGTATTTCATCTACAGACTGCGAAGAATCGCTCATCGTACTTACTCCTGAAGACCTCATCATGGTGTTCAACGGGCTTCGATCCGCGCCAGCAGCGAACGGCAGATCTCGATCAGTTCTTCGCGGCTGAACCCGCCGGAATGAGTCACCAGAGTCCCCGGAAGCAATTGATCAAGTCGCTTCAGCGTATTGGAAAGCTCCCGGCGCGCATCTTCTATGCGTCCCTGGCGCTGGTAAATGCGGCTGAGCTGAAAATAGGGCATGACGAAATCGAGATCGATCAGCAGCGCCTTGCGATATTCTTCGCGGGCCTTCTCCCATTGCTCATCCAGTTCAAAGGCCAGCCCGCGCAGAAAATAGGCATCGGCATGAAGGTCATCAACCGCAAGAGCCCGTGCACCCCATTGCAGCGCCTGCAGGTAGTCGCCCTGGTTGGCATGCAGAAAACCCATGCCGGTCAAGGCATCGCAATGCCGCGGATCCTGCTTCAGAATATCTCCGTACAGGCGGCACGCTTCGCTATGGTCTTCACGGGCCACAGCCTGTGCCGCTTCCCGGCATTGGGTCGCCAGAGAACCCGTCGACGGGATCTCCTCCCTGTTGGGCGACGGCAGACCAGCATTGCTTTTTGCACCAGGCGCACCACCCAACGACCCGACCGCAGGCGGCGCGAACGAGGCAGCGGAGTGTTTCGGCGACACATCATGCAGGATGGCAGAGGTCGCAGGCGCAGAGTGCTCGCTCTCTTCGGCAGACTGAACCTCTTCATGCAGAGGGCGACGATAGAAAAAACCACCCGCCCCGCTCAGCCGTTCGAAGCGGGTCGAAAAAGACGCCAGCGTCTCCGCATGCCCAAGAAACAGATATCCGCCAGGGCGCAGGGTGCGATAAAAGCCCTCGAGCACCGAGCGGCAAGTGCCGCGGTTGAAGTAAATCAGGACATTGCGGCACATAAGAAGATCGATCTCCGCCAGCCCCTGAGCCTCATCCGGGTAATTGTGCCGCTGCAGGTTGAGGGAATGGTACCTCACCATGCGCCGGATCGATTGGTCGAGAATATAACTTTTGTCGTGCAAGTGAAAGTATTTGTCGACAATGGCGGGGTCCGTCATGCGCAGCGCCCGTGCACCATAAACACCGCTGCGTGCTTTGTGCAGGGCCTGCGGATTGAGGTCGCCGGCCAGAATACGCACATCCCAGTCTCGGGTTTCCGGAAAAAACTCCCGCAGTACGATGGCCAGGGAATAAGGCTCCTCGCCGGTGGAACATCCAGCCGACCAGATTCGCAGGATGCGATCCGCCCGTCGATGTTCAAGAAGTTCCGGCAGCACCTGTCGCCGTAGCGCTTCGAACTGGTTGAGGTAGCGGAAAAAACAGGTTTCCCCGACAGTCAGAAGCCTCAACAGCCGGCTCAACTCGTCATGGCAGTAAGGGGAGGTGGTGAGATAGTCGAGGTAGCCGCGGTAGCGATCGATGCCCAGCACCCGCATGCGCCGCTGCAGACCCCGTTCCAGCATATTTTTGTTGCGCAGATCGAAGCGCAGGCCGCTGTGCTGGACGAGAAAATCCTGAAATGCGAAGAGGTCGTCGCGGGTCAGGGGGGGATACTGCCTGGTATTGAGGGGAGTCTGCAGCTGCAACGCCTGCTGCAGAAAAACGCGAAGCCGTTCAGAGTCTACCGGGGCAGGGAGAAAATCGAAGACATCCGGCAGCTCAAATTCGAGCTCGGGGCAGTCAGCCACCACCATGACCGGCAGACGCCGATAGACGCGCCGCGTTTCGAGCCGCCGCAACCGTTCCAGCCCAGACCTGCCGGACAGCTCGAGTCCCAGGATGACAACGTCCCAGTGCTCTTCGCTCAGAATCCTTTCCAGATCCTGATCGAAGGTCACCAGTTCGGCGCTCGCGCCGGCCTCGGCCACGACATCGGCCAGGCCGGCGCAAAGCCCCCCTTCGGTATCGGCAATGCAGACCCGCGGGGCAGGGTTGTGGAGTTGAGTCCGCGGCATGCGATATAAATTCTGCCTCGGCGTCAGCCGCCCTGCTGTCCGATCTTGGCCCAGGTATCACGCAGGGTGACGACACGGTTGAAGACCGGCGCGGCCGGTCCGCTGTCGACAGGATCGGTATAAAAATAACCGGTCCGCTCAAACTGGAAGCACCCCTGCCCTACGGCCAGAGACGGCTCGATCAAGGCGCTGCACAGCTGCAGGGACCCGGGGTTCAGATCCTGACGGTAATCGCTCTGTCCCTGGCCCGGACTGGGCACGGAGAACAGGCGGTCATAAAGGCGCACCTCGGCTTTCCGAGCGTGGCGGGCCGAAACCCAGTGGATGGTGCCCTTGACCTTGCGGCCGTCTTTTGGGTTGGCGCCGAGCGTATCGGGATCGTGACTGCAGCGCAGCTCGGTGACCTCGCCGCTGAGCGGATCCTTGACCACCTCGTCGCAGCGGATGATGTAGCCGTTGCGCAGACGCACCTCGCGCCCCGGCCCGAGACGGAAAAATTTGCGGGGCGGGTCTTCCATGAAATCGCCGCGCTCGATATAGATCTCACGGCAGAACGGCACCTTGCGGGTGCCCATCTCCGGTTTCTGCGGATGATTGGGTGCGTCAAACTCTTCCTGCCGCTCTTCGGGATAGGAGGTAATCACCACCTTGAGCGGGTCAAGCACCGCCATCGCCCGCGGGGCCGTATCGTTCAACTCCTGCCGCACGCAATCCTCAAGCACGCCCATGTCGATCCAACCGTCGCTCTTGCCGACGCCGATACGGTCGCAGAAGGCGCGAATGGCGGCGGGCGGAAATCCGCGGCGCCGCAGGCCCACCAGGGTCGGCATGCGTGGATCGTCCCATCCCTGCACATGCCCTTCACGCACCAGCTCCAGCAGTTTGCGCTTGCTCATCACCGTATAGGCGAGGTTGAGACGGGCGAATTCGATCTGGCGCGGCCGGGCCGGCAGCAGATCCGCCAGCTGCTCCAGAAACCAGTCGTAGAGCGGGCGATGATCCTCGAATTCCAGGGTGCACAGGCTGTAGGTGACACCCTCCAGGGCGTCGGACAGCGGGTGGGCGTAGTCATACATGGGGTAGATGCACCAGGCGTCGCCGGTCCGGTAGTGATGATGGCGCTGGAGGCGGTAGATGACCGGATCGCGCAGGTTCATATTGGGAGAGGCCATATCGATGCGGGCGCGCAGCGTGTATGCTCCGTCCGCAAACTCACCGGCACGCATGCGGCGGAACAGATCCAGGTTCTCGGCCACCGGGCGGTCGCGATCAGGGCTCTCGCGCCCCGGCTCGGTGAGCGTTCCCCGCATCTCGCGCATCTGCTCGGCGTTGAGGCTGCACACAAAAGCCTTGCCGCGCTCGATCAGCGCCTCGGCCCAGGCGTAGAGCTGCCCATAATAATCAGAGGCGTGATAGAGATGCTCGCCCCACTCGAAACCGAGCCAACGCACCGCATCCTTGATCGCCTCGGCGTACTCGGCGCTTTCCTTTTCAGGATTGGTGTCGTCAAGGCGCAGATGACAACGGCCGCCGTAATCGGCAGCCAGGCCGAAATTGAGACAGATGGACTTGGCGTGGCCGATGTGCAGATAGCCGTTGGGCTCAGGGGGGAAGCGGGTAATGACCTGGCGGCGGGAATCGGCCGCACGATCTTCTTCGATGATGTTGCGGATGAAATTGGTGGCGTGAGAGTAATGATTGTCGCTCATGTATCGGTAATCCTGGCCTTTTCTCAGATTGAATCCTGCCCAGTTGGGCATGGAATTAAAACAAGACAGTGTTCAGAAAGGAAGCTCTTCGGTGACGGAACTCTTCTGCAGCAAAACCACCGCCTGGGCGGCGATCCCCTCGCGGCGGCCGGCGAATCCCAACTCTTCCGTGGTGGTCGCCTTGACGTTGACCCGCTCCACGTCGGTGTGGCAGGCGGCAGCGATATTTTCCACCATGGCGCGGATATAAGGCGCCAGCCTGGGCGCCTGGGCGACCACCGTCGCATCGAGGTTGCCGATCGCGTAGCCGGCGCCCTCGGCCAGCGCCATCACGTCACGCAGCAGTTTGAGGCTTGAGATGCCGCGGTAGGCCAAGTCCGTATCGGGAAAATGGCGCCCGATATCTCCCTGCCCCAGAGCCCCCAGGATGGCGTCGCAGATGGAGTGCAGCAGCACATCCGCATCGGAATGCCCCAGCAACCCCCGCTCGTGTTCGATCACGACCCCGCCGAGGATCAACCGACGCTGGGGCACCAGGCGGTGCACATCATAGCCCTGGCCGATACGAAACATGATGCCTCCTTTCGATTTTGTCTACAAGTACAAAACCGGCCTGTCGAAATCGACGGCCGGCTGCTTAATTACAGGGTTTGTTCCCCGAGAAAGGCGTAGGCCAGGGTCAGATCCTCGGGCGTGGTGATCTTGATGTTGCGATAGCTGCCCTGCACCATCGCCACCGGCAGACCGAGACGCTCCACCAGGGAAGCGTCGTCTGTGCCGCGAAAGTTCTCGGCCAGTGCGCGGTCATGGGCCCGGCGAATAACTGAAAAGGGGAAAGCCTGCGGCGTCTGCGCCAGCCACAGACGCTCCCGCTCCGGTGTGCCGATCACGCGGTGATCGCTGACTTCCTTTACCGTATCCTTGACCGGTACGCCCACCACGCACCCGCCGACCTGCTGCGCAGTCGCAATCACCTCGGGCAGCAGCGCCGCCGGCATAAAGGGGCGCACGCCGTCGTGAACAAGAACAACATCATCCTCACGCGCGCCGGGAAGAGCAGCCAGTCCGTTGCGCACAGAGTCCTGCCGTTCAGCACCGCCGGCCACGATGTCGTGAACCTTGCGGAAGCCGTAGCGGTTCACGACCTGTTCGCGACAGAAGGAGGTCTCCTCCTGGGGGGAGATGACAATAATCCTGTCGATATCGGGGGAGTTCTCGAACAGGGCGAGGGTGTGAGCCAGAATGGGACGGCCCGCCAGTTCGAGATACTGCTTGTTGATCGAAGCTCCCATGCGCCGGCCCATGCCGGCCGCGGGAATCAGGGCCGTGGTCTTCATCCATCTCCGCGGGACGCAACTCTCCCCGTGCCCGCGCGCCCCGGCAGCACGGAATCCGCCACGGAATCCGGCGGCAAAGTTCAACTCAAAGGCGAATCAATGAAAAATCTGCTCGATCCGCTGATGAACCAGGGCTTCTTCGGCGTTCTGGGCCAGGGCCAGCTCTTTGATCAGCAGTTTCTGAGCCTGCTCGAGCACCTTCTTTTCGCCGTAGGACAGCTCCTTGTCGCAGCGGATCTGGTAGAGGTCGCGCAGCACTTCGGCCACTTCGAACAGGTCGCCGGACTTGATCTTCTCGTTGTATTCCCGCTGGCGACGACTCCAGGAGGCCACTGGCCCGCCTTTCTGCGGCTCTTCGAGAAGACCGAAGATGGTGTTCACCTCATCCATGCCGATCGGGCAGCGCAAGCCGACCACTTCAGCGTTGTTCACGGGAACCATGATGGTCATATCGCTGTCGACAATGCGCATCACGTAAAAATCGAGACTCTGGCCCTGGAATTCCTTAGACTCGATAGCCTCGATCACACCGACTCCCTGAGCCGGGTAAACCGCCTTATCACCAATTTTGAACATGGTTCAAGCCTCCTGAAAAATAGACGGAAAGTTTACCATAACCGAGCCTCCCGGTCAACGACCAGTCCGTTTCGTCGCCCGGGGCCGAAATTCAGCGCATTCGGGCTCTGGTCGCGAAAGCTTGGCTGTGCTAAAGTTTGGCGGTTGCCGCGCAATTTCGGACTGACTCTCGGATTCAGTTCCGACGGCACGGTGCTGCCCGGATATTGGTTCACCTTTTTGCCCAGGCACGGTGGGTGGAGGGGCCATCCGTAAAATGACACTTCAAGGAGAGATCTTTTATGCGCATAGCCTTTATCGGCGCCGGTGCCCTTGGCCTCTACTATGGCGCCATGCTGCAGCGCGCGGGCAACGAGGTTCGCTTTCTGCTGCGGCGTGACCTTGAGGCGATTTCCCGCCGGGGGCTGACGGTTACTTCACCCCGAGGCGACTTTCACCTTGAGCAGGTCAAGGGGTACGCCACGCCTGCGGAAATGGGGCAGGTCGACCTGGTAGTGGTGGGGTTGAAAACATTTGCCAATCCTCGCCTGGCCGAACTGACCACGCCTCTGGTGGGAGAAAACACTGTGGTGCTGACCCTGCAGAACGGCCTTGGGAACGAGGAACTTCTCGCTCAGATCCATGGTCCGCAGCGGGTCATGGGGGGCATCGCCTTTCTGTGCTGCAACCGCGGCGAACCGGGGTTTGTCCACCACCTCGACCAGGGCAGGATTCGCCTTGGCGAATTCAGCGGCGGGCTTTCCGAGAGAGCGCGGCGGCTGACTCAGCTGTTCGAGGAAGCCGGCGTTGCCTGCGAAGCCGTCGCAGATTTAACCAAGGCACGCTGGGAGAAGCTGGTGTGGAATATTCCATTCAACGGCCTGTGCGCGCTGACCGGTTGTACCACCGATCAACTCCTGAGCCATGAACCAATGCGCAGGGAGGTGCGAGCCTTGATGCAGGAGGTCCTTGCCGCAGGCAACGCCCAGGAGCTGTCGAACCCTATTGCGGCAGATTTCGTTGACCGGATGCTTGCTGTAACGGATGAGATGGGCAGCTATCGCCCCAGCATGATGATCGATCGCCAGGAGCAGCGCCCCCTCGAGCTGGAATCCATCTACCAGATCCCTTTACAGCGCGCCGCCGCACGCCATGTTGCCATGCCCCGCGTGCAACTGCTTCATGCCCTGCTCAGTTTTGGCGAGCAGAACCCTCAGCCTTAGCGGCTTACAGCCGTCCCCGCAGAGTCAGAGTGCCCAGGTCCCTTTCCCGGCCGGTTGTGAGCGATGGGCAGAAAGGTTCGTTCTCCTCGGCAAAACGGTAAAGGTCGGCCGTTCCGGGGCGCCCGCGCCCCTGATCGCGCACCAGCAGGCAGTACCGCCCGCCCTGAGGCAGATACAGAACAAAGCGTCCATCTGGCCCGGTGGCCTGGGAAAGGTGATCGGGTCTGCCGCGCGCCTCTTCGGACCGGTAGGCCAGCACCACAACCCCTTCCAGCGGCCTGCCGTTGTCATCGATCAGCCGGCCGCGCAGGGCGGTATCGCTGCGGACAAGGGCGGCCACCGGCTCCCTGTGCGCACTGCGGGGCAGCTGGAAATCGGCCTTCGTAATCCGCCCCTCGCGCACCTCCAGGGGATTCTGGGGATGCCTCGCCCAGACATCACCGGGGCGAGGGGGTCCCTCCTTCTGCCCGGGGGCGGATCGCCGACGGGCCACCAGAAAGTAACGCCCTTCCACCAGATCAAGAAAGTAGTCTCCCTGCTCATCGACCGGTGCGGCGAAATCAGCAGGGCCGCGCAGGCCGCTGTCGGCATTGCGGTAAGCATAAACGACCGTATTTTCGATACTGCCGCCGGTCTGAGCATGGACACGGCCGGCAATACCGGTGGATGAAGGCAAAGAAACGGAAGAAATGCCACAGCCTGAGAACAGCAGGCAAAATACCACCAAAGACCAGGTCATTGGCCTCATCGCTCAAAAATCCAACGGCATCGGCAAGGCACGGTTGCGCTCGCGATCTATCTGGACAAAAGCGCCCTGCTCCACGCGGATCAGGAACAGCTCGCGCATGATCTCTCCCCGTTCATCAACAGACAGAGTCCCCGTCACCCCGGGATAGTTCCGCACAGACGCCAGAGCGCGGCGCAGATCCTCCCGACTGTCGACATCGGGCCGGCCGAGCAGATAGAGCAGCAATCCGGCCGTATCAAAAGCCTGAGCTTCCAGTATCGAAGGCTCTTGACCATGAGTTTCGTGGTACAGGGCTACAAACTCGCGCACAATGGGATCGGGGCTGCCAGCAAAGAATCCGTCGACAAACACCGCGCCCTCTACGAACCGACCGGCGCGCTCGAGCAGCTGCGGTGAATTCCAACCGTTAATCCCCAGCAATTGAACATCGGTGAGATCATAATACGCAAGTTGCGGTGCAATCAGCCCGATCATCTCGGCATAGTCGGGAATCAGCAGCGCATCAAAAGGGGGGGGCGAAGGCTCTCTGTCTTCATTCTGAGGTTCCGGCGCATTGGGATCCTGGCCGAGCAGCCGTTTGATCTGGACACGGAAGTCGGTGAGGTCGGGGGGATAATTCTGCCGTTTCACCACGCGCCCCCCTTTCCGCTCAACCTGCGCCGCAAAAAGGTCGGCCAGCTCCCGCCCCTGCCCTTCTTCTGGAGCAAGAATGGCATAACGATATAGATTCAGGTCTTCGATCGCGTAACCAGCCAGCGCTCGGGCCTGCTGCTCACTGGTCAGGGAGTTGCGAAAAACAAAATCACCGACCTCCGGCAACCCGGCGCGCGGCGACAAAGAGACCAGGGGCACGCCGCGACGCTGTGCTTCCAGGGCTGCGCCCCAGGAGGCTTCTCCGGTCAAGGGACCTGCGACTGCCATCACCCCATCCACTCCTGCCAGCGTGGCAACGGCATCAGTGGCACGGGCTGCGTCCGCGCCGCTGTCGCGATAAATAAAGCGGGTCAAGGGATTCCCCCCCTGATGATGCAGTTCCAGAGCCAGCTCCATCCCTCGACGCACCAGCTCACCAAAGGATTCATAGCGACCGGATAAGGGCAGAACAACTCCCAGGGCATTGCGGGTGGCGGTGCCGCTGCCGTCGATTCGCGCTAAAAGGGAACGGGCCTGGTCACGATAGGGAAAGGGGGTGGGATCCGCCATGATCCTCGCCAGCAGCGACAGCGCCCGGTCGTCCTGTCGCGCGTCCGCTGCCCGCAGTGCAAGCTGCAGATCGGCGTCCTGCCCGACAGCACGCCCGCGGAACATGAAGGAGGCTTCCTCGAGAATCGAGGCCTCGGCTTCGCGGAGAATCCGGTGGGCCTCGCTCAGCCAGCGCTCAGGGTGTTCATCAAGTTCCGCGGCCTGATCGAGAAAAACCAGAGACTGCAGCGGCTGCCCCAGGGCGGCCTGAGCCTGCCCTATGCGGCCGAGCAGCAGGGCACGGTCCGAATCATCCAGATCAGACTCGCGCAGCGGGAGCAGGTGCTCCAGGGCCTGTGAGTAGCGGCCCATCCGAACCAGGCACGAGCCGCGCATCAGTTCAGCAATATCGGCTTTCGGCTCCTGCTCAAGGCGATCAAGGTAGAGCAGCGCTTCCTCGCAGTCATCGCGATCATGAAAGATCCGGGCAAGATAGAGGTAGGCCTGCTCACGCCAGGGGGAATACGGGTTGCGAATCACAAAACCGCGCAACCGCCTCAGCGCCTCGTCCAGATTCCCCTCACGATAAAGGTCCGCCGCCCGACGCACCTCCAGCGCCTCAGGGCCTGCGGTGCGTGAAGCGCTCTGCTGCGAAAACATCTGCGCCGCCGCCGGCAGCAGAAGCCCCGAAAAAATCACCAGGGCCGCCAAAATCAACCTCATTGCTGTGCTACGCCACATGCCCATCCTTTCATGCGGCTCAAAAATCAGCCGAACATCTCTTTGACTTTATCGAAAAATCCTTTGCCCATGGGATGAACTTCCTCGCCGCTTTCACGGGCAAACTCTTCAAGCAGCTCCCGTTGGCGGGCGGTCAAGCGACTTGGGGTCTCGACCCGTACCACCACCAGCTGGTCGCCGCGGCCGTAGCCCTGCAGCGAGGGAATGCCTTTGCCGGACAGGCGCAGCACCTTACCGGATTGAGTGCCCGCGGGAATCTTGAGCTTGACCTTGCCTTCCAGGGTCGGCACCTCCAGTTCATGGCCGAGCGCCGCCTGCGGAAATGAAATAGGCACCTCGCAGATGACGTCGCGCCCCTCGCGCTGGAAGATCGGGTGATCTTTAACCGTGATCACCACGTATAGATCTCCCGGAGGCCCACCCTGGGAGCCAGCTTCCCCCTCGCCGCTGAGCTTGAGACGGTTGCCGGTTTCGACTCCCGCCGGGATTTTGATGGAAAGGCTGCGTTTTTCGCGCACACGCCCGGTCCCGCGGCAATCAGGGCAGGGATCCTTGATGATGCGCCCTTCGCCGCCGCAATCGGGGCAGGGACGGGTCAGGGAGAAGAAGCCCTGCTGATGCCGGACCTGGCCCGCGCCACGGCAGGTGGGACAGGTATCGGGTCGGGATCCGGGGCGCGCCCCGCTGCCGCTGCAGGTGGAGCAGCTCTGGTGCCGCGGCACTTCGATATTAGTTTCATGACCGAAAGCGGCCTCTTCGAAGGTGATGGTCAGATTGTAGCGCAGATCGTCCCCACGCCGGCCTCGCCCGCGGCGCGCTCCCCCGCCACCGCCGAAGATGTCACCGAAGATGTCGCCGAAGATGTCTTCAAAGGGACTGCCGCCGCCAAATCCGCCGAAACCTTCACTGAAACCGCCGCCGTTTATGCCCGCGTGGCCGAACTGGTCGTACTGGGCCCGCTTCTGGCTGTCTGACAGCACCGCGTAGGCCTCCGAGGCCTCCTTGAAGACCTCTTCAGCCTTCTTATCTCCCGGGTTCTTGTCGGGATGATGCTTGAGAGCGAGCTTGCGGTAGGCTTTTTTGATTTCGGTCTCGCTGGCGTTGCGATTAACCCCCAGGACCTCGTAATAATCTCGTTTAGCCAAACTGAATTACCTCTCGGGCGTGGCCCTCAGGCCGCGGGTGGACATACAGGTCCACACACGGCAAAAGGGAGCCGGGAGATTCTCCCGGCTCCCGTCGAGCCAGATTAAGGTTCACACCGCACGCAATGCGGCCTGGTTACTTCTTCTTTTCGTCTTCGTCCACGTCTTCGAATTCGGCGTCGACGACATTGTCATCCTTGGCGCTTTCAGCGCCGGCCTGGGCGTCACCTTCGGCGGCCTGGCCCTCTTCCTGCGCCTGAGAGTACATGACTTCGGCAAGCTTGTGCGAAACCTGGGCCAGTTCCTGAGTCTTGGACTGGATCTCCTCGGCGCTGTCGCCTTCCATCGCTTTTTTGAGATCGTCCAGGGCCCCCTGGATCTTTTCCTTGGTTTCGGCGTCGACCTTGTCGCCGTGCTCGCTGAGGGACTTCTCGGTAGTGTAGACCAGACCGTCCGCCTGGTTGCGGGCTTCGATCAGCTCGCGCTTCTTCTTGTCCTCGCCGGCATGGCTCTCCGCATCCTTGACCATGCGGTCGATCTCTTCTTCCGACAGGCCGGAGGACGCGGTGATCTTGATCGACTGCTCCTTTCCGGTGCCGAGATCCTTGGCGGAGACATGCAGAATGCCGTTGGCGTCGATATCGAAGGTGACCTCGATCTGAGGCACGCCGCGCGGCGCCGGCGGAATACCGACCAGCTCAAAACGGCCGATGGTCTTGTTGTCGGCGGCCATTTCGCGCTCGCCCTGCAGCACATGCACCGACACGGCCGGCTGGTTATCCGCCGCGGTGGAGAAGATCTGGCTTTTGCGGCAGGGGATAGTGGTGTTTTTCTCAATCAGCTTGGTCATTACCCCGCCGAGCGTCTCAATACCGAGAGACAGCGGCGTGACGTCGAGCAGCAGCACGTCCTTGACATCGCCTTTAAGCACGCCGCCCTGAATGGCTGCGCCGATGGCTACAACTTCGTCAGGGTTGACCCCTTTGCTGGGTTGCTTGCCGAAGATCTCCTGCACTTTCTTCTGCACCGCGGGCATGCGGGTCATGCCGCCCACCAGAATAACCTCGTTGACATCGGAGGGCGAAAGTCCCGCATCCTTGAGAGCGGTCTTGCAGGGGCCGACCAGCTGGTCGAGCAGCTCTGCACAGATGCTTTCGAGCTTGGAACGGGTCAGCTTGATGTTGAGGTGCTTCGGTCCGCTCTGGTCGGCGGTGATGAAAGGCAGATTGATGTCGGTCTCCACCGAGCTGGAGAGTTCGCACTTGGCTTTTTCGGATGCTTCCTTGAGGCGCTGCAGGGCCATTTTGTCGCTGCGCAGATCAATCCCCTGCTCTTTCTTGAACTCATCCGCCACGTAGTCGATGATGCGCTGGTCAAAGTCTTCGCCGCCGAGAAAGGTATCGCCGTTGGTGGACTTGACTTCGAACACGCCGTCGCCGAGTTCGAGAATGGAAATATCGAAAGTACCGCCGCCAAGGTCGAAAACGGCGATTTTTTCATCGTTTTTCTTGTCCAGGCCATAGGCCAGAGCCGCTGCGGTGGGCTCGTTGATGATGCGCAGCACATTGAGACCGGCGATCTTGCCGGCGTCTTTGGTAGCCTGGCGCTGGGAGTCGTTGAAATAGGCCGGTACGGTAACAACCGCGTCGGTCACCGTTTCGCCCAGATAATCTTCAGCGGTCTGCTTCATTTTCTGCAGGATCATAGCCGAGATTTCGGGCGGGCTGTATTTCTTGCCGCGCACCTCCACCCAGGCGTCATTGTTATCCGCCTTGATGATCTTGAAAGGGCTGATCTTGATATCCCTCTGCACCGCTTCAGAATCAAATTTTCGCCCGATCAGGCGCTTGATGGCGAACAGGGTGTTTTCCGGATTGGTGACCGCCTGGCGCTTGGCCTGCTGGCCAACCAGCCGTTCGCCGCTTTCGGTGAAAGCGACCATGGAGGGAGTGGTGCGGGAACCCTCCGCATTTGCAATGACGACAGGCTCGCCGCCTTCCATGACCGCCACACAGGAGTTGGTGGTCCCTAAATCGATGCCGATTACTTTACTCATGGTGTATATCCTCCTTTTAAATGACGTTGCTCTTTTTCTGGGTGCAGGAAAATCAGGCCTTCCCGTTTTTTTCATCCTGTGCGTCATCCGCCGGGGGTTTGGCCACCAGGACCATGGCGGGGCGCAGCAGCCTTTCATGCAGCAGATATCCCTTCTGCAGTTCCTGCGCGACAACATTGGGCGCATGTTCAGCTGTTTCAAGCTGGCCCACCGCTTCATGGCGGGCGGGATCGAAAGGTTCGCCGATACTGCTGACCGGCGTCACTCCAAATTTTTCCAGAACTTTGCCGAACTGGGTGAGAGTCATCTCCACACCTTCCAGCAGCCCTTCGCCGCTGGAATTTTCCTGGCGGGCATGCTCGACGGCGCGCTCGAGGTTATCGACAACCGGCAGGATCTCCCGCAGAATACGCTCATTGGCGAATTTGGAAAGCTCCTCCTTCTCCCGCTGAGCACGCTTGCGGAAATTTTCAAGATCAGCGGCAACCCGCAAATACTGGTCATGGTTGCGCTGCGCTTCCTCGCGCGCCTGCTCCAGTTCGCGTTCCACTGCACCGCCGGCTGCCTGTACACCCTCACCGTCGGCGTCCCCGGGCACTTCCTCGACCGGTTCGGCCTCGGGAATCACGGCGTCAGGCTGCCGCGCTTCACTCTGTTGACTGTCTTTTTTCTTCTTGGGCACGATAAAAAATCTCCTATTCGTTCTCTGTTTCCAGCAGCTGGCTGACCAGTTGGGCCGTATAGTCGACGACCGGAATGACCTGTGAATAGGCCATGCGGGTCGGGCCGATCACGCCAAGGGTGCCGATGGTACCGTCACCGCTGTGGTAGGACGCCGTAATCAGGCTGCACCCCTCGATTTCACGATACGAGGTTTCGCTTCCGATGAAGATCTGCACTCCCTGACTCTTCTGGCACTTGTCCAGAAACTCAACCAGAGTGCTTTTCTGCTCAAAAGCCTGAAAAAGACGCTTCATCCGTTCCAGGTCGCTGAATTCCGGCTGCTCGAGCATGCGGCTGACGCCTTCGATGAACACCTCACGGCTTTCGTCCGCGAGAGCTGCGTCGAAAAGTCCCATGAACCGGGCGAACAGCTTGTCGTAAAGCGCCTTTTCCTGCGTCATCTCGTGCAGGAGGCGCTGCTTGATCTTGCCGATAGGCAGACCTGCGAAACGTTGATTGAGATAATTGTTGAGATTCTCAAGATCACGCTGCGACAGATCTTCCCTGGTCTCGATAATCTTGTTCTGCACCAGGCCGCTTTCGCTGACGAAAATCACCAGGATACGCCCGTGGGACAGGCGCACGAATTCAATATGCCGGAATACGGACGCAGTAAACTGCGGCGCCATAACGATTCCGGTGTAATGACTGATGTTGCTCAGCACCCGTCCGGCTTCGCGCAGCAACTCATCGGCACGCAGGCCACGGCGCTGGTAGTAGCGCCGGATGCGCTCTTTCTGCTGGGCGGTCAGCGCGCGCACCCGCAGCAGGGAGTCGAGATAAAAGCGGTACCCTTTCTCCGTCGGGATCCGCCCGGAGGAGGTGTGGGGTGCGATCAGGTACCCCATGTCTTCCAGGTCGGACATGACGTTGCGCACCGTTGCCGGAGACAGGGCGATGCCGTGCCGACGGGTAATGGCACGCGACCCTACCGGCTCCGCCGAGGCGATATGATCCTCGATGATCGCCTCAAGTATCTTGCGGCTTCTTTCATTGAGCGCTTCGGTCATGACAAACAATCCCCAAAAAACCTGAAGCCGGAGATCTCCCGGCCTCTGACAAACAAGTTAGCACTCATTTGCCTCGAGTGCTAACCGAGAACAACATAACAACGCCCCCCTGCTTTGTCAAGGCAGCGAAAATGGAAAAATTAGAGAAAATTTCTCACAAAAATAAGGAGATGAGATGGTCGTAGAGCAACCAGCCCTGCAGGGTGAAGTGCAGCCGATCTCCGTCCTGCCGCAGGCAGGAACCGCAGCGCTGAATCGCCTTGGGAAAAAGAGAATCTATGCTGTCCCCGAAACGCTCCTGGAATAACCTGGCATCCACCCCTTCAGCGGTACGCAGTCCAAGATAGAGCGTTTCAGCCATGGCACCGCGCCGGTCGAAAGTTTCGATCCGCTCCGCCGCATCGGCCCCCTGCTGCAGACGGGAGCGGTAGCGCTCCAGATCGCCGGGCACCGACCAGCGCTCGCCCCACCCCACGGGGTAGAAAGAATGGGCTCCGGGTCCGATGCCGAGATAGTCTCTGCGCTGCCAGTAACGCAGATTGTGGCGGCACTCGAATCCCGGGCGGGCATAGTTGGAGATCTCATAATGGGAAAAACCCCTGGCGGTGAGCCGCGCGTGGAGCAGCTCAAAAGCTGCGGCATAGTCGTTTTCATCGGGGAGCGGCAGATGCCCCAGGGAGAATTTCCGGTGAAAGGAGGTCCCTTCCTCCACAGTCAGGCCATAGCAGGAGAGATGATCGGGTTCAAGCTCAACGAAGGCCGTTATCTCAGCTTCGAGCGCAGCCCGTGTCGACCCCGGCAGGGCGAACATCAGATCGAGCCCCAGGCTGTCAAAGCCCGCCCGGCGCGCCAGCGTACTGGCGGACCGGGCCTGCCGCGCATCGTGAATACGGCCGAGACATTTAAGGGACGCATCGTTGAGAGACTGCACCCCCAGCGACAGACGGTTGATTCCGGCGGCACGGAAACCTCGCAAATCGTCCAGGGTCAGCGTCCCCGGGTTGGCCTCCAGGGAGATCTCCGCACCGGCATCAATCCCGAACAGGTCAGCCGCCCGGTCAAGAACCTCGGCCACCCGGGCCGGAGGCATGAGGGAGGGGGTGCCGCCGCCGAAAAAAATGGTTTGAAAGGCATTGCGCTGCGGCTGGCGGGACGCGACCAGTTCAAGATGGCGGCAGAGCAGGCGGGAATAATCTGCGGGGATAGCGTCTTCTGCAGAGAAAAAATCGCAGTAGGGGCATTTGCGCAGGCAGAAAGGGATATGAATATAAAGGCCCGACATGGGAGAAGATGACTTAGCCGACCACCCACAGCGTCAGGGCATTGGCGTTGTGCACCAGGTTGTCTGAAACACTTCCCTGCAGCAGCGACATGACCTTGGAAAGATGCCGGGAACCGACCGCGACGGTATCGCACCCCCGTGCACGGGCCTCCTCGAGGATATCTTCTGCCACCCCGTGGCGCATCGGCCTGCAGCAGACCTTCAGCTCATCGCCGGCAAGCCCTTTGCCGGCAAACAGTTCCTTGATCCTGACAACCAGGGCGTGCAGCGACTGCAGCTCGTCACGCTTATCCTCATCGCCGTGCAGTTCATGTGCGGGGGGCGGCGAGGCGTCCAGGGCAATCTCGGCATCGGGCGGCAGCCCGGTGACGACCGAAAAAAGCACGATTCCGACGTCGGGAAGATGGGGCGCCACCTCTGCGACATACTCCGCGGCGCGCAGGGACTGGGGAGAGCCGTCGATGGCCAGCATTAGTTTTTTCATCGACATCCGCCTTCCATCAGGGGTGTAACGGGTTCAGAACAGAATAAACAGAATCGACATCAGCGCCAGCAGCGACACTGCGAACAGCACCAGAATCCCTATGGGATAAGTTGCCGTGCGGCTGCGGCGATCGATCTCCTCCATCAACTCCTCGCGCTCCCGGGTTCCGCTGTATTCGGCCGTCAGGCGCACCCAGTACTTCTGAATACTCGCGCCCGGGTCGCTGGCGAACCGCGCCAGAAGCCCGGTCAACTGCCAGCCCAGAACACGCTCGGCCCAACTGTTGATGCCGTTGAATACCCGGTCGGCGACCAGCACGAAAGCGCGGCTGCCCTTGCGGTAAACCCAGTCCGTATCAAGAGAGATCGTTTCGGTGCGTTTGAGCAGCGGCAGCAGCAGGAAAAAGGCCAGAGCCGAGAACATCAGCAGCTGCAACTGATTGAGAGTGTGTTCGAAGGTATAAGCGTTAAAATCAACCGGATAGGGCAGAATATCGTAAAGCGGCTGCGGGTAGAGCCCGAGAAAAATACAGATAAAGCTGAGAAAGGCCATTGCCGCGAGCATGTGCTTAGGCGCCTCACCGGGGCGCAGGCCGTTATCCTTGGCGAAAAATACGAAATACGGAAACTTGATGCCGGCGTGCAGAAAAACCCCTGCGGAGGCGATCTCCAGGATGAGCCAGACCAGGAAAAAACCTTCGTGAACTCCCGCCTCGATGATCATTGGCTTGCTGGTGTAGCCGGAGAAACCAGGAAAAGAGGAGATGGCCAGGGCGCCAATGCACCCCGCGATCAAGGTCAGGGGCATCGTCTTGTACAGCCCGCCGAGATCTGTACACTTGCTCTTTCCGGTGAGGTAGAGAACGGCCCCGGCGCTCATCCACAGGAGCGCTTTGTAAATGATGTGGCTGAAAGCATGGGCAACCGCGCCGTTCAGAGCCAGAGTGGTGCCGATACCGACACCACAGACCATGAAGCCAACCTGGTTGATGATCGAATAGGCCAGAATACGGCGCATATCGTTCTCGAGAATAGCGTAAATGATGCCATAGATGGCCATCACACAGCCGACCACCATAAGAATCTCCCACCCGGGAAAACCACGGATCAGAGCATAGACAGTCGTTTTGGTGGTATAGGCGGTAAGAATGATTCCACCGGTGACCGTGGCCTCCGGGTAGGCATCGGCGAGCCAGGCGTGCAGGGGAGGAGCGGCGGCATTGACCAGAAAGCCGAGCAGAATCAGATAGGTCGGCCAGTCATGCAGCGTGAACGCCTCGAATGCCACCGAGCCCGTCGCCCGAATGTAGAGCAGAATGCCGGCGAGGAGCAGCAGCCCGCCGCCCAGATGAACCAGAACGTAGCGCAAGCCTGCCCCCAGACTCTTTTCGGTGCGCCGCGCCAGAATCAGGAAGGTCGAGGCGATGGCCATGACTTCCCAGAAAAGATACAGGGAAATCAGGTCTCCGGCGAAGACCGCGCCGAGGCTGGCGCCGATGTAGAAGAGAGCCGCGACGTGCTCATGGGCATGCCTGAGGTGCTGAGCGAACAAAAAGGCCGCAAAGGCATTGATGGTGAAGACGTAGCCAAACGCCTTGGCCAGCTTGTCAACCCTCATCAGGGTCAGGTCAAAGCCAAACATCCGGTAGTGCCAGCTCGTCCCCGGCTCAAGGGTCGCAATCAGGAAAAAGGCCGCCGCCGGCACCAGCAGAATCACGGCGTTGCGCGCCGGACGCGGGAGCGCCGGCAAAATGAGGGCGCCGGCGAAAAAGAGCAGCGAGGGCGCAAGCCACTCAATCATAATAGTCCTCTTTACGCTTCAACCAGAAGCCGAGCAGCTTCGATATCAGGATGATCGCCACGCAGGAAGCGAAGCCGAAGAATGCATAAAATCCGGGCCACGCCTCAACGGAAGAAAAGAGTGTGTGCTTGTGAAGGAAGAAATCCGGCACCACCAGCAGCACCAGCACCGCATAGAAAACGATCTTGACCCTGCGGATGTTCTGCGGATGGTCGAACCAGTCCCACTCACGTTTATGTTTCATCGGGCAAACCTCTTTGCTGACGACCGCGTTTAAGGAAAAAGCGCCTGCCGGATCAACCGCAGGAACAGATCCGGGTAGAAGAACAGGCTCAACGAGCCGAGAGCTGTTACCGACAGGGGAATCAGGCAGAGCAGCGGCGCCTCCCTGACCCCCTCGGGAGAGCCCTCTGGAAGCGGCGCGAAAAAGCCGCGGTAGACGATCGGGAGAAAATAGGCTGCGTTGAGCAATGAGCTCACCAGCAACACCCCCAGTACAGGGATCATATGCGCTTCCAGGGAACCGAGAACCAGATACCATTTGCTGATAAAACCGCCCAGCGGCGGCAGGCCGATAATACTCATGGACCCCAGCAGGAAAGCCAGATAGGTCACCGGCATCTTTCGGCCCAGTCCATCCATCTGACTGATATATTTTTTGCCATGGGCGACATAGATCGCCCCGGCGCAGAAAAACAGGGTGATCTTGCCGAAGGCGTGCATGGCAATGTGCAGGGTTCCGCCCAGCATTCCCGCCGTGGAAAGCATCCCGGCACCAATCACCATGTAGGAGAGCTGCCCCACGGTGGAATAGGCCAGCCGCCTTTTCAGGTTATCCTGCGTGAGCGCGATCAGCGAGGCGACCAGAATGGTGATGGCCGCCAGGGTCGTTATGACCACCCCAAGGTCAAACTGCTCCAGCTGTTCAGGCCCGAGGATATGATAGATGACCCGCAGGATGGAAAAGACGCCGACCTTGACCACAGCGACGCCATGCAGGAAGGCGCTGACCGGCGTCGGCGCCACCATGGCCGCAGGCAGCCAGGCGTGCAGCGGCATCAGTCCGGCTTTTGCAAAACCGAAAACGAACAGGAGCAGCAGCACCGTCATCAGCTCCGGGCTGGCCACACCGGCCAGGATGCCGCCGCTGCGGAAATCGAGAGTTCCCGCCACCGCATAGGTCACCACCATGGCAGGCAGGGCCAGGCCGATAGAGGAGCCCAGAATATAGGTCAGATACTTGCGTCCGGAAGCCCGCGCCTCCAGGTTCTGTTCATGGGTGACCAGCGGATAGGTGGAGAGGGAAAGAACCTCGTAGAACAGGTAGAGCGTCAGGAGATTGCCGGCGAAGGCCACGCCGATGGTTGCACTGATGGCGACGGCGAAACTGGCGAAATAGCGGGTCTGATCATGCTCCTTGAGGCTGCGCATGTACCCGATGGAGTAAATCGAGGTCAGAATCCACAGAAAGGAGGCGACCAGGGCGAAGAAAACGCCCATGGCGTCGACCCGCAACTCGAGGGGCACCCCGGGCAGCACTTCTGCGATCGTGAAGGTGTAGGAAACACCCTTGAGCACCGCCGGAACCATCGAGGCAACCAGCAGAAACTTGGTCAGCGCAATGAGCAGAGTCCAGGCCTCGCGCACATTGGGAGTACGCCCCGAAAGGTAAATAGGGATCGGACCGAGCAATGAAACAAGAACCGCGGCCAGGGGTAGAATGCTATGCGCGTCCTGCATGGTCGACAACAAACCTCAAAAAAAGGAAAAAGGGCTGCTATTGCGGGCTAGAATCCAGCCGGGAGCGCCAATCGAATCACATCGTTGACGATAAGGCCCGAACCGAAACCGACCACCAGCAGAGCCAGGGCCGTGAGAACCAGCGGACTGAGGATCATCAGGGGAGCCTCGGCGACGCCATTGCCGTGCACCGCCGCATGATCCTGTTCCTCCAGGCGGAAGTAACCGATTTCAATGATGCGAAAAAACAACACCGCGTTCACCAGACTGCTGACCACCAGCGCGATGACGAATCCCCACTGGCCGGCCTCCACCCCCCCCAGGATCAGGTACCACTTACTGAAAAAACCACAGGTGGGGGGCACCCCTATCATGGAGAAGGCCCCCAGTGTAAAGGCGGCCATTGTGATCGGCATCCTGCGAAAGATCCCGGTCAGGCTCTCAAAACGGGTATCCCCGATACGGCAGACAATCGCCAGCACGGCCAGAAACATGCACAGAGTCATGAGGGCATCGTTGACGATGTGGAGCACCGCGCCGGTCATTCCCGCAGAATTGGCCAGCCATGCCCCACCGACCATATAGCCGACTTCGGCCACGATAATATAGGTCAGCATGCGCTTGAGATCCCGCTGGGCCAGCGCCAGAAAAGACGCGCAGACAATGGCTCCGGCAGCGACCCACACAATGGTGCTCTGCACGGCGGCATGCTGGTAAAAGGCGTAATCGACGGAAAAAACGGTCAGGATGATGCGCAGCATCAGGTAGACCGTCACCTTGGTCATCAGCGGCGCCACCACCACGGCGACGGAATTCGGGGCATGGCTGTAAGCGTTTGGCAGCCAGCTGTGCAAAGGGAAAAACGCCATTTTCACCCAGAAACCCACCAGCAGGAAGGCAAAAGCGGTGGCCACCGCGACCTGCCCCTCGAGGCCGGGCAGAATCAGGGCAATGTCCGCCATGTTGAGGGAGCCGGTGAGAATATAGAGGTAGCCGACCCCCAGCAGATAGAAGCAGGCGCCGATGGTGCCCATAATGATATAGTTGAAGCTCGACAGCGGCGCCCGGTCAGGCCCCATGGCGATCAGGCCGTAGGTGGTGATGGAGGTGATTTCCAGCAGCACGTAGAGGTTGAAGGCGTCGCCGGTCACCACCAGCCCCAGCAGGCCTGCGATCAGAATCAGCAGCAGGGTGAAAAAAAGATGGTCCTTGCCCGGCAATTCCTGCTCGACATTTTTTACCACCGATACACAGGCCACCAGGGCCACCGCGGCGACCACCACCAGCATCAGGCCGGACAGGGGATCAACCACCAGCTCGATGCCGAAAGGTGCACGCCAGCCGCCCACCACATAACGCACCGTACCCTCGCGCAGCACGCGGATCAGCAGCATCACCGAGGCAATCGTACTGAAAGCCAGGGAACCGAGCACCAGCGGCGCAATCCAGGCGCGGGACAGTCGGCCGAGAAGGTTGACGGCAAAGGCGGCGAGCAACGGTACCGCAATCACAAGAGCAGGAAAATTCTCGAGGATCATTGGCGGATTTTCTCCAGGATTTCGTCCTCTTCCAGGGTTCCGTATCTGCGGTGAATGCGGATCAGCAACGCCAGGGCCACCCCCGTCACGCTCACCGAAACGACAATAGCGGTCAGCATCAGCACATGGGGCAGAGGGTTGATCACCGTCGAAGCATCAACACCATGCTTGAGCACCTCGTATTTATCGACAATGGGGATTCCCGCTCCGCGTTTTACGCCGGTGGACACAAAAAACAGGATGATCGCGGTCTGGAAGATATTCATGCCCAGCAGCTTCTTCACCAGGTTGCGTTTGCCGATCATGGCATAGAAGCCGATCATCATCAGCACGACGTAAATCCAGTAATTGTATTTGGCGATGACTTCGTTCAGCAGACCGTCCATGCTACAACCCCTCGTCCATTTCACCGGCGGAGCTGATGTCCCAGAACAGCGACACCATAATGCTCATTACCCCGACCCCGACCCCGACCTCAACCAGAAAGATGCCGAAAGACCGCCATTCGATGGGATCCATGGGGATCAGAGCGGCAAGGGCGCTGTAGTCCAGCAGGTAGCCACCGACAAGGGCGCACAG